>JAKEFD010000153.1 GCA_022616245.1 Gemmataceae bacterium
ATTGCGGATTGCGGATTGCGGATTGCGGATTGAAGAGTCGAAAGATCGTCCCGCAAATCCGCAATCCGAAATCCACAATCCGCAATTCGCCGGCCGGCCCTACTTCGTCATGGAGCTGGTCAAGGGTGTGCCCATCACCAAGTATTGCGACGAGCACCGCCTGACGCCCCGGCAGCGGTTGGAACTGTTCGTCCCGGTCTGCCAGGCGGTCCAGCACGCGCATCAAAAGGGCATCATCCACCGCGACCTCAAGCCGTCCAACGTCCTGGTCGCTACATACGACGACCCTCTCCCATCTGGGGGAGAAGGCAGGTTGAGGGGCGTGCCCAAGGTGATTGACTTCGGCGTCGCCAAGGCGACTGGCACGCCGCTCACCGAGCAGTCTCTGGATACGGGCTTCGGGGCAGTTGTCGGCACGGTCGAGTACATGAGCCCGGAACAGGCCAGCATCGATCCACTCGACGTGGACACGCGCAGCGACATTTACTCACTGGGCGTGCTCTTGTACGAGCTTTTGACAGGAAGCCCGCCGTTTTGTGGCGCGGAACTGGAAACTGCCGGGCTGCTTGAAACCTTACGAGTTATCCGCGAGCAGGATCCGCCGAAGCCAAGCACAAAGCTGAGCGCGGCGGACGGTCTGCCGGCGCTGGCCGCGAACCGGGGGACGGAGCCAACAAGACTGCCCTCTCTGGTGCGCGGCGAGCTGGACTGGATCGTGATGAAGTGTCTGGAGAAGGACCGCGACCGGCGTTATGAGACCGCCAATGCGCTAGGGCTGGACATCCAGCGCTATCTGAACGACGAGCCGGTGTTGGCGGGCCCGCCGGCGGCGGGCTACCGGCTGCGCAAGTTCGTGCGGCGGCATCGAGGAGCGGTGCTGTCGGCGGCGCTGGTGTTGTTCGCCCTATTGGCCGGCCTGGCCGGCACGACGTGGGGACTGGTGCGCGCGGAACAGGCATGGCAGGAGACCGAGGCCGCCCGGCTGTCGGAAGCCGGCGCGCGGCATCGCGAAGCGAAGCGTGCCGAGTCCGAAGCGATCCAGCGCAAGCGCGCCGAGGATAATGAAAAACGGGCCAACGAAGCGCGCGACCGGGCTGAAGAGGAAAAACAGATTGCGGATGCGGCGCGCAGATTTCTGCAGGTCGACTTACTGCGCCAGGCCGACCCGCGCGTGCAGGCGGACACGCTTTGGCTGACCGGCGGGGATTTCCAGGTCCAGGAGAACCCGACGATCCGCGAACTTTTGGACCGTGCTGCCGCCGAATTAACCGAGGACAAGATCGAAGCAAAGTTCCCCAAGCAGCCGCGGCTGCAAGCGGAGATTCTGCAGACACTGGGAACCACATACCAAGGAATCGGCGATTACGAGAAGGCGGTCGCCCACTTTATCCGGGCCAAAGACCGGTCGAGCCGCGCGTTCGGCCCGCGGCATGCGCTTACGCTAGCTGCACACAACAACCTGGCTCTGGCCTATCGCCGCGCCGGTAAGAACGCCGAGGCAATTGCCATCAACGAAGAGCTGCGCTCGATTCGGAGCAATGAACTCGGACCGACGCACCCGGACACACTTATCACTTTGCACAACCTGGCCGTCGCATACCGGGAGTTCGGCAAAACGGAAAAGGCAATTGCCCTGTTTGAGGAAGTGCGCAACGTCCGGTTGATCGAACCCGGCCCGAATCACCCGGATACACTTTCCACCCTGAACAACCTGGCCGTAGCGTACCGGAATGCGCGGCGCACGCCGGACGCGGTCGACCTCTTGGAAAAAGTGCGCGGCGCCAGAGTAGCTACACAGGGTCCAACGCACCCGGACACCCTCGCAACCTTGGACAGTCTGGCCGGCATCTATCGCGAGACCGGCAAGACCCTCGAGGCCATCGAACTCTACAAGAACGTATACAAGGCCCGATCGGCCACGCATGGGATGGACCACCCCGATACCCTGACCTCGTCTAACAATTTGGCCACCGCGTATTGGAGGGCCAAGAGACTTGACCTGTCCGTGCCCTTGTTCGAACAAACGCTGCGACTGAGTGAGCTCAAGCCCGGCCCCGACCACCCCTTAACCCTTGTGACGATGGCCAACCTGGGGATCAATTACCGGGACGCGGGCAAGCAGGCCGACGGCGTGGCCAAGCTGGCGGAAGCCTATCAACGAGCCAAGAAACGAACTGGCTCCATGCCGGCGAAGCTCGCATGGATTCCCAGGGCGCTGGCCGACGCCTACGATCGCGACAGGCAGTTTGCCAAGTCCGAGCCGCTTTACAAGGAGCTCGCCGATCAGGCCCGCATCGACTATGGAGAAGACGCGCCGCAGTTGACCGGCAGCCTGAACCGTTTTGGGCTCAACCTGATTCGCCAGCACAAAGGCGTCGCGGCTGTGAAGGTCCTTAACGAGAGTATGGACATCTGCAAGAATCACGGGCCCAAAACCTGGTGGGCGTTCGAGACCAGAGCATTGCTTGGCGGCGCGCTCTTGGTTCAGAAGAATTACGTCGAGGCTGAGCCGCTTTTGCGCGAAGGTTATCAGGGAATGAAGGCCAAGGAGGCCGAGCTCCCACCTACGAGCCGTGCCTTGATGCGCGAGGCACTCCATTGGCTGATCGAATTGGCCGAAGCAGAAGGGAACAAGGAGGCGGCAGAGAAATGGCGAAAGGAACGCAAGGCGATTGCCCAGTAAGTTCCCGGACGACTCACAGTTGTTCGCGTCGTCCAAATACGTAGCGCCGTAACGTCGTGTCCGACGGGAATTCTTGTGCGCGTTGCACGGACGTCCGCTGTGCGCGCTCACTTTCTAACGCTGGCCCGACGCGCGAGCGAGGGACTGTTCACATTCTTTTGGAGCATCGAATCATGTTTCGGAACCTCGTGGATTGAAGGTTGTCGCCAGAAAAGAACGGATCGAGTGATCGCCAAACGATTGAACAAAGGACCAAACTCGGAGTGACAAACATGCTTGAATTCACCACTTACACAAGGCCGCCCTATTCGCTCAAGATGTCCATCGACGGGAAGATCTTAGTGCAGCCCGGAGACTGGCTCAGCAAGTATTCTTGGGTGTTCTACGGCAACTACGAGAGCCTGGATCATTTCGAAGAATACGACGAGCAGAACGATACCGGGATCCCCATCAAGAACAAGGACCTGATCCAAGTCGGCGACATTCTACTGTGGGTGCCGTGGTTCTACGACTACAAGAAGCAACCGCGGAACCCACCCGCCGGCCCAGGACAGCCGTCGGTCGGGCCCGCGAAACCGGCGGTGTACAACCGCCAAGCGGCCGCGGAATATGCCCGCCGCTGGGCCAAGAGCCACAATCCGCGCTTCGGGCGGGCCGCCCACGATTCTACGAATTTCGTCTCGCAAGCTTTGTTAGCGGGCGGCTGGCCCATGCTGCGCCGCACCCCGGACAGCAGCGACAACGGAGACAGGCAAGTGTGGTGGCACGGCGAACGCCAGTCGCGCAGGCGGGGCATCCCTTCCAGCAGAACGTGGAAGTTTCCGCGCGCCCTCCAAGATTTCCTTGTGCTGAGCGGCCGCGGTCGCGTATCGAATCGACTACCTCAACTCGGAGATGTGATCCAGATTCAGGGCCCGAGCGGCGAAATCTTCCACTCGATGATGGTGACTCACACGCGTTACAACGGCACGGTTGACCACGCCGGCCTCATGTCCGTTTGTTACCACTCCAGCGGGCTCCTGGGCCTTCGTACCAACGAGCTGAACATGCCGTTCCGCAAGGTTGTCGATCGCTTGATGGGTGGAGAGCGCGTAGTTTTCTTGCACATTTCGGACACGATCTCGTGAGGAAGCTTGGCAGATTTGTAAGGATCATTGGGAATTGTTCACCGACTTTTCTTTTTACCAAGGAGTTTAGTTATGGCGACGGTTGATTGTTTTCTGCTAATTGACGGCATCAAGGGCGAAACCGCGGATGCCACGATGAAGTCCAAATTCGGCATTGACATCCAGAGTTGGAGCTGGGGCGAAACGAACATGGGCATGGGCATGCAAGCGGGCGGCGGCGGCGCCGGCAAAGTGCAAATGCAGGATTTTCAATTCACCAAGTCAGTCGACAAGTCCTCGCCGGAATTGATGCTCGCCTGCGCTGAGGGCCGGCATATTCCGACAGCCACTCTGATCTGCCGCAAGGCAGGCAAGGATCAACAGGAGTACATGACCATAAAGTTCGCAGACCTCTTGATTTCTTCGTTTCAAGGCGGATGCAACGGGAACGGCGACCTCGTTCCCACCGAACGAATCAGCTTCAATTTCGCCAAGATTGAAATCTCCTACAAGCCGCAAAAGGCGGACGGCACGCTGGACGCCGCCATCCGGACCGGTTGGGACCGGAAGGCTAACAAGAAGGTCGCGTAGGCGTCCGAACTTGACTCTTACTCATCGCGTCGCGAGGTGTTTTGTAAGGAGACCAATATGGTTAGTCGCATCGGCAAACCGTTCATTGAGACGAACGCCATCCGCAAGGCACGCCTGACCGATTTCGCGACCGGCAAGGCGGACCTGCAACCGGAACATCGGGCGTGGCTTGACGATTTGGCGGCGCTCGCAGGCCAGCAGCGCTACTATTACGTCGATATCGTCGGCTTCGCGTCCAAGACCGGCAGCGTGGAACTGAATCAAAAGTTGTCCGAAGAGCGCGTGGCGAGCGTCCTTCATTACCTGGAGGTCAAGGACGAGCGGATTCTCAAGCGTGTCCGCCACCTTGAGTTCATGGGCGAAGGCAGCTACCAGGCGCCGGAAAGCGATAACTCCGCGGACTGGCGGGCCGTTGAAGTTCACTTTTACAACTTTCAGCCGCGCGCACCCAAGGGCACCAACCCCAGCAAGCCTGTGCCTGGCGGTCCCCGTTACGCCGACTGGTCGACTACCGCGGTGTTTGGCGTGCAGTTCAACATTCTACCGGGCATCGTCGTGGCGGCCAATCTGGTGATGTTCCGCAAGAACGAGACGCCCGTGGAGGAACACTGGTATTTGGTGCCTCAGTTCGGTTTCGGATTCAACGTCTCGCCGCCGGCGAAGCTCGGACTCATCAATCAACTCCGGAGGATCTTTGGGCCCAAGAAAGCCGACGTTATTGAGTCGATTCTCGGCTCGGCGAACTACTCCGGCGTGAACCTCACGCGCTTCACAGCGCTTACTCCGTTCAATTTCGATGACTTGGTGGGGGCCACTTGCGACATCGCCTCGGGCGGCGCCGGAGTCGGCGGCGGAGCTCAGCTCGCGCTCATGAGCGTGCGCGGCAAGATTTGGTGGTACGACCGCTACGGCCGACTGCAACGTGGCATGCAGGATTACTTCACCAATGTGAGCGTTGGCGGACCGACCGCGATGTATGGTGGCTCGGCATCGGTGGTCGGCGGACCGCTCCTGCTCATGAGTTGAATCCGCCGACCTTTTGTCTGGGCCGGGGCGAGACGAAAAGCGGCCCCGAATGTCTGAGCCGCGACCGTGAGGGAGCGAATAATTCTAGGCGCCCCGCTCCCTCATGGTCGCGGCTCGGACCGCGGGCAAAAGAAAAAGCCCGCAGACCATCACTGGTCCGCGGGCTTCGGGATCGATCCGTTACTATTGACCTACTTCTTCTGCGCTACGAACAGCGCGTCGATATCCGCGTCCGGCATCGTTTCCGCGCCGGTCGTGCTATCGACGATGAGAGCCGTGCCGCTCGGCGTGACCCACACCAGGTGGTTGCTGATGCGGAAGGCGTTTTTGGCCGACGGATGGCGGTCCAGGATGCGGAAGTACGCTTCGCTGGCCGCCTTGACCGTAACGGTTTTCATCTTGGCGTCGTAGGCTTCGTCGATCCAGACACCGCCAATTTCCAGGCAGTTGCGGCCGCCGACCCAGCGCGTGGCCGTCTGGACGAGCTGGCATTGGGTGCGCAGAGCGGCGTTGTCACAGGATAGATAGACGCCCAAGTTGCCGCCTTGCACATTGGACAACTGGCCCTGGCCCTGGAATGTTTGGGCGCTGTTGAAGTTTCCAAAGCGTTCCTTGGCCTGCTGCAACGAGAGAATCAGTTTGTCGCCTTTGGCGTCGTCCATGGTGACGCGTTCGAAATTGGCGGTGTTATAACCGAAGCGATAGTTCGCGCCTTCGCCGGCTTTGGTTTGCGCCTTCTTGAGGAAGTCCGAAACCGCGCCCTGGCCGCCTCC
>JAKEFD010000154.1 GCA_022616245.1 Gemmataceae bacterium
CTTAATCGACTGGGGCGTCACGTAGAATCTGGGTGGGCCGCAAGTCGATGCTGGGCACCATGCGTTCCATTCTCAATAGAGGGCGGTTGGCCAGGTCAGCGACGGCTTCCATTGTCCCAATCTCGGGAAGAGGCTTCTCTTGCCAGTGCAACTCCATATAGAAGTGGAGCATCGTCGCAGATGATTCATAGACGACGGGATCAGACACGTGAACGGCAAACCGCTGAGCAATCCCCGTCTGCCAACAATAAAACGGGAAGCAGATCTTCAATCGCCGCGCTTGGTTCTCCTTGTGCTCTTCGCAACACTTTTTCACGTTCTTCCAGCCCTTCAAGACAGGAGGTATCCTGCTGAGATAGTGCAGGTACTCTTCGGCACCCTTATCGCGCACGTTGAACGTGACGATAAGGATAAACGAGCGGCGAGCTAGCGCGTGACGCCCGATCAAGGAGCTGATAGCATCGACACATTTGATCTTGTCCTTCGACGGGTAAATGAAGCCCCCATAGAAATCCAGATTGTAGATGTCGTAGACTCGGTCCGACTTGACGAGATACTCAATGATGTTGGTCGGCCCGTCAAAGTCCACAGGGAGATCAATGTCCAGCCTGTCCCATTCGATCCTCATCTTCGAGAGAGTCTCCTCATACAATTCGACTGCGTAAACGGATGCGAGTTCCTGCCGCCAGGCTCTTACATCCAAAAACTCGACCGAGGGCATTCCGCAGTAGGCGAGACCATTGGCGGGGCCGTAGGTTGCCCGAAAGAGGTCGTCCTCGAGCACGTCGAACAAACACCGCAGTTCGTCCGCCACCAGCGCGGCAAAGAGCGGAGTCGGCTCGCGGCCGGGAATGTTGGCGAGTCCGGGCGCGTCGCTGGACGTTGCCGCATCCAGCGCGGCCTCGTTTACCATTCGCCCGCCGCCGCGCTTTTGACGGCGTTGGTTGCGCATTTCGTTCAGCGCTTTGCGCTCCGTTATGGTGAAGAGCAGCCGCCACAGGTCGTCGCGGTCGGCAAGCTGTGGAAAGCGTCCTTGCTCAGCCGCACGGCAAAAGCTGGCAAATGCGGTCAAGGCCACGTCTTCGCCGTCGGTCGACGGAGCGGAGCCGCGCAACCGTTTATGTGCCAGTTGCACCAAGCGCGTGAAGTATCGGTCCCACAAGGGCTGCACCGCGGCCACATCGCCACCCTTCAGTTGATCGATCCAAAACGTGACCGACGCGTTCTCGGACATATTAGCGCTTGCGTGAATCGCGCAGTGTCGCCATTATCATAGCGTCGCCCATCGGAATGTCGAAAAAACGCGCCGACACTGGCGGGGCGAATGCGGCAACGGTGATGACGAACGTAGATGGTTTTCGCCACCCTCCCTTGGAGCAACTGCCATGGTCGAAAGTCGCGTGTCTGTCGCTGGCATGAAAAAGATCGACGCCCTGTGCGACCGCTTCGAAGCGGCATGGAAGACCGGTCGCGAGCCGCGGCTGGAGAACTATCTGGGGGAAAGCGCTGGTGAGGAACGTCGCGAGCTGTTGCGCGCTTTGCTGAAGCTCGACGTCGAGTTGCGCGCTCGTCGCGGCGAAGTGGCTAACCCCTCCTCGTACGCGGCGCGGTTTCCCGAGGATGCGGCCCTGGTGGAGGCATTGTTCCGCGAGATCAGCCAACGGGCCCAGGCGGCGGAGACGGCCGTTAGCGAAGAAAGCGTGCGTTCGGATCGCGGCGGAAGCCATGCAGCCTCAACGGACCTGCCCAGGACGATTGGCCGATTCGAAATCCTCGGTCTCCTGGGCGAAGGCGCCTTCGGCAGGGTGTACAAGGCGCGCGATCCGCAGTTGGAGCGTGAAGTGGCGATCAAGGCGCCGCGCCGTGGAACTTTGGAAAGCGCGGACGACGTGGAGCGGTTCTTGCGCGAAGCTCGCGCCGCCGCAACTTTGCATCATCCGAATCTGTGTCCCGTACATGAAGTGGGGCAGGACGGCGCGAATTACTTCATCGTCATGGGCTTCGTGGACGGCCAATCGCTGGCGGCTTTTCTCCAAGAGCGTAGCGAGCCGCTGCCGGCCAAACAGGCGGCGCTTATGGTTCGCCGGCTAGCGCTTGCCCTGGACGTAGCACACGCCAAGGGAATCGTGCACCGCGATCTCAAGCCGGCCAACATCATGATCGACCGCGAACGCAAGGACGTGGTCATCACGGATTTCGGCTTAGCGCGCCGCCTTAAGAACGACGCCGGCGCCAAGCAAACGCAACAAGGCGTCATCTTGGGCACGCCCGCGTACATGTCGCCCGAACAAGCCCGCGGCGACGTCCAAGCGATCGGCCCTGCTGCAGACATCTATAGCCTGGGCGTGATCCTTTACGAATTGCTAGCCGGGCAACCGCCGTTCACCGGCAGCGTGACGGAAGTCATCGGCAAAGTGCTGCATCTGGAGCCGCAGCCCCCGTCCATGCTTCGTCCCGACGTGGATCGCCGGCTCGAAACGATTTGCCTTCAAGCCATGGCCAAGGTCGCGGCGCGGCGTTTTGAATCGATGAAAGCGCTGGCTGACGCGCTGGACCAGTATCTGCGCGATATGTTGGAAAAGTCCGCGGCGAGTGCCCCGCTCCCTCACGGTCGCGGCTCGGACGAAGCCACGGGCCCACGCAATCTCCGCCGAGCCGCGCGCGGAGTCACTTGTGCCTTTTGAGGAAGCGCGGCGCGGTTCGGGCGCGTCGTTTTGGCGCTGGCTCATCGCCAGCGCTGCGTTGGGACTGGTGATCCTGGCCGGCGTACTGATTTTCTTCACGCGCACGCCCAGCGCCACTTTTCAAATCACTCTCGACACCAAGATCGATCCCGAGCTGATCCAGGACGGCACGGTGAAGTATTACCTCAACGGCAATGCGCTTACCGCCGACCAACTCAAGCGCCCGATTGAGCTCAAGGCAGGAGAGCACATCCTCCTCGCAAAGCGCGGACAAGTCGAGGTGCAGCGCTATGTCTTCGTTGTGATTCATAGCGCCGACGGCAAAGAAGCGACTGTTCTACTAAAGGAAAAGACTCCGCGACTGGACGACAACAAAGTCGGCGAAGAAGGTTTTGTCCGCCTCTTCAACGGCAAAGATCTTACCGGCTGGAAGCCGAAGGCCGGTTGGCGCGTGGAGAATGGACTCCTAGTCGGCGGCGGCCAAACGCTGGGACTGCTCCTCAGCGAGCGCGCTGACTACGAGGACGTGCATCTGAAAGTAGAAGCCCGGCTCAAAAAGGGCAACAGCGGCGTCCACGCGCGTGTGCCCGGTGACGCGAAAGTTACAGGCGGCAATGAAGCACAGATCGGCAACAGCCCAAGTTTCCCCACAGGCAGCCTGATTGTCGCCGGCCAAGACAGACCCACCGTTAGGGTGCCGGAAGTGCTGGTCGCCATGGACACCTGGTTCACGATGGACGTCGTCGTCGGCTTCCGCGTCAACATCAAGGTCAACGACAAATCGGTCGTGGACTGGGAGGACAAAGCCAAACGATTCCCACGTGGCCATCTGGCATTGCAGATTGCCAACAAGGCGACGGTCGTGGAGTTCAGAGAAGTCCGCGTCAAGGAATTTACGGCCAAGAAGGACATGCCGTGAA
>JAKEFD010000155.1 GCA_022616245.1 Gemmataceae bacterium
CCTTTGGTATTGGTAAAAAAGTCTGCTATTACGCGAATCTAAGTCTCGATCTGACTGTCGTTTTCGGCTTTTTCGGCATTCCGGACTCGTTTCGTTGTCCTACCGTCCCCTTGCGACTTATACTTGGGTAGACTGCCCTTACATGGATGGAACCAGAGCCCAGGCTCCCCCCTCCCTGGGAATGAAAGATCCGAGAATAATGACCGGGACTCCCTCCTACGCCAAATCCTTGGCCGAGGTCAGCCAGTTTGCCCTGGAAGGGCTGAATGCGCCGATCTTGACCGCCAAGGCGCTTGAGATTGTCCGCCTCACGCTGCGCGCCGACGCTTGCGAACTTCTGCAGGTCATTGGCAACCACCAAATCGTCTCGCTAGTGGACGGGAAGGGCTTGCACGCGCTGGAGCGCGACATCGAAATGCAGGCGCTCCTCGCGCAACGCGAAAATCGGCCGGTAATTGTCGAGTGTCTTGTCGACGACCCGCGCTTCAGCGCCGGCATTGGCGACCGAACGCCGCGGTTCACGAGCGGCATAACGCTGCCCATGTCCGGCAAAAAGGTGGGCGTTTTGTCAGTGCAAACCCGGGAGCGGCGTGTTTTCAGCGTCGAGGATCAGCAGTTTCTGCACGCTGCGGCCAACGTGCTGTCGCTGGTCTGGGAGAGACATCTCGCCGGCGACGCGCAAGGCCGGCTGGTGACCATTTTGGAGGCCACCACGGACCTTGTGGCGGTCGTGGGTCCAACGCTGCAACTGCAATACCTCAATCGCGCTGGCCGGAAGATGCTGGGTGTGGGCCCCAATGAAGAACTGGCGCGTTTGCAGGTCGCAGACTTCTTTCCGATGAAGAGCCAGCGCATCCTCTTGAGCGAAGCGGTTCCGCGCGCGACGCGCAACGGCGTCTGGACCGGCGACGCCCAGTTTCACAATCGCCGCGGGCATTTGATTCCGATTTCTCTCTTGGTCCTGGCCCATCACGATCACGACGGGCAGCTGGCGTTCCTGTCTTTCATGGCCAAGGACGTGCGCGAGAAGCAAAGGCTGGAGGAGCAGTTCCGCCAGGCCCAGAAAATGGAAGCGATCGGCCGTCTGGCGGGCGGAGTGGCGCACGACTTTAACAACCTCTTGTGCGTCATCAACGGCTATAGCGAGCTGCTTCTGAACAAATTCGTGAGCGGCGACCCCAACGCGGAACTGGTGCAAGAGATCCTCAAGGCCGGCGAGCGCGCCTCGCACTTGACTCGGCAGTTGCTGGCGTTTAGCCGCCGCCAAGTCTGCTTGCCCACTTCGTTGAACTTGAACGATCTCATCAAGAACCTGGAAAAAATGCTGGTCCGGATCATCGGCGAAGACATCGAGCTCTTGACCGTGCTCGCGCCCAAGGTGAATCCCATCAACGCCGATCCGGGACAGATTGAACAGGTGCTGATGAATCTGGTCGTGAACGCGCGCGACGCCATGGAGCACGGCGGCAAGCTGAAGATCGGCACCGGCGACTTTGACGCCGACGAGGAATTCAACAAGGAACACCCCGATATCCCGGTGGGCGCCTACGCCACGCTGGAAATTACCGACACCGGCTGCGGCATGAACGCGGACGTGCTGGCCCATCTCTTCGAGCCCTTCTTTACCACCAAGGGCGTGGGCAAAGGCAGCGGCTTGGGCTTGGCCACCGTTTACGGCATCGTCCGCAACGCCGACGGCCACATCGTCGTCAGCAGCACCCCGGGGCGCGGCACCACGTTTCGCATCTTCTTTCCACGCTTCACCGAAGCGACGAAGCTGGAAGCGCACAGTCCCGCTTCCAAATCAGCGCACAACGGCAGAGAGGTCATTCTTCTGGCCGAAGACGAAGAAGGCGTGCGCTCCCTGGCCAGGCGCTACCTTGAAGATGCCGGTTACATGGTGCTCGAAGCGCGCGACGGCGAAGAAGCGCTCGGCATTTGCCAGGACTTTCCCGGCAGGATTCATCTCATGGTTTCCGACGTCGTCATGCCGAAGATGAACGGCGTATCCGCGGCGCGTGAAGTCGCCATGCTCAGGCCCGACGCCAAGGTATTGCTCATGTCGGGCTACACAGACATCGGCGTGTATAGCGACGCGATCCGCGAAGGCGGCTTCGACCTTTTGCGCAAACCGTTTGGCGCGGAAGCCTTCATGCAAAAAGTCCGTGAAACGCTGGACGGCTTGTCCCAATCCGTCAATCAAGAGCGCCGGGGCCATCCGCGCCGCAGAACCCGTCGCCTCATACTCCTGCAGTGCCGCGTCCTGGGCGAATCCGGTCCGGCGTTCGACGCCCGTTTGCTCGATATTTCGGAGACCGGCATGGCGGTGGCACTACCGCGCTATGTGGAGCGCAGACAAACGATCGACATCGTGTTTCCCTTGAACGACGAACAACAAATACGCCGGCGCGGCGAGGTCATCTGGGCCCGGCCCCTTGCCGACGGCAGTTTCCGCATGGGCATCAAGCTCGCGGAGCGTCTTAGCCTGACAGAGCTGCGATCACTGTCGGACGCCACCGACGAAGAGGACGTGGACCTGGTCGAAGACGAGCAGCCCTGCACCACATGAGCACTCAGTTGGAAATAACAAAGTCGCTATCCCCGGCTAGTTTCCCAATTGACCGCGCAGCCACTTAGGCCGGTCGGTGGTAATGCCGAGAACGCCGGCGTCGAGCATCCGACGCGCAAGCGTCGCATCGTTCACCGTCCACACGTAGACCGGCAGACCGGACTTGTTCGCTTCTTGTACAAAACCCGCTGTAATCTGTGCGTCCGCAGATAGATCGAGACCGTCGGCGCGGATCTGCTTGGCTTTTTCGATCAACTGGTCCAGCTTCCAGGTCGGCTTCTTGTCTTTGCGAATTTCCACGATCCAATAAACCTGCAACTCTGGCAGCGCTTTCTTCGCCGCGGCAACCACCTCCGGCGAAAAGCTGATGATCGCTGTCTGTTCCGGTTGCAGCTTGGCGGCCATCACCACGCGCCTGAGCTCCGGGATGATCTCCGGCCCGGACTTGACTTCGATGAACACGCGCTTCTTCGCCGGGACGGTCGCTAGCACTTCGGTCAA
>JAKEFD010000156.1 GCA_022616245.1 Gemmataceae bacterium
CTGGCCCGAAGGCCTGCGCTGGTGGGACGTGCTCAAATTAACACCTGAACAACTGCGGGAGAAACTGTCAACTGAGAAAAAGCGCGAATGAGAAAGAGCCGTAAAACACACGATGTGTCAGGAAATTAACTTTAAGCTAAGTATAGACTTACGTCAAAAAGTGGCAGAAAAATTGATGACACATCGCTCATTTTGGCAGGCGTGACATCAATTTCTGTTACTCCTTTCATTGCAGCATGTTGTGGAAAACGGATTGATGACAGATTGATGACACCAATTTCCCCATACAAGTCGTCGGTGCGTTGGTAGCCGCATTCGCTCCGGCGATCCCCCACTCACCGCCGCGTCGAAATGGGCAAATCGAGCCAGTTGCCTTTTGCAACGTTTTTGTAAATAATGACTTGCGCTGTCTCAACTCAGCGCAACAAATCAGCGCAAGAAAGCTTCCGCGCACAGTAGTGAACTGCCGGGAAAAGAGATGGCTGAAGACTTTAAAGAGATTGATCGTTGGCTTGAGGCAGCGCGAAGCGGTTCGCAAGCGGCGCTGGGCGAAGCGCTCGAAGCCTGCCGCAACTATTTGCTCATGGTTGCCAACCGGGGACTGGATAGAGAGCTAAGGGCCAAGGGTGGGGCGTCCGATCTGGTTCAGGAGACCTTTCTGGAAGCCCAGCGCGACTTCCCTCAGTTCTCAGGCGCTACCGATGTCGAATTGCGCGCCTGGCTGAACCGCCTGCTGCAAAATAACCTGGCCAATTTCGCTCGCCATTACCGCGGCACAACCAAACGCCAGATCGACCGCGAGCAAGCATTGCAACCCGAAAGCACCTCGCATGGACCCGGAACCGGATTGGCCGCCGACACACCGACGCCGAGCCGGCAAGCTGTGTCGCGTGAAGAGGCCAGTGCGGTCGAGCGCGCCATCGCGCGTTTGCCGGAGGACTATCGCCGAGTCATCATCCTGCGCAATCAGGAGGACCGCCCTTTCGACGAGATTGCCCGGCTGATGGAGCGTTCGGAGAATGCTGTGCGCAAGCTCTGGTTCCGAGCCATTGAGCAATTGCAAAAAGAACTGGATCGGCGCTCATAGCATCATGGGAATCACGTTCTTCAAGAGCCCCGGACAGTCCCCCAGATCCTGGAGCCTCGGCCACACGTTGGCAAAGGCGCCGCGCATCCAGCAATTCAAGTTGTAGATTGTGTAAACGCCGTTGCCATACGACGGACCTTTTGCGGGGCTGACGCGGCCATCGACGACGCCCCCAAACTTGCCCCGCATGTACTCCTGAAAGGCACGAATCCCCTCGCCGGTCGTGGCGTCGAACTGGCCCGTCGGGCTCACGTCTGACATCGTCGTGCGCACGGCTGGATTGTCCGCCGGAATGCCCGCCTCGGCGAGTTTACGCATGAGGTATTGCACCAACATGACGTCATCCATTTTGTTCTGGCAATTCGGCCCAACATGGGCGTCCACATTGAAAAACAAACACGCCTTTTTGCCGTTTTGGCTTACTAGATCCGGATACATTGAACTCTCCACAAGTGGGGATCGTTGACGCCGCTCTACCGGTAAGCACGAAAACGCGCCGAATTGGCCGTGTGATTCCGTGCGCGGCGCAAGTGCCTGTCGCGCCGTGCTTTGTTGACCGACAAGATTGCCCGATCTATAATCCAGTCAATCAACCAATGCCGGAAAAACAGGAACATCGCATGAAGGCCGACGAGCCGGACGACTGCGCCGACGACTTGGCGTCACAACTCATTTCCTGGGACGAGGCATTGGCGGCCGGCGAGTTGCCCACATTGCGCACCATTGGCGTCGCCCCCGAGCCCCGTCTGCATAAAACCGTTGCCTGCGTCGACCTGCTCCGACGCCTGTGGCCGCGCCCCGAAAGTAGTCCACTCGCTCCGCGAGAGGACAACAACTCTCCTATCGAGTCGTCCATTCAGCGATTCGGTCCCTTTGAGATCCGTGGCGAGCTAGGCCGGGGCGGTTTCGGCATTGTGTTCCTGGCTCACGATACGCGGCTCGGTCGTGATGTAGCCCTCAAGGTCCCGCGCACCGATGTCCTGGTCAGCGCCGACTTGCGTGCTCGTTTCCAGCAGGAGGCTCGGGCGGCGGCGGGACTGGATCACCCCAACCTGGTACCGCTGTATGAGGCGGGCGAAGTCGGCCCCATTTCTTATCTGGCATCCGCCTATTGTCCGGGCATAACTCTCGCCGAGTGGCTGCGGCTGCAGGAAAAGCCGGCGCCGTTCAAAGACGCAGCTTCGCTCTTAGAGATCCTGGCAACAGCGGTGCAGCATGCCCACGAGCGCGGCATCATCCATCGGGACTTGAAACCAGCCAATGTAATGTTGGTGAGTGGTGGAGTGGTGAGTGGTGCAGATGATGATGGGACCACTCACCACTCACCCCTCACCACTCACCAAGAGCCCCTACCCCTCACCAGTTACCAACCCAGGATTACAGACTTCGGGCTGGCGAAATTGCTCGACGGACAGCCTCAACAAACGCACAGCGGCCATTTGCTGGGCACGCCAACCTATATGGCGCCCGAGCAGGCAGAAGGGCGCGGTCAAATCGGGCCGGCTGCCGACGTTTACGCTTTGGGAGTCATCCTGTACGAGCTATTCACCGGGCGGCCGCCTTTCCAAGCGGATTCTGGGCTAGCGACGCTGCTCTTGGTGCGCAAGGAAGAGCCGGTGTCGCCGTCGCGGCTGCGCCCGAAGCTACCCCGCGACTTGGAGACGATTTGCCTGAAATGCCTCGAAAAGGAACCTACGAAACGCTATGCCGCCGCCCAGGATCTGGCCGACGACTTGCGCCGCTTCTTAAACGCGGAGCCGATTCGCGCCCGGCCCATCGGCGCGCTCGGCCGCGTGGCGAAATGGATACGGCGCAGGCCGGCGACCGCGGCTTTGGTCGCCGTCAGCACTCTGGCCGCGCTGCTCCTCCTGACTGTGCTTGTTATTAGCGACGTGCAAATCCGGGAGAAGCAGAAACAAACCGAGAATGCACTCCAGAGCACCACGGAGGCCAAAAACCACCTCGCCCAAGCGCTCGACAGGGAATGGCAAACGCAGTATCTGTATCGCATTCGCCTGGCCTACATGAGCTGGCAGGAAGCCAACGTCATGCAGGCACAAGAGTTCTTGACATCCTGCTTGCCCAAGCCAGGCCAGAAGGACTTACGCGGCTGGGAATGGCATTATCTACAGCGCCTATGCCATCCCGAACTGCTCCTGGTCCGCACCGACAACTCGAACAAGGCCTTCGCCGTGACCTTCAGCCCCGACGGCACGCGCGTCGTTCTAGTGCAGGATGACAAGACCGTCAGCGTCAGAGACGTCGCTTCGGGCAATGTCCTTCGCACCCTCCCGGGGTTTTCCTCAATTCCGCGGTCGAACAGCCAAGCGGCTGTCAGTCCAGACGGCAAACTCCTGGCCCTCGCCGGCTATCCAAACCACGTCTTGAAAGTGTGGAGTCTTGAGGATGGCCGCGAGCTACGCAACCACCGAGGCGATCAACTCGCCTTCAGCCCCGACGGCAAGTCCTTGGCGGCGGCGGATTTTCAGGATAACACAGTGCGCGTCTATGATGCGGGCACGGGAGCGGAGCTACGTTCGTGTCGCCTCCCGCTTGACAGGTTGTGCAGTCTCGTCTTTCGCGCGGACGGTCTGTGGGTGGCCTCGCCTAACAGCAAAGAGAGCACCATACAGATCTGGAACGCCGACACAGGCGAGCGCTGCTTCGAGCTGCGCGATGAAGCGACTTTTGTCACCTGTTTGGCCTTTGCCCCAGACGGCCAGCGCCTGGCGTCGGCAGACGGTAGCGGCAACGTCAAGCTTTGGAACATGAGGCTCGGCCAATTGGAAGCCGCCTTTGCCCGGCATCCGGCCCCCATGTCCTGTGTCGCCTTCAGTCCCGACGGCCGGCGACTCGCTGTCGGCGACAGCGTCGGCTCACTGAAAATCCTGGATACCAATGGGCACGAGCTTCTGACGCTGCGTGGACATCTCCGTTCCGTTTCCGCAATCGCCTTCAGCCCGGACGGCAGCCTCTTGGCTTCCGCAGGTCTTGAGCGCATGGCGGTTTGGCACGTCACCAAGGACCCCGAAGCCTTTGTTTTTCGCGGCCATGAGGGCTTTGTCCGCAGTCTTGCCTTTGCGCAGCTCGGCCGGCTGGCTTCGGTCGGCGGCGACGGCACTGTCAAAGTCTGGGAGCCGGCAACGGGACGAGTCCTGCTCGATCTACCAACTCGTATGGGTGGACTTCAACAAGTGATGTTCAGCCCCGATGGCGACCGGCTGCTGGTCTGCGATCGATCGGGACGCGGCAAGCAACTGGACGCGGTCGGGCGCGTATTGGAGACGTTCAACGCCCCGAAAGACAAAATGCGCTGGGCGGGCGCCGTGTGTCCACAGTGGGCTTGCTTGGCCTCGGTCGACTTTGCCAATTCGATCAAGCTCTGGGACTGGAAAGCAAGCAAGCTGCTCTTTACTTTGACCGGCCACGCGGACTCGATTAACGCCGTCGCGTTCAGTCCCGACAGCCTACGCCTCGCTTCGGCCAGCAATGATCGCACCGTCCAATTGTGGGATACAGCCACGGGAAGCGAACTCTTCACTCTTCGAGGACACGACGGAAATGTCCAGTGTGTAGCGTTCAGCTGGGACGGGCGGCTCCTTGCCTCGGCGGGCAATGACAAGTTGATTCGTGTGTGGGATGTGTCGAGGGGCAAAGAAATCATGCGCATCCGCAACCGCTTCGGACGGAATCTCGTCAATGCGGTCGCCTTTAGTCCCGATGGGCGGCGCCTGGCGTCGTCCGGCTTTGATCCCACCGTCACACTCTGGGACGTGGAAACGGGCGAGGAGGCGCTGACGCTTCGCTGTCAGCGCATGGGCATCGGCACATTGGCCTTCAGCCCCGATGGACGGTATCTTGCCGCCGCCAGCAACGACGCGACCGTCACGGTCTGGGACGCAGCCCCTCAATGAATTAGTCACTTTCCGAATCGTCGGGAATCAAAAGATCGTTACGCGCGCGAAATGCCCGGCTGGATGACCATTCTTGAATGATCTGTCCCAGCGCCAAGGTGTAGTTGTCGTAAACGGTGGCCCCTGCGACCATGAGGTCGGTGCCAAGCCCTCCGCTAAGCTCGTCGGTTCCGATGCCGCCGAAAACCAGATCGTCGCCGGCGCCCCCGACAAGGGTGTCGTTGCCAGCGCCGCCGAGCAGGATGTCGGCGGCGGTGCTGCCGGCTAGCGTGTCGTCGCCGACTCCGCCTGCCAGAAATGCTCCACGTGTGAGGCTGCTTTCGACCGTCAAGCGATCGTTCCCGTCATAGCCATAGGCGATGAGCCGCGACAGCGCACTGGCTGTGAATGGTCCGTAGGTCACGCCGTTGACCTGAACGGCGATCTGCGTGCCCTGGTTCAACGATTGAAAATGTATGCTGTCGGCGCCTGTGGTGCCGTATGCGACGAGGGCCATGCGCTCCCGATTCCAGGGGTCGTACTCCACCCGCACTAGCCGGAATTCGTCGGCGCCGATGTCCCAGGCCGACCCCAAAGTCCGCTGGTCGCCGCCGATATCGCCGGCGAAGCCTGCCAGCGCCACGCCGGCATCACGACAAGCGCTGCTGGGGTTTAAGTGCTGGGCGCTGTCCAGGCCGGGATGTCCCTCTGAACTGTTCGCCTCGCCCGTGTGGGCCTGCCAGCCGGCCAGGCGGCCCGAGAAAGCGCTGCCTTCACGCGCGTCCACGAAAGTAGCACTGCCCTCGGCCGCGAAGTAGCGGTTGTTCGCCAGCGCCAAGGGACCGTCGAGGCCATTCTCTCTGATTTGGAAGAGCGGCCGGGTGCTGCCGGCCGCGGTGGTGACGATATTGTTGGCAAGCGCCGCGTCTTTGTTCGGCGTGATGCGGTTTACGCCGTTGATCCAGATTTCTCCCGCGTTCAAAAGCACCGCGGCTTGGCCGCTCTGGGCGACGTTCACCAAAGTGTTGTTGTAAACGCGGGCGCCGAGCGAACCGGTCAGCGAGACACCGGCAAACTCGGTGTCGACCACGATGTTATTGCGCACCACGCCGTTGATATTCTCGTAATAAGCGGCGCTCTGGTCGAACCACTCGGGGTCCGTGTCCCCGCCGAGCGTGATTCCCAATGCGCCGGCGTTCTCGATGCGGTTGCGCTCGATGACGCAGTCGCTGGCGCCGCCCTTGGCATAAATGCCGGTCGTCGCGAGGTCGTGCAGGTAGCTGTCCTGCACGATCATGCGGTCGGCGTTGACATTGTCGATGCCCTCGGCATTCGTGGGGTCGCGCCGCCCGGAATTGAAAATCTCAGTGCGCCAGATGGTGACGTCGTTCGAGCCCGGAGTGAGTTTGACGACGTCGCGGCCGCTGTCGTGCAGCTTGCAATCCTCCACCAAAAGTCCGCTGGCCCCATGTTCGACGGACTTGCCAAGGTCGAAGTTCGATTCCGTCTTAAGGGCGTAAAAGTAACCGCCGACAAGCTCCACGCGCTGCAGCTTGCCGCGATGAGCGTCGATATTGAAGCGCACCACCCACTCGGCCGCAGGATCAACGATGGACGCGGTGATGGTGGCCCACTCTCCCTCATAGGAGCGAATGGTAATGTCCGGCACGTCGATGGTGATGTTGCCGGCGTACGTCCCCTGGCGTAGGACGAGCGTGTCGCCGGCGACGATGCGGGAACTCGCATGTTGCAATGTTTGCCAGGGCGACTGTTCGTTGCCGAGCGCGGCGTCGCTGCCGGTCGGCGACAGGAAATAGGTGCTGAGCACCTCGCGTCTTTCCAGTTCCTCTAGTCGAAGTTGAATTGGCCTCGTCGAACCGCGTGTCGGGCGGGTCAAGCCGAGCAAGCGCGCGAGCCAGCGCATAGATGTGACCTCCGAAGGGACTGGGCGTATCGAAAGAATCGGACTTTCCAATTGTGTGCGCTCAATCAATCCTGATCAAAATGACATTTGTGGCGCGCGGGGCGATTGCATAGCCTCCCAAGATTGCGCCGATTCGCTCGCGTTGTAGCCGCATTCGCAACAATGCGGGCTTTGCAGCGACGCCGGAATTCTTGCGAATTCCGCTACGATCGATTCGAGTTGCCGGTTTTTCCTATTTAACCCGTCCTTCCGCAATCGACTCACCCGGCTTCGCGCCGTTAAGATGTGGTTTGTTAACATTCCCTCGCTCGCGCGACGGGCTAGTGTTAACACGGAAAACAAGGATTTGCAGATGGGTCAACGTCGCCGTCTTGCTGGCATGCGCATGCTGATCACGGGCGCTTCGCAAGGCATCGGGCGGGAGTTGGCGCTGGCTGCGGCGGCGCGTGGCGTCAAAGTCCTGGCCGCCGCCCGCAACGAAGAACTCCTGAAGGAACTCAGCTCCCAAGGGCGCTATCTGGGCGGCACGCTGGAATGGGTGCAGGCCGACGTTACCAGCGCTGTGGATCGCCAAGAAATGGTCGATGCCGCCCTGCGCCATTTTGACGGGCTGGATATCCTGGTCAACAACGCGGGCATCGGCGCTACCGGGCATTTCGCCGACGTCAGCCCCGAGCGGATGCGCAAGATCTTCGAAGTGAACTTCTTCGGCCTCACCGAAACGATCCGCGTGTTTCTGCCCGTCTTGAAAAAAGGGACCAAGCCCGCCATCGTCAATATCTCGTCCATTGCAGGCAAGCGCGGCATCCCCGCGCGCAGCGAATACTCGGCGAGCAAGTTCGCGGTTCAAGGTTTCAGCGAAGCGTTGCGCGCCGAATTGGCCAAGGACGGCATCGACGTGCTTGTCGTCTGCCCCGGCCTGACTCAGACCAACTTTTCGCAAAACATGATCGAGCAGAAAGCGCTGGTGCAGATGGACCACCTGCGCGGCATGACTGCCGAACAAGTGGCCGCGAAAACACTGCGCGCTATCGAGAAAGGCAGAAACGAATCCTGCTTGACCTTCAAAGGCAAGCTGCTCGCTTGGGTGAGCCGTTTCTTGCCGCGCCTCGCCGACCTGGTCGTCAAGCGCAAAGTTCGTTCTCTGTTTCAGGCGGAGATCGAAGCGCGTGGACAAGCAAAGCTGGAAATGCCAAAACAGGACAAAAAAACAGTTTAGCGTTCGAGCGTACTTACTATCATTGCGGAATCAGCGAACGCTAAACGGCCAATCGACGCGCTGTAAAAAAAAAACGGGCGGCGCCTTGCCGCCCGTTTGAGTTGGTTGAAACAAGTCTAGTCCATTTCGCGCACTTGCAGAACATAACCACCAGTGCCGAGCATTCCCAGCGAGGTTGCGACGATGCGGTAATTGCCGTTCGCGGCCGCTTTGTGGGTGATGCGAGAATTGAGCCCGTCGCCGCCGTCGTCATCCTCTGCGAGCTTTTCGCCGTTGGGATTCTGTAGCGTCAGGAAGCAGTCGAACTGCTTGCTCAAAAGGTCGATGCGATATGTCTTGCCTTCTTGCAGCTTTACCTGATAGGTGATCGCTTTGTTGTCTTGGGTCAGGTTGCCGGTGAGGTTGAGGCCGCCCTTGCCCACTTCATGCACCTTCTTGGGGTCCGCCGACGCCGCTTCGGTGATCTTCAATGTGAAGGGACCTGCTCCTCCGGTCAGCGACGCCGCGAAAACCTTGTAGGTACCGTCCTTGGCCGGACTGAACTTGAGCAACGAATTGAGCTGTCCGCCCGAGTCGTCGTCGAATGCCAATTGCTTGCCGTCTTTGTCGTGCACGATCACGAACGGATCGAAATCGGCGTCGTTGGTGTTCATGGTAATCGTGTACGCTTTGCCGGCCCCCATTTTCACTTGAAACATTTTGGCGGGCATCGGCAGCTCTTTGTCGCCGACTTTGAGGTTGACCTTGGTGTCGTCGGCGCTGACTTTGCCGTCGATCTTGATGCCGTCTTTGCCGACCTCGAGGACTTTGTCGCCGGCCGACGCGGCATTGGACAACGCCAGCGTCAGGCCGAATGCACCCAAGACTAGCCACATGCGCTTCATGGAAGTTTCCTCCCTGCGAGAGATGAGTGGAACGGTTATTCGAGGAGTACCATTCGAGAATCCACCCTTCCGAAGATATGGGATTGTACCCTCCAGGTCAACTAGTTCGATTTGCGAACAAGTCCGAGCCGCGAACTCACAAGGTTTTCATTTGCAAGCCGCAGTAGGGCGGTGGACAATGTTCGGTGGTTCAGCACTTCACTTCTCATCTTCAACAGGGAGGAATCAACATGCGAAAGGCAATCGTGCTTTCGGCGGCGGCGCTTTTCGTCACTCTGTCCTCTGCGTTTCCAGGCGGGGGCAAGACGGGCATCAATGACGAAGGCTTCATCACAACCTGGCTACTGTTGGCGCCTATCCCAATGGCCGAAAACGAGACCGGCGCCGACGCGCTTGCCAAGGAACAGATCAAGGGCGAAGCGAAGCTCCAGCCCAAGGAGGGTGACAAAATCAAGGCCGGCGACAAAGAGCTGGTCTGGAAAGCGTATCGGGCCAAGGAGCACTACTTCGATTTCAACGATTACCTCGGAGCGCAAACCGAGGACTGCGTCGGCTACGCGGTCTGCTACATCGTCGCCGATGCCGACCACAAGAACGTGAAGCTGAAAACCGGCAGCGACGATCAGGCCAAGGTGTATCTCAACGGCAAGATGGTGCTCAATCAGGATACGGCCCGCGCCTTGGACAAAGACCAGGACACCACCGACGTGAGCTTGGTGAAAGGCGTCAACGTGCTGGTCTTCAAAGTCATCAATGAGAAAATCGACTGGTCCGGGTGCGCTCGCTTCACGGACAACGACGGCAACGTGGTCAAGGGCTTGTCCATCAAACTTTCAAAGTAGCGACGGTAATTGGTGAATGGTGAGTGGTAAATGGTGAGTGGTCAATGGTGAGTGGTGAGTGGTACTCACCACTCACTACTCACCCTTTTTTGGGCTCGGCGGGCAGTCGCAACACCGGAAAGTCTTGGCCCTCGCCAAGCGCGCTGTCGAAAAAGTTCCAGGTGCACAGTCCATCCTCGGATTGCGGCTCGAGCAAGAAGGCCGCCAGGACGCCGAGCGGCTGCCGCGTGCGAACAAGGTAAGTGCCCGCCTGGACGACGCGCGAGTCCTTAGCTTGCGTCGCTTGCACGCTCACCAGGGCGTGCTTCTGAAAGGGCTTCTGCCGAACAATCTTGTCTATGCGGTAGACTTCGACGTCGAACCGGATGTCCTCGCTCAACCTCTCAAGCTTGATGCCGTGGCGCTTCAAATTCTCGACAGCGCCTGGAAAAGTCGCCGGCACGAGATAAGCGAAGGGCAAAGTGACCGACAAGGTCGCCTCGGTGCGGCCCAGGTAGTCGATTTCGAAATCTTTGGCTGTGCCGGTGGCGGGCGTTTTGCCTCCTTCCAAACCGAGGATTTTGACCGGTTTGGGCAAGGGAACCAACTTGTGGCGCAGCGCGACGCGGGCATCCGGTGCGGGCGAGCGGCCGGCATCGTCTGCTTCTTTCAAAAGTTTGCCGATGGCCTCCTGGTTGTCGGCGGCAAACTCCAAACAGGCGCGGACGAAGCCCTGCGTGGCCAGCACGCGGTCGCGGTACGGCGCGTAGACATACGACTCGCTCAGGATGCCGATGCGATTGCGAAAACCCAGATAGTGAAAGCCCATGCGCGGCTGCGCTAGCGTGGTTTCCCACTGCTTCGGATTTCCTGCGAAGTTGCCGTAGAAGAATGCTTTGTAACCGCAGGCCTTTTCCAGGCGTTGGCCGACATCGGGCAACAGCCGCTCGTTTGTGAACCTGGCAAGAGGCGCATGGAGGGCGGGGTGGCGCGGCCCGTCGAAGGTGATGGTGTAGCGGTGTGTGGAGCCGTTGGTCGTGTGCGTGTCGATGACGAGGGCAGGGTCCCAACGAGTGAGAAAGCGGACCAGCGTCTGTACCTCGGGAGTTTCGAGCTTGACGAAATCGCGATTGAGATCGAAACCCTGAGCGTTGGCACGCGTGCCGACCTGGGCAGGCCCGGCTTGATGCAGGCGATTGTTGCCGAGCTTGTCCCCGCCGTCGGCGTTGAAGTTGGGCGCGATAACGACGACGAGGTCTTTCAAGAGCGAGCGGTCTTTCGCCAAGGCCAGATCGCGCGCAAGCATGAGTAGCGCTTCTTTGCCGTCCACTTCGCCGGCGTGGATGCCGCCGAGCGCGAAGACGACGAGCTTGCCGCTTTTCTTTGCTTCTTCTGGAGTGGCCAGCGGCGGATCAGCGATGATGACGACGGGCAGCCTGCGTCCTTCATGCGAATTTCCTAGTTCACCTAAGCGGACCAGAGGCGACGCTTTGGCTAGTTGCTTGCAGAAATCGATTACGTCGTCGTGCTTCGACGTTGCCGTGTAACTGCTTTTCTCGGCGACGGTGGCCGGCGATTGCGCGCGACAAGGTTCGGCGAATGCCAAAGTGATTAGTGCAAGGAAAGTAGGAACGGAGCGCGCGCGCCGAAGTGCATTCATGAGAGGGATATCCTGGGCACGACTGTTTCCGATGCCGGGAACAATCATCGCGCGCAGGTCATGCCGAGACAAGGGACAAGTGAGCGCGAAACGTCAACTCTTGGGCGCTTTGCAGATTCCTGTAGCGGAATTCGCCAGAATTCCGGCGGGTTCCGCGTCGGAACTCTGGCGAGTTCCGCTACACCAGTGAGAAACGCGCTCTAGCCCGCCGCGCGAGCGAGGGTATTAACGCAAGAAATCCGGGTTGCGGCCGCCCTCTTGCAGCGCTTCGACCGAAACTTCCTGCGGCAACGAGTTGATCGCTACCGGGCAGTCCAGCGCTTGCTCGTCGTTGAGCTTGCGCAAGAGATCGACCACTTCCGGGTAGTTTGCGCCCAGCTCGGCCATGGCGCGGATCACGTCTTCGAGCCGCGTCGAACATTGCTTACGGGCCACGCCGCTCTGCGCCGAGATGCGGCTCACGGTGCAGCGGTCGTCGCCGGTGTCGATGGTGACCGTGAACTCCGGTCCGGCAAGGACCTTGACGGGACTTACCTGGATGTCGTCGCCGAAGAGAACGACTTCGGCTCGTTTGCCCATGGCGAAGTGCACGAGCTTGGCGCTGCCCGGGGCGACTTTGTGCAGCCAGAAAGCCTGATTGAGCAATTCGCCGCCGAGACGGGCGTCGGTTTCATCCATGAGCCTGAGGGCGCGGAAAGCGCCTGAGCGGAGCTCAACATCTTCCGAAGCCAGCATCTCACCCAATTTCTGCCGGCACACGCTTTCGTCGAGGCCGGCCAGCGCCATGAGACCGAACAGCCGCAACGGCTGATGCTGCTCGGTCAGGCGCGCCAGCTCGTCGACGCCGGCGGCGCTGCCCAAATAGGTGAGCGCTTCGGCGGACGTGAAACGGACAAGCGGATGCTCGTGCTGCAAGCCGGCTTTGAGGGCCGGCATGCTCTCTTTGCCCAAGGCTTCCAGACGCAGGGCGGCGCGGACGGTCTCGGCCGGATCGAGCAGCATTTTCTGCAGCCGGCGGCGATACTTGGGCTGATCCTCGGGCATTTCGCGCAAAGGCACCAGCCGGGCCACGCGCAGATAGCGCTCCGTGTTGAAGCGATAGGCGATCGGCACGCGGATTTGCACGATTTCGCGGTTGACGGCGCGGGCCATGTCCGAGCCGGCGAAGTTCTGCTCCATCTTCTGGTTGAGCTGCTGCGTCACGTCGTCGAGCAGCAACAGCCTGGGATTCTGCTGCACGAGCTGCTGGCGGCGCGGATCGTCTTGAAACATGAGATTGATGCGGCCGGCGATGGCGTTGGCGATGCGCGTGGACCGGTCGTCTTTCTTGAGTTCCAAGAAGATCGGCCGTTCGATAAAGGAGACGCCGCCGCCCCAGATGCGTGCCCGCCGCAGTTCCGCCGGCTCGTCCGGATTGCCGATGCCGACCAGGAGCGGCCCCTTGGCCCGGCCGAGGATATGACCCTGCAACAACCGGTCCGAGCCGCTGTATTCGGGGTTCAGATTGCGCGTGGAATCGTGATTGCGCAGCACGCAGTCTTGCAGGTAGCCGCCGCGCAGGCTGCTGGCCTTGCTCTGCGGCGGCAAGGTCACTTCGACGTCGAGCGCCTCGCCCTTGCGGCTGCCCGGCGCTATGAACGCGCTCACCAGCACCAGGGCGTTGTTGGGCGAATCGAGTAATTGCTTGACGTTGTCGACGCGCTGTTTGCGCAATTGCTGTTCGAGCAGCGAGCGCCACGTCCCGGTCGGCGAATGTCCGGTGCCCTCCAGGCCGGTCACCAGACCGACACCGCTGACCTGAATGGGCTGCATGTTGGCCACATCGGTAACGTCGCCGATGGTCTTGGTGGCAAGGTCGTTTTCCTTTTCGACCTCCTCGACGGGCTTGGTCCGTAACTGTAATGGCAAACAGCCCGCAAACAAAAAGCACAAGGCAAACGCGCAAATCCGGCCGGCCATGATGGACCCCCTGGCGCAGGTTTTTCCGTTTGGTTGGAAGGCGGGGGAGGATACGCGTTGACGGGGAAATGTCAACACACGATCCAACAGGTGCAGGGATTCATAACAGACACGCGCAACTTTTTTTTTGCCATAACTTGTTCAGGTCAAGGAAGTTGCGGGATTGGTTGCGCGACACACCCACACCCCCTCCGTCTGTTACCAGGATCAGACGTAATCAATCCACGGCCTATACACTGTTTGGGTAAGGCCCGCGGTTTTACAGCAGGGTCATGGTGTAGTTATTGTTGCGTTGGTTGTCACTATTGAGCAACCCAGCGATGGGCAGAGAGCTTCCAATCCTAAAGCTGAAAGATCAGTGACGCGCTCCACAAGCTGAAATTGCCGTTGTTGCTGAACGACCGCACCCACCATTGGTATCTATGGCCCGCAGTCAAGGGCGCCGTGTCAGTGTAAGTCGTGGCAGCCACGTTTTTTTTCCGCACGATTTGCGCTTGCCCGGTCGTGAGATCGTTCACCCACAAGTCGTAGTAATCCGCGCCCGTGACGGCATTCCACGAAAACGTCGGCGTCGTGTCGTTGATCGTGCCGTTCGGGCCGATGAGCGTCGGCGTGCCAAGATGCAAGAGCGTAAAGGCGACGCCGGCGCTCCACGGGCTTTGGTTGCCGTTGTCGGACAGGGCCCGCACCCACCACTGGTAGCTTCGGCCCGAGATCAGCGCGGTGGTTGGTGTCCACGACGTGCCGGTCGCGTCCTGTTTGCGCAGCACTTGTGCTTGGCCGGTCGTAAGATCGTTGACCCACACGTCGTACTTGTCCGCGCCGGTGACCGCGCTCCAACTGAACGTAGGTTTGGCGTTGGTGATCGAGCCATTGGGCCCGCTCGGCGCGGGCGTCGCCAACGGAACGATGTGGAATCCGAGCACGTTGGTCCACGCGCTCTGGTTGCCGCTAGGGACATAGGCGCGGACCCACCACTGGAAGTCGTGACCGGCAGACAGAGGAGTGGTTGGCGTAAAGGAGGCTGAAGTCAGCGCGGCCTGGCGTATCACTTGCGCTTGGCCGGTCGTGGCGTCGTTCACCCAGAGATCATAGGTCGCTCCGGATATGGCGCTCCAGCTAAACGCCGGCTTGGCGGTCTGGATCGAGCCCGAAGGGCCGCTCGGCGTCGGCGTGCCGATGGCGATGTTGAAAGTGACGCCGGCGCTCCACGCTCCCTGGTGCCCGCTCGCATGCACGGCCCGCACCCACCACTGGTAGTGATGCCCCGCCAACAAATTCACCGCGACCGATGTGCCGACGATGTCGGTGTTGCGATAGACCTGTGACTGGTTCGTCGAGCGGTCGTCCACCCAAAGATCGTAGGCATCGGCGCCGTTGACCGCGCTCCAGGAAAACGTGGGATTTGTGACGGCGATCGATCCCTTGGGATTCGCTGGCGTCGGCGTGCTCAGCATCGTCACCGAAAAGGAACCCGCAGCGCTCCAGGGACTCGATTCACCGGCATTGTTGAAGGCTTTCACCCACCACTGGTAGCTATGACCGGCCGGCAGCGGATTGGCCGGCGTGAACGTGGTGACGGTCGCGTTCTGGTTACGCAGTATCTGAGCTTGCCCCGCGGTTACGTCGTTGACCATCAGGTCGTAAAAGTCGGCGCCAGCGACCGCGTTCCAGCTAAACATCGGCTTGGCATTGAAACTCGCTCCCGTCGGTGCGACCAGCGTGGGCGCCGGCGGGAACCAGCCAGATTGCACGGCCACCGCGTTAGATAGCCCATAGCCGGAGGAGACACTGACGTTGAACGGGAAACCGCTGGGGACCGTGCCGACGGTAGCGCGGATTTGCGTATCGGAAACTACCTGAACTTGCGACGCTTGCACATTGCCGAAAAACACCTTCGTCGTTCCCGCAGCGCCGGAGAAGTTTTTGCCGGTGAGCGTGATGACGGTCCCCTGCACGATAGCGCCGCCGGCCACCGCCGACACAAGCTGCGGCCGCAAGTCCACCACTTCGAAATCGTAGCCATGCACGCCGTGCAATTCGTGCAGTTCGCTGTCATCCCAGCGGTCGGACGGCTGGCCGCTTAGGTACCAGGAGCTGCCGTTGTCGGCGACGATCATGCCGTATTCTTTGAGGGCGCGCAGAATGACCTGGTTGGCAGGGGAGAAACCGGAAATGTCGAAGCTCGCCTTGAGTCGGAAGCGCTCGCCCATGCGCGGGTAGGAGGCGTTGTTCGAACCGGCCTGGTGCGACGCCGGAAACACGTATTGATTACGCGAGAGATTCACTGTGAAGCGGATGGCGTGATCGATGACGCCCTGGTCCAGCACTTCGTCGGGCCGGACCAATCCCGGCAGAATGGTGAGTCCGGCGGCGTCGGCTGAGGTGTCGCCCGGAGTGCGGAAGTAATTGGCATCAAGGTCCCAGAACGCCAGCGAATCGCAGTGCCACTTCCCGTCGGCGGTTTCGCTGGGCCGATGCGCGTAGAACAGCTCGTAGACGTCGTTGTTGTCCTTGTCATAAACAATCACATGCCGGTCGCCGTTGTTTTGTGCGGACGGCAGTGGATCGCCTTCAATCAGTGCGTTGGCGGGGATCGGCACCTGTATGAGATCGCTCTCGTCGGCGTACTCGTCCACGATGACATCGACTTTGGGCTGGTTGCCGCTGACGACCGTGATCGGAATGCCGATGTAAGCGCCTTCCCAGATCGTGCCGAAGTCGGCATGGACGAACTTGTTGGCCCCGATTGCGTTGATGAGCGTCGTTGAATTCGAAGCAACGGGGGCACTGGCAACGCTTTGATTCCACGGATGGTCGTCCGGGAACAGCTGGTTGCCATTAAAACTAAGCACTTCGCGCGTTTCAAGTTGCTCGACGAACGGGCGATACCGCCTGCTACTTTTCGCAGGACAGGTTTTCATCCTGTCCTTTACAAAGAGCTGGCGAGCAACGCGAATAAGCCGTGTGCCGGCGCGCAGGACGATCGACATGGCACTGATTTACTCGGGGAAAACTATCGGGAAAAAAGCAGCGAAACGAATCAGAGCCGCGCCCGTAAGGAAGCGGTATTTCGGACGGGAAGGGATTGCTTGAAGCTTACGCCGATGATTCCAAGGTGTCAACCAACTGGCCCGGAACTTTTGGCGGCAAGGCGGGTCTAAGAATAGGAAGCGTTGTACTGCACGTCCAATGACAGTAAGCTAAGGACAGATTTCCACTTAGATTGTTGGGAGCAAATCATGTCCAACTTGGGGCGCTTGGCGGCATTCGCCATCATTGCGTTTTCGCTGGTCCTACTGCCGGCGGGGCCCGTTCTGGGCCAAAAGAAGAAAGCCATGGACCAAACGGAAAAGGCCACCGCCCAGGACTACAAGGCTCTTCAAAACGTGAAGCAGTTTTCCGGAAAGCTAGCGTTTGCGGAACCGACTTCAAAAATCATCACGGTGCGCATTGAATCGAAGGTGGCCGTGCCGATCAAAGACGACAAAAAGAAGAAAAACATCTACGGCAAGGGCGGAACACAAATCGTGACCAAAGGCAAGGACTTCGATTTCGAGGTCAGCGACAAGGTCGTGGTCCGCAAGATGGGACTGTTTACCGAATACGACGATAAGGGCAACCTCAAGCAATACACGAGCAAGGAAATCGCTGAACTGCGGGGTTCGGACCCAAGCAAACCGGGTTATGCGGCCACGTATGAAGACTTGCTGGCGGGCCAGCTCGTTACGCTCCATCTTAACCCGCCGCCCAAGCCTGCTCCGGACGCCGGGGCCGGCAACGTCGCCAAACCAAGTGTTCGCATGATCGTCATCGTGCAGCAGTCGACCGGCACGATTTCCAGCGCGCCGCCGAAGAAGAAAAAGTAGAACTATCCCACCTGGGCGCCGCGATTCACCGCCCGGCATTCAATCATTTGCACGTTTGCAAACTGCTTTTGCACTTCCGCCTTGATGTGCGTCGCGGCATCCGCGTCCGCGACGATCGCGAATGTCGCCGGGCCCCACGAGCTTTGACCGACTCCGTGAACTCCTAACTTGCGCAGCATTCCTATCAAGTCTTCAACGAGCGGGTGGCAGTAGACGCCGCCTTGCCACGGACGAAACATTTCGCCGGCGCGGCGATTGTATTCGTACAGCGTTTCGCCGAACGCCGCGACGTCTTGCGCCGCTAGTGCCGGCAACATGCCCTGATGGATGAGCGCATGCATATCGTGCATGGGCTGCACATTGCCTGCGCGCTGGGCCATTTGCTCAAAGGCCTCCTGTTCGCGGACGCCGTGCACGCCGGGACCAAGATTCGGCAAGCACAAGACGATGCGCCAATCGTCCGGAAAGTCGAGGCGCGCCGCCAAAGGTGCAATCGCTTCCTCTTGGGTCTTGCCGGCATCCACGAGGAAGCCGCCTTGGGCGAAACCGTACACACCGATGGCGGACCGGACTCCGCGGCCGGCGCGCAGCGCCAAGTCCACTGCAGACATCTCCAAGTTGAGAAGCTTAGCCTGGGCAGCGGCCATCGCCAGGCCCAATTGCGTGCCCGTGCCCAGTCCCGCGTGCTGGGGCGCGCAACGGTCGACGCGAATCGCGACGGCGGTGGGGCAGACATTCCTGTCTGCCTCGGCGGTTTGGCAGGCTGGAAAGCCTGCCCCACTTTGACAACGGCGCGCGAACTGCTTCGCGAACGCCAGCGCCCGCTCGGCGGCGGGCCCGGTCGCCGACCATTCGTCTGCTTGGTGAACTTCGATGGCCACCCCTGGCCGGTCGATCATCATCCCGACGCCGCCAAAACGCCGCGCGTCCGGGCCGTCGTCCAGGCTGGGTAAATGCAAGAGGCCAAAATGCAATCGGCTCGGCGCGACGACGCGGACCATCACGAATTCCCGCTCCCAGTGCTATCAATGTACTTTTGCAGAAAGTCGAAGGCCGCGCGTTCGCGCGGACCGCCGGTTTTCTCGACCAAAGTCGCCAGCTTGCGATATTCCGATTGGATGTCGGCGAGCGGCAAAAACGCGATTCGGGTGGCCAGAATCGCTGCCTCGACCACCGCGTGCTTGGCGCGGTTGAAGCCGAAAAAGTCGCGCAGCCGGCGGCTGTGCACGACTTCCACTTCGATGCGAACTCTCGGCTCACTTTCATCGAGCGACAGCACGCGAAACTCGTAATAGCGGCAGGCGTCGCGCAGCACCTTTCCGCGCACTTTTTCCGCCGCTTGCATGGGTGGCAAGGGCTCGATCCGGCCCACTGCCGCTTGCGCCAAAAGGAGAACGTCGTCCGTAACGTGCAAAACCCCTTCGCCGTGCGATTTCAGATTCTGAAATGTCGTCGAAGTCGGATACGGCCGCAGCAGAAAGTGCGACATGTTCTCATCGACGTGCGGCCCCATCGGCGCTATGTTGACCTCACCGGCAGGAGACAGAGTAGTAACGATGGCTTCGAGGATCATGGGTACGGTGGGGCGAATATTCTTGTTTGCCGGGTTGAATCGCCTCGGCAGGGCAAACAGGAATGTTTGCCCCACGTGAATTCGGCTACGTCAATGCTTGCAAAAGCCCGCGCGCCTTGTGCCAGGTCTCTTCGTACTCGCGCTCGGGCTGCGAGTCGGCCACAATGCCGCCGCCGACGGCGAAATGCGCCCAGCCTTTGCCGAGCACCAAGGTGCGGATCAGGAGGTTGGTGTCCATCGCGCCGTCAAAGCCAATGTACCCCAAGCTGCCGCAGTACGGGCCGCGCGCGACTTGTTCCAACACGGTGATGATATCCATGGCGCGAATCTTGGGTGCGCCCGTGACCGAGCCGCCCGGAAACGTGGCGCGCAGTAAATCGACCGGACCTAGGTTAGCCCGCAGCCGGCCGCGAACTTCGGACACCAGATGGTGCACGTAGCGAAAGCTCTCCAATCGGCACAAGGCTTCCACCTGGATGCTGCCGTACTCGCACACCCGGCCCAGGTCATTGCGCAAGAGGTCCACGATCATCACGTTCTCGGCCCGGTCCTTCTCGCTGGCTTGCAATTCGTCGCCGCGGAACAGGTCTTCCTCGGGCAGCGAGCCGCGCGGCCGAGTCCCCTTGATGGGGCGCGTTACGACCTCGCGGCCGCGCATCTGCAAGAACCGTTCGGGCGATGCGCTGGCGATCACGAAATCGCCCAGGTCGAAGTAGCCGGCGAACGGAGCGGGATTGCGTCGCCGCAGGCGCTCGTAAATCCCAAGAGGCGCTTCGCGCAAAGGCCAAAGCAACCGCTGGGCGATGTTGACCTGGAAGCAATCGCCGGCGTGCACGTAGTCGATGGCGCGCTGGATCGTTTGCAGATACGCGGCGCGATCGAAGTTGCTCGTAAGTCCTTCCAAGCCGGGTACGGGAAACTGTTGCGTGTCGATGTGGGCTGTGCGGCTTTTGCCAGGAAGCGCGCGATACGGCGCGGGTGCGCGCTCCAGACGCCGCAACACGTCGTCGCGCCGCCTGCGCGCACGGGCATGGCGCCGGCCTGGCGCTCTTTCGGGCAGACCCGTGCTCAACAGCCGCGCTCGACCGCTTTGGTGATCGAAACTGAGCACCCAGTCGTAAACTCCAAGCGCCAGGTCCGGCGTTCGAATATCGTTCCAGCGCGGCCGAGGCAACTTCTCAATGTGATGCGCCAGATCATAACCAAACAGCCCTGCAATGCCCCCTTGGAAGGGCGGCAGGTCCGAAATAGTCTCGAGCGCACAGGAGTCCAAAAGGTCCGCAATTCTCGGAAATGGATCGCTAGCCCCCGCCGGCGCTTCGAGCCAAGTGAAGGGGTCAGCCGTCACGAACGAGTAGCGTCCCAATGCCGACTGCTGAGCGCTGTCGAGAAACAAGAGGTGCGGCAGATCGCCCAAGCGCCGGCATGCTTCCCAAGGTTCAAGCCCGGCAAGCTCTTCGACGAGCGGCGCGGTCTTAACAGCTTGTCCAAGCAAACTCCCCATATGCTCATGATAGCCACAAGCCTCGAAGTTACTAAGGTGGATGAGGCTTCTCTGGAACTGTAAGGAAGCCCCAGCGCAGCGCTTGATCCTGCACATAGTTCTTGCCGAGCGTCAATGCCGTGATCGCTTTGGCCATTTCGTATCCCAGGTAGAATGCGTGGGACGAATCAATGGTCGCAAGTTTCTCCATTTCTTTGAACAACGCAAAGGGATCAGTGCCGCGCAGGTGCATGTCGCTGTTCAAGACGTGCACTATTCCGCCCTCCGCGAAGATTCGGAAGTTCTTGTCGGCGATCAGCCCGGCAAGTTCCTGAAGCGATTTGTCGCCGTGCGCGCGCAGCCTGGGATCGCGCAGGAGTATCAAGTTCGGCTCGACATGCTTGGGCAACGTCTTCTGTGTGACTGCAAAGTGCACCAGCCGGCGGGCCAGGTCCAGTTCACGCACGCTGCTCTTGCACCAATTGATGACCTCGGTCGTCAGCACGCTGCGAATGCCCAGTTCCTGGCAAAAACCCAAGAGAAGAACGTTGGTGCCCGCCGAATCCGCGTCGGTCAATTCCGTCAGGTTGCCGACGCCCATGAGCATTGCCGCGTCGGGATAGCGCCGGCGCACTTCGAGATAACGGCCGAGCGCTGCGGCAAAGCCGAAGCCGATCGGCTCCAGCACTGGATCGATGCGAAACGGCACGCCGTCTTTGTCCAGGACCTCGACGGTTTCTGCGAGGCCGCCCAGCGTTGCCGGCTCATCGGGGATCGCAACGACTGCGCAGCCCCAGTTCTTGGCGGCGGCGCGGTTGCTCTGGTTCACGCTCAAAACCAACTCCGCGCCGGCCCTGGCGCCTAGCTCCGCCTCGCGCGGATTCATCGAATCAATGGAGACGCGCAGGCCCTCGTCGCGCAAGGCGCGGACGGTGTCGCCGATTTTTTCCCACGTGCCTGCGGGGTCGCAGCCAAGGTCGATAACGTCGGCGCCGTCGGCGCGGGCCTTGCGCGCTTGGCTCAAGATATCGGCTAACGAGATGCGCGGAGCACTATTGATTTCAGCCAGAATGGAAATGTCATAGGCGCCATAGTTTTCGCGCTCGCTCTGCCCTGCCCCAAAAAATTCGGGCAGTTCGCGCAAATCCTTGGGTCCGCGCTCCACTGCTGTCGCTCCCCACGCCTGGGCGAAGACATCGAACTCGCCCTGGCACAACCCGGGAACAACCACGCGGTCGAACCCTGCCGGCCTTTCGAGATGCCGGACGATCCAGGGCGTGGTCGCCAGGGCTGCAACCGTGATGGGCAGCACGGCGACCGCATACTCAAAGCCCGCGCGCGCCGACAACTCCGCCAATTGCCGGCGCAAAGCCGGCTCGGCCAACTTACCCGTCACGAACAAAATGCGCGGCATGTCATTATGGAACCGCGGATGCACACAGATCGAACTCAGAAAACCGCAGAGGCGCAGAGAGCCGCAGAGTAAAGACAAGAAAGGCTGATTTCAACGCGTTGGTCCTTTTTTCACTCTGCGTTCCTCCGCGCCTCTGCGGTTTTTTCTAATTCAACACTTCTTGTTATCTGCGTTCATCTGCGTGCATCCGCGGTTTCACCTAATCCCACTCCGGTACGGGCGGCGGCGTGGTGCGACGCTCGCGCGGCTCGCCCTCGTGCGGATCGTAGTCCATGTCCGGATACCGATACTCGTCGCGTCCGGTGAGCTGCCGAAACCGCGGCGCCAACAGCGCCGACCAGAATACCATGCACGCCACGATCCAGATGAACAACCCCAGAATGCAGAAGCCGATCATCTCGTTGATTTCCCGGCTGCCCATGTCATGACCAAACTCGTGACCGGAAAACGACAAGATGCCGATTACCGCCGGCGGCGTGATGCCGGCTTGAAACTTGGCGATGTACTCCATGGCCCGATGTTGTCCGGGTCCCGCGACCATGAGCAATGTGAAACAAAATAGCGACAACAACCAGTGACCCACGCTGATGACTATCGTACCCAATACGGTGTACACTGTTGCCCGCGTGGTGCTTTTAGCGGTCATCGAGAACCACAAGCCCAGCATCGTGAAGAAGCTCGCGAATACGAACCACGACAAGAGCACCAGCGGCAAGGCAAAAATGTGCAAGCCCCCGGTCAAGACGCCCATGGCCCAGATCACGAGCAACCACAACCAGGCCAGGCGCAGGCTGAACAGGCTGCCCAAAAACTTGGCCCAAAGAATGGCGCCGCTGCTTAAAGGGCTGGTCAAAAGTGAATCGAACGTCTGCTTGTCGCGCTCGGTGCCGATACACGTCGAGGCGCGCACGGCCACGCCGAGGATCAACAGGCAGGCAACGGCGGCGCCTACGATGCGGACATAGATGTTCATCTCACGGGGAAACGACTGATTCCAGCGGCCGCCGCTGACGACGTAGTCGAAAATGTAGACGCCGGTCATGATCAAGCCCGGCGCCAGCGTCAGCAACATCAACACGGCCAGCAGTATCGACGCGACCCAGTTGACGCGCAGGCCGCCTTCGACCGAGACTTCTTTCCAGAGCATCGGCAGCTCACCGACCAGCGGCCGGGCTTTGTGCCGCGCGCCCGCCTTGAGGACTCGGCCGTACGCCTGCCTTAAAGCGATGTGGCGCAGCCTGAGAGTGGCCCAGCCGACGCACAGCGCCGCAAGGATGCCGTGAAACAATCCGTAGTCGCGCAATAATACGGGAATCTCACTCGCCAGCGTCCCGGTCTGTCCGGCCCGGCCGATATTGACGATGAATATGACCACATTGCCGGAGTTGAGCGCCGACACCAGATCGCTAAAAGTGGGCGGATTGTCCCCGAACCAGAGATTGAAATTGATGTACTGCATGCCGCCTGCGGCCTGCAAGCCAAAGCCGGTCGTGCCCAGCGCGAGGTAAGCGATCAACAGAAGATACGTGATGGCAATCGAATCGCGCGGCCGTTTGAAGATGACCGATTGCAGTATGCTGACGCCGCCCAGACCAAGCATGGTAAGGCCCGTGACCGCGAAGCCGGCCAGCACGAGGTTGGGATCGACGCCGCCCAAGAACTGCAACAGGCCGAGTATGGGCAGCCCGGTTGCCACGAACAAGGTGAGGTTGGCCAGCCGGGAAAACAGTTTGCTCAAGACGATTTCGCGGTTGAGCAGATCGGTGGCGAGAAGAAACTCGAGCGTCTTGCGGTCTTTCTCCTCGGAGACCGCGCCGGCGACATAGGCGGGCGTGAGCAAACAGACCGCGATGAGCTGCACCAGCATGAACGTTTCGAAATACGTTTCCGCGAATTGCGCCGCCGACTGATGATTGACGCCGCGCATATGGCTGGTGTTGAGCCAAACGATGAACAGGATGAACAGCAACAAGCCCGCATACAGGCAGCGCAAGAGGAAATAGCGGCCGCGACGCCCGGCGCGCACGATGTCGTAGAAAAGCACCGGGCCGAAGAGTTTGAGCCAACCGCGCCGCAAAAACACGGCGGCCAGCACGCCCAGGAAAGTCCACAACAACACGTTTTGCAGCGCCGTAAGACGTGACCCGAACGACCAGCCCGCGATCACTGCGCACACCACGATCAACAAGCCGACGCGCTCTTCCCACGCTTGCCGGCTATTGGAAAACGAGAACGTCTGCCGAAACCATGTCACGCTGGATTGGACGAAGGACATGCGGAAACCCGGTGGCTATTCAAGTCGCCCAAGGTAGACGCCCGCCAATTGACTTCGTTCAGGATTCCAGTGTACGCGGAAACAGAGTGGAGAGCAACGGACTAAACCGCGACCTTCTTCTTCGGGCGCGACAGCATCGGCATGACGCGGCTTTGATATTTCTTGGCGCGGCGCTCTTCCTTGACGCGCAGCCGGCGCTTCTTCGATGCTTTGGTGTGGGGTCGCTTACCCATGATAGGCTCCGTAGGTCCCCTCGCCCCAAGGGAGAGGGGTCAGGGGTGAGGGTCAACTTTTGGAATCGCGCTATTCTAAGGATTTTGGCCCAACCGCCAACCGTGCGGCACACGCGCCATCGTCGCGTTCTTTCCTTCTTCTCCAGCTTACCGGTGTTGCCGACAGGTTTTAGCTCACCTTGATTTGATTGCCTCCGGCAAGGTACAAAAATCGGTCATCCGCGTGTCCTTTGCATTTCGACCGGCTCGACGACTGAGTGAGGGAACGAATGAAACTCCGACACCCGCGATTGATCGCCTTGGCAGCGTTTTGTGCGGCATGGTTGGTGCGCGTTTGGATAGGTTCCGTGCGCATTCGCGTTTTCAGTCCGGACGGTCGCCGGCACCCAGTGGATGTGACGCAAGAGCGATTCCTTTACCTCTTTTGGCACGAAGTATTGTTGTTGCCGACCACGCAGCGCACCAAGATCAAAATCCTGATCAGCCAACACGCCGACGGCGAACTCATCGCGCGTGCCTGCAAGCATCTGGGTTTCGGCGTCGTCCGCGGTTCGACCACGCGCGGCGGCATCGCTGCCCTATTGGGGTTGGCGCACGCGGTTCGTACCTCGCATCTGTTGATCACGCCGGACGGGCCGCGCGGACCCAGGCGCCGCTTGCAAGCGGGCGCGATCATGCTCGCCTCCGTTACCGGCGTGCCGATTGTCCCCTTCGGCGGCGCCTGTGTGAGCGCTTGGCGCGCGGGCAGTTGGGATCGCATGCTCCTTCCTTACCCATGGACTACTGCTTGTGCCGTCGCTGGCCGCCCCATCCGGGTGCCGCCGCGCTTGGACCGAGAGGGCATCGAAAGATATCGCCGCATCGTCGAAGATGCCATGCACCGGGCGACCGAAGCCGCCGAACATTGGGCGCAAACGGGTCAGTATCCAAAGGCCGCCTACAGGGAAGACAGCGGACTAAGAAAGAGCGCGTGAATGACTAGCAACGATCAATGTGCGATTGCCGCTATTGGGATGGCCCAGGCCACGTTGGATGACATCGCGGCGCTGCGCAAAGACACCATCGCCCCCAAGCATGCGGACGAACACACCGTGGTCGGCGTCGCCGCAATGCAGCGCGCCCGCGCCGCGTTCCCAGACGGTTTCTCGTTTGCCGACTGGGGCGTGGTCGCCGCCCCGCGCTGGCCCGGTCGACTCAGCTCGTATGCGCCCTTGGAGAAATACCATCGCGAAGGGGCGCGCAGCGTCTCGGCCATGCTCATTCCCAATCTCTGTTTGCACGCCATGTCCGGCACCGTCAGCCTCGCGTTCCAGATGCACGGGCCGAACTTCGGCGTCGGCGGCGGACTGGCCAACGTCCCCGACGGACTGCTCGCCGGCATGGTAGTTCAGCTCGAGCAGAATCTGCCGGGCACCTGGGTTGTTCTAACCGAATGGAACCGCGAGCCCTTCAGCCCGGCCGCCGAAGAAGGCACACCGGTTTTGCAAGCACTCGCACTTGCGCTTACGACAGAAGCGACCGTATCTGCCGCGCGGCATTTGCGCCTTGAGCCGTCGGAGGTGTTGACCAGTCAGCCAGCCTATCCGCGCCTGCAAGGACTGCTGAATTACCTGGCTGCCCCCATGGACGACCAGCTGTGGTGGTGCGCTCTCGATTGGGGCATGGACCTCGTGCTCGGAGCGGAGGGCAAAGTATGAACCAACCAACTCGCAGCGCTGGCGAGGTACCCGTTTGGGTTACCGGCGTCGGCACTACCAACCCGCTGGGCCAGGACTTTCACACTGTCGCCGACAACCTGCTCGCGGGACGCTCCGGGATCATGCGCGTTACGGATTTGGAGCTGGATGATTCCTCTTGCAAGATCGCCGGCCGTATTGGCGCCATTCCCGTGCCGCCTGGCCAGGATCCGGCCGCGTTCCGCGCGCTCGACAAGCTCCAGCAGCTGATTCTCTATTGTGCCACGCAGGCGCTGGTCGACGCCGGCCATTGGGAGAATCGCGGCAAACTGCGCGTTGGACTGGTAATGGGGGTCGGCGCCGAATGGCTGCGTGCCTGGGAGCTTGACTTTCACGCCACCGGCGGCACTCTGTTGCGCTCGCCGCGCGGCGACGAAGAATCACTGATCCGCGTCGTGCAACAGCAACTTGGCCTGCGCGGCCCCGCCACCGTGGTCGCCGCTGCTTGCGCCTCGGGCAACGTCGCCCTGGCCCAAGGAAAGAACTGGCTCAGACGCGGCTGGGTCGATGTCTGCCTGGCCGGCGCTTGCGATTTGTGGATCACGCCCATGGCACTGGCGTCCTTCGGCCGGCTGCGCGTCTTGTCGCGCCGCAATGACGAGCCGGCGGCAGCCTCGCGTCCCTTTGACAAAGATCGCGACGGTTTCGTCCTGGGCGAAGGCGGCGCGGTCTTTCTACTCGAGTCCGCTCAGACCGCGCGACGCCGCGCCGCTCATCCCTACGCCGAGCTGGCCGGACACGGCGCCACCAGCGATGCCTTCAATCTCGTCATCCCCAATGCCGACCCCGCCCCGGCGTCGCAAGCCGTGCGTCTCGCCCTGCACGACGCGCAAATCAATCCGGACGACGTCGATTACATCAATGCCCACGCCACCAGCACATCGGTCGGCGACACCTGTGAAGCCAAAGTGATACAAAGCGTCTTTGGCTCAACAGTTTCCAAGGTCCCGGTCAGCTCCACCAAGAGCATGACCGGACACCTCTTGAGCGCCGCCGCCGCCATGGAGGCGCTCGCGTGTCTTATCGCGCTGCGCCATCAAGCCGTGCCGCCGACCATCAATCTCGACAACCCCGACCCCGAGTGCTCGCTCTGCCACGTGCCGCACCAGGCCCGGCCGCAAGCCGTCGACGTCGCCATTTCCAATTCGTTCGGCTTCGGCGGCAACAATACCTGTACCGTGTTTCGCAAGGTGGCTTGAGGAAGGGGTGAAACGGGGACGTAGGCGTCGGCCAGTCCGCATGCGTCGCACTTATTCCTTCCGTGGGCCGAAAGCGAATATGTACTGCGTGTCGATGTAGGGTAGGGCGCTGGGCCAAGGAAATTCGCTTTGGCCCTTGGTCACCGGCTTGCGCAGGGCACGCCATTGCCAGTCCTCGCCCGGCGGGAAACTGGTTTCGAACGGTTCCTTCAAGAGCGTCCAGCCATCTTCTTCAAAGGCCGACAACTGCTCGGCGCGCACGCGCGTTTCCCCGTAAGCTTTGGTCCAGAGCGCGACATACAGAAAGCCGTCTTTGGCCATGGTGAAGTGGCCTGGTTTCAACCAACCTCCTTCCATATTGGAATGCACGAGCACATGCGCGCCGGCCATTTCCTTGGGCATCTTCTCGATCGCATAGCCTCGATTGGTGAGGTATTCCAAGTTTTCGGTCAGTTCGACCGCTTTCCAACTCGTTTTGGTTTGAGCGATTTCGATGAGCCCCTTCGCCGGCTTGTAACTCGGCTTTTTTGTAGTCGGCGAAATCGGGTCTGGTTTCACCTTGGACTTGGGATCGATTGCCGGCCCGCCGCTCGGAACGATTTTGCAAAACGCGATCAACACCTCTCTTTGGATGACAGGACCATAACCCGCGCCGGCCACGCTGATCTTTTGATTGGGCTTTACCGAATCTAGTATCGCTTTGGCATCTTTCGCTTCGAAATCACATGTTACCTTCCAGGTGTCGGCATGTCCTTTGAGATGAACATATAAGTTGCCCGACTTGAGTTTTTCCAAGTTCAGGACCGTCCCTTCCACGACGAGAGGAGCAAGGCCGGCGTACTTTTTCCGTGCCGTATCTTCGTTGTCGGCGAAAGCCTTCGTCAGTTTTTCGGCTGTAAGAAACTCGGCATTCTTTTTTTGGGCCCAAACAGCATGGCTGAAGTTCATGCAAAGACCGAGTACAACCATGGATCGACATAGCATAGAGTGAATTGGAAGGGTCATAATGCCTCCAAAGGACTTGACCATGAAGCAACCTTCCTTGAACCTATTCTAAACTAATTATCCTCGACTTTGTAGGAATGGCTGCAAGATTTGTCGTCAAAATCGCAAAAGCGTTACATTCGATCCGAATTGTGTGCCTTGTACAAAGTGAAGATACTTGAATCGAGGTCAGGCATGGGTGCACGCATTTTGGTGTTGTCGGCGTCGGTCGGAGCGGGACATGTACGGGCCGCGGAAGCGGTCGAGGCGGCCATAAAGCAAACTCTCCTCGACGCCGTGGTGCGGCACATCGACGTCTTGGAAATGACCAATCGCCTGTTTCGCCGCATCTACGGCAAGCTCTATCTGGATTTGGTCAACCGGGCGCCGCACGTCTTAGGCTACTTCTACGATATGCTCGATCAACCCAGCCGCTCCGGCCATAATCGCAGCGATCGTTTTCGCCTGGCTTTGCAAAAGCTCAACCTCGGCTCGTTTATCAAGTTCCTGAAGCGCGACGAGTGGGACCTGGTCATTAACACGCACTTCTTGCCCGCAGAGATCATCTCCAACTTGCGGAAAGACAAGCTCATCGACCTGCCGCAAGCGACGGTGACCACCGACTTCGATACGCACCGGCTGTGGGTCAATCAACCGTGCGACCGCTATTTCACCGCCACCAAGGAAGGCGCGTTGTATTTGCAGCGTTGGGGGGTGCCGGCCAAGGACATCTTCCCCACCGGCATTCCTGTGCATCCGGTGTTCAGCGAGCCGAAGGACCGCAAGGCGCTGGCGGCCAAGCATGGTGTCGACGCCGGCAAGCCGATCGTGCTGCAATTGGCGGGCGGCTTCGGCGTTGGACCGATTGAAAAGCTCTTCGAGGCGCTGACGCAGGTGGAAGTCCCCACGCAGTTCGTTTCGATCGCGGGGAAAAACGAAAAGCTGAAGAAGGAGCTCGAAAAGATGCCGGTGCCAGCCCGGCATCGCGTCAAAGTCATGGGCTTCACCAAGGAGATCGATGAGCTGATGCAGTTGGCCGACCTGGTGGTGTCGAAGCCGGGCGGCTTGACCACGTCGGAAACGCTGGCCCGCGGCGCGGTCATGGTCATCGTCAATCCCATTCCGGGCCAGGAAAGCCGCAACAGCGATTATCTCTTGGAGAGCGGCGCCGCCGTCAAAGTGAACAACCTCGCCACTCTGCCTTACAAAGTCACGCAGCTCTTGACCGATCGCGACCGGCTGGAAGCGCTCCGCGCCAACGTCCGCCGCATCGCCCGCCCCAAGGCCGCGTTCGACGTGGTCGCCAAGTCGTTGGAATTGATTCAATAGATTCATCGATTCGCGCTCGCTGGATGATTGGCGCTGAAAGTATCCAGCGAACGCTAAACGTTAAAGCGCGCAAGCAGCCCCTAGCGCCGCGTTTCTCCTGTGTCCAGGTAATCAGAAACACCAAGCGGGAGAAACCCATGTTACGCAAAACTCTCTACACCCTTGTGGCCGCCTTGAGCGTGACAACGGCCGCCAACGCCCAAACGCAGTTCCTGCGCTCGCCGTACGTCCCGCCGAAAACCGCACTATTGACGCCGCCCAAATCCGGCCCGGTCCTGCCGCATAAACTGCACTCCTTTGCGCCCCCGGTTGTAGTGCCCAACCACTACCCCCAACACCGTCACTACCACGTGCAGTACCGGTTGCCCGGCTGGCAAGAACAGACGTTTTACAGCCTGTACGAAGCCGTCAATTTTGAACGCTATGTCGAGAGCCTCGGTTTCCAAGCAAACATCGTGCGGCACGGCTTTCACTTTGACGTTCGCTTCCGTATGACCGGCTGGCAGACCTACCGCACGGTTTCCAGCGACCCCTACGCACACCAGCTTGAGCATTGGCTCGAAAGCCTCGGCTACCAGGCGCGCGTGACGCATCACTAATCTTCGTCGTGGGGCAGACATTCTTGTCTGCCCGGCAGACAGGAATGTCTGCCCCACAACCGAACCGATCAGCGTGAGGCCGCCGGCGTTTGTGAGCGCCGGCGGCCTTACTTTTTTGCCGTACTTGCAAAGTACCCGCGCCGAAGCTTAAGATGCACGTTGTGGGAAGAGAGGCGCCGCGAGGATGCTTTCATGTACCGCTTTTGGTTAGTGCCCGTCTCGTTGCTGCTTTTCACAGGTCTGAGCTCCCAGGCCCAGCAAGACAAGACCAAACTGAAGAAAGAACCTCTGGCCGAGCGCGTCAAGACAAGCATCGACCGGGCCGTGCGCTATCTGCGCGAACAAGAGCGCAACGGCGGCTGGGAGCCGCCCACTCTTCAGCCCGGCATTCGCGGCGGCTGGACGGCACTCTCAGTTCTGGCGCTTTTGAACGCCGGCGTGCCAGTGGACGATCCGGTCATTCAGCGCGGCTTGCGTTTTCTGCGCAGCGTCGATTCGCCGATGACCTATGTCCGCGCCATACAAACCATGGTCTTCGTCGAAGCCGGCCAGGTCGAGGACAAGCAGCGCATCCAGGATAACATCAAATGGTTGATCGAAGCGCGTGCCGGATCGGGCGATTGGGGCTACAACAAAGGGTCTCCTAGCGGCGACAACTCCAACACGCAATACGCTCTCTTGGGGCTCTGGGCCGGCAGCCAGGCAGGCGTGGAGATCAACCGCGCTTTGTGGGAAAATATCCGCAAGTATTACCTCGAAACGCAGCAGCAAACGAAATTGCCGTCGGAGGGATACTGGTTCTATTACCGCGACCGCTCCGGACCGGGTCAGGAGTTCACCATGACCACGGCCGGCCTGTGCGGGTTGCTGATCGCCGGCATGGAGCTCAACGTAGGCCGTGAGAACATCGAAGCCGACGGCACCGCCTCGAACTGCGGCGTGTACAAGGACAACCCGGCGCTTTCCAAAAGCCTGAATTGGTTGGGCAAACGCTTCAAAGTCGATCTGCCCGCGGCTGTTTTTTACAGCCTCTACGGAATTGAACGCGCCGGCCGGCTCACCGGTCTGCGCTTCCTTGGCGAGTACGACTGGTATCGCGAAGGCTGCGACTACCTCGTAAGGACGCAACGCGCGGATGGCTCCTGGCATATTGACCAGCGCTGGGACGGTTATCCAGTAGTCAGCACCAGCTTTGCACTTTTGTTTCTGTCCAAAGGCCGCACGCCGATTCTCATGAGCAAGCTGGTGCACGGCGATTGGCCGCGCCGCGATCAGGATTGGAACAACGACCGCAATGATCTGCGCCATCTCGTGAACTTCTCCAGCAAGGAACTCTTCCACAAGCTGCCGTTGGCCTGGCAAAGTTTCGACATCATGCTTGCGGCACAAACGAAGAAGGGCGGACAATTAACGGAAGAAGACGAAATCGAAATCACTTCCGACCTTTTGCAGTCGCCGATCCTCTATATCACCGGGCATCTGTCGCCCGCGCAGCGCTTTCAGGCTGTCGAAAAGAAGCTGTTGCAACGCTACATCGACAACGGCGGCTTCATCGTCGCCGAAGCGTGTTGCGGCAGCCCCGACTTCGATCGCGGCTTCAAAAAGCTTGTCGCCGAGCTCTGGCCCGACAACGAACTCGCCTATCTCGACGCGGACCATGCCGTCTGGCGCGCCCATTTCCCCGTCAGTCCCGGCGATCCCGCCAAGCTCATGGGCCTCTCGTCCGGCTGCAAGACCGTGCTCATCTACAGCCCGCAGGATTTGTCGTGCCACTGGGAGTCCAA
>JAKEFD010000012.1 GCA_022616245.1 Gemmataceae bacterium
CAGGATCAGCTGCTGTCGCTGGCGGAAAAACTGGAAGACGGACCGGTTTTGGCCGTTGCGCTGGAGCAGTTGGGTCAGCGGCCGCGACTCAAGTCGACGCCGCTTTTATTGGCAAAACTGAATTCGGACGTCGCTGCCGTCCGCGCCGCTGCGCTTCGGTCGCTGGCGGAACTCCAAGTGAAGGAAGGCGGCAAGTCTTTGGCGAAACACCTAAAGGATAAAGATGGCTCCGTGCGCGCCGCCGCTGCCTTTTATGCCGGCAGGTTGACGGTCGCAGAGGCAGCGGACGCGCTTTTGGAACTAGCCAAAGACGCCGACCTGGGCGTGCGCAGTGCGAGTCTTGAGGCGCTGCGGCGCTTGCGCGAATCGCGCGCCGTGCCCTTGGCGGTCGGCGCGTTGGAGGTGCGCGAGACCAGGATCGCCGCACTGGAATGTCTGCGCGAGCTGGGCAGTCCCGAACATTTGACCGCAATCGGCGACGCCGCGCGAAAGGACCCGTCCGCCGACGTGCTAGCGCTGGTTTTTGAGATCTACGGTTCCAAGAGATGGGAACGTGAATTGGAGGTCCTTAGCAAATTCCACGAGTTGCAGGGGCACCTGGGCGTACTTGGCCGGTGGATCCTCGCCGGTCCGCTTCCAGAGCAAGTCGTAAAGAAACTGAACGATCGACTTCCCGGTGGCGAACTCTACGGATCGCTTAGATTCATAACCGGGCTGGCACCATCTCAGTCGCACGTGCATGGCGTGAATGCGAAGGGCCCGGACCTGCGTATACGAACTCCCACACAGAAGGCGGCTGCCGCCGCGGAGACATGGTTGGCCTATACGAGCATCACGCTCCCGGAGGAGGCCCAGGTTCAATTCCTCTCCGCAAGTTCCGGCCCCATGCGCATATGGCTCAATGGCAAGGTCGTATTTCACCGAATCGAGAAGCGCTCATTTGCTCCGGATTCGGATCGATTCGACGCAGTCCTTAAGAAGGGGCATAACGATTTCTTCGTCCAGGTTAGCGCGAGCAAAGGCCCCGCCGAATTCCACCTGCGTTTTCGCAAGAAAAGCGCCGTCGCCGAGCACGAGAAACTTCTGCAAGCCGCACTCGGCCGTCCCGGCGAGCCGGACAAGGGCCGCAAACTGTTCTTCGATGTGTCCAAGTCGCAATGCCTCAAGTGCCACCGGCTGGGCAACCAGGGCGAGCCCATCGGCCCTGATTTGAGCGGCATCGGCAAGCGCTTCGCGCGCGTCCATCTCATCGAGTCCATCCTGGAGCCGAGCCGCACCATCGCGCCCAGCTTTGAGACGCTGTTTGTGGAGCTGAAGGACGGCCGTGTGCTCAACGGCGTGCGCGTCGCGGAAACAGCGACTACGTTGACCCTCGGCGACAATCAGGGCAAAAAACATGAGCTGCCGATTGCGCAAATCGAATTGAGGCGTCCACTGCCTCTGAGCACGATGCCGGACGGGCTCGAACGGCCGCTATCGACGGACGACTTCGTGAACCTGATTGCATTTCTGGCGTCGCAGAAATGATACAGTCCCTATCCATCGCTTCGCGCTCGCGCCATCATGGGAAGACTCGAGCGCGAAACGATGAATCAGATCTCGTCTGCGTGGTAATGCACCAGCGCGGTTTGAGCAACTTCAATCTCATTGGCCACGATGGGCAGCGGGCTGGCGGACATGACGGCGTGCTGGGCCAGTTGCTTGGCGTAATAGGTGGGCGCCCGGCCGCGCAGGCAGATGCCCTTGTCCTCGACGATGACGTGGACTTCCCAGATCCGGCCGCGCAGCTGGCAGCGGATCTGCTCTTGAAGAAGGACTGTTTCCATGAACTAACTCACCAAGACATGAGAAAACGAATAGGTGCTCAATTCTTCCCGCTTTTTCTCATCGGTGCAGTTTGCCCAGAAGAAAAAGGAGGGAAAATGTGGCTAATCGGACTCGACTTTAAGGGTTTCCGCGACTTTTCCAGTTAATCAGAAATCGCCGATAGACGCAGATGGACGCAGCTTGTGAATACTGTGACCGGCCACTTTTTGCCTGCTTTCATTCGCGGTTCTTTGACAAGATGGTCTGTAGCGAGGACTGACTCAAAAGAGTTGTTCTGACATTCCGGTGTTTCGCAATGCTTAAGCCTGCCTTGATTGGGACTTAGTATTGTCTAATACAATCGTTCGGCATACATAGCTTTGCCTAATAAGCGGGGGGGTACCTGTGTGACGCTTGACGCTCCGGAACTTTTTTGGTTCGTAATATGTTACATCACAAACACTTGCGGAATTGTTCCGGAGCGTCACACAAGACAAAAATCTGACGCTCCGGAACGATTGACGCTCCGGAAGCCCGACGCGGCTCATTTTCGCGCGAAGCGGAAGATCCCCTGTCCCCAGATAGAGTATGTCATGAGATACACGTCCCCGGTTTCGTCCTCGCCAAAGGATAGAATCGGCAGCCGGCGATCCGCGATGGTGCGGTTGGCGACGACACGTTTCTTGCCTTCGTCGTACCACAACGCCCAGATCTTCGCCGTCACGTAGTCGGCGTAAAGATATGCGCCGTCCAGCTCCGGCAGACGCTTGCCGCGGTAGACACAGCCGCCCGTAATCGATTTGCCAACGTCGTGGTGATATTCCCAGATGGGGTCGATCAAGTCCTCGCGGACGCCGACGCCGCCGTCCGAGAAAGGATGGTACGATTCGCGCAGCTTCCAGCCGTAGTTGCCGCCTCTCTCGATGATGTTGATCTCTTCATAGAGATTCTGGCCCACCTCGCCTGCCCAGAGCTTGCCGGTCTTCTTGTCGAACGCCATCCGCCAGATGTTGCGCAGCCCGTAGGCCCAGGTTTCCGGCCGCGCGCCTTTGTCCTGGATGAAGGGATTATCCTTTGGAATCGCGTAATTCAGGCCGGGGTCTTTGCGATCGACGTCGATGCGCAGGACCTTGCCGAGCAGCGACTTCAGGTTTTGGCCATTGTTGAAAGGATCGTTGGCCGCGCCGCCGTCGCCCAAAGTGACGTAAAGAAAGCCGTCGGGTCCGAAGCAGATGGTGCCGCCGTCGTGATTCCAGAAGGGGCGCTCGATGCGCATGAGTATCTCTTCTGAAGCGGGGTCAGCGCGATCCGGATCGTCGCGGCTGACACGGAACCGGCTCAAGATGTTCGTGTGCTTCTTGGGCGCCTTCTTGATCGTGTAGAAGACGAAGAACTCGCCGGTTGCCTTGTACTTGGGATGGAACGCCAGGCCGAGGAAGCCCTCTTCGTTCTGATCGTCTCGATAGGTGACTAGCTTTTCGATGTCGAGAAAGACCTTGGACTTGGCCGCGTCTTGATCGTTCGGAAAAACATGGATGACGCCATGCTGCGTGGGGACGAAGACGCGGTTCGTGCCGTCGCCGGCGTGGGTGAGGAGAATGGGCCGCAGCGGATTGAGCTTGCCAGCGTCGGTTTCGCCTTTCCAGCCGGTCCATTGCAGCTTGGGAAAGGCGACTTCCGTGTGCAAGGGCAGGGGGGTCTCATCGACTTCGAATCCCGGAACGACCGCAGGGATAGCGGTCAGCATGCCGGCTTTCATGTCGGGCACGAGCAGCCTGCTACGCGCATGATCAACACATAGATCGGCGGCGCTTTCGAACTTGGCAGCTAGCGCGGCCGGTTTTTCACCGGGCCGGGCGATGCCGAAAACGCGGCCGCTTTTCCAGTCGCTCAGAAACAATCGGCCATACATGTCCCAGGCGATGCCGTCGCCGTGGCCGAACCCCTCGGCGACCAACTCGGCTTTGCCGGTCGAGATGCGCACCCGGTGGAGCTTGCCGCTGCCGGAATCGAGGAGAAGCAAGTGCCCTTGCCCATCGAGTGCGAGGCCGTTGGGTCGCTGCAAGTCGGGCCAGCGCTTTTGATCGGTGATGAGCGACACCTTGCCTTTGGGGTGAATGCGAAAGATCGCGCCGCCTTTGTTTTCTTTGTTGCCCGAATCACTGACATAGAGCGTGCCGATTTCGATATCGACCGCAATGTCATTGAGATTGATCGGCGTAGTGGGGAACGCAGAAGGCGCAGCCAGGACATCCACTTTGCCCATTAGATCGATCTTCACGACGCGATTCTTGTCCGCCACGAATAGCCATTTTTGAAAGGCGACGATGCCCTTGGGATCGTCGAGGCCCGTGGCGAACGTTACGGCCTTGCCTTTGTCGAGCACCAGGACCGCGCCGTCGCCGTCCTTGTCGAATTCGCCGATGGATGTGATGTAAATGCGGCCGTCGCCGCCTACCGCGACGGATTCGGGGTTCTTGAGACCCGACGCGAGCACGCTGGGCTCGCCAGCGCGCGCCTCGGAACTAACCACGAGCAGTGTAACGAGCCAGAGAGCCGATTTCATGGCGAACCCTTTTTGGCGAAACAATATTGGCATGGGGCATGTTACGGGACGGGAAGGAAACAGGCTATTCGAACTCCAGCGGCCCGGTCTGCATCGCGAGCGCCATCGCGATAACCAGCGGCACGAGAACAAGCGAAAGCCGCCAACACATGAGTGGGAAGCCCTGCAGCTTTGGGAAGGGCAACAGGAACACCATGGCCAGGGGCGCGACCGCCGGCAGAGCGAAGGCGTGCCAGGTCAGGTCGCTAAACGTTTCTTGCTGGCCGATGAGAAGCAGGCCCGGCAATAGCACCGCTGCGCCGGGAACTGCGCTGCTCCCGTCGATCTTGAGAAGTATGCAAGCGACGGCGATCCCGCCAAGCGCCGCCGACAGCGCGGTGGCGGCCTCGGTCAAGCGTGCCGAACCCGCGTGGACCAGCACGCCCGCCGCGACGAAGGCGGCCAGCGCTAGAGCGAGCGGGACGCTGCCGTCCGGCGGCCGCGCTGCCAAGTAGGTCAACGTTGACCACACCGCGAAAACTAGCGCTGCCAACAACGGCATCAGCCACCAGACTTCAGCGCGTGTAGCGGACGGGATGACCAAAAAGGATATGCCAACCGAAACTGCGATGCGCAAGAAGCAACGGATTAGCGCCAGCCGGCCCGGCAACGCCTGCACGAGTTGTTCTATGACGAGCGCGGCCAACACCGCATAGTGCAAGCGATTCCATGATGACTCGCCCGGCATGAGCGTCCACAGGTCGCGATGCCAGGCCACCAGCCCATAGGCCGCCGCCAACCCCAGCGCCGGCGCAAACTGTACAAAGCGGCCGCCGGCCGAAAGCGCGAAGGCCACAATTGCCGCCGGCAGCACCACGTGCAAGAGCGCATCGACGATCACGTCTAAGGGCGGCATGGCGTTTGTGGAGTGTAGTTGTGGAGTGCGAAGAGTGGAGCGCGAAGAGTGGAGCGCGGAGCGTTCAGCGCTTTGCGCTCCACTCTCCGCACTCCACTCTTGACGTTACTTTGTCGCCTTGACGCTGACCTTCAGCTTCACCTGGTTATCGACTTTGCCCTGGCCGTAGGTCATGCCCCATTTCGTGCGGTCGATGGCGAACTGGCTGGTGATGTTGAGCGCTCCGCCCGCCACGGTGATAGTTGCCGGGAAGCTGAGCGATTTGGTCTCGCCGCACATGGTCATGTCGCCGGTGATCTTGTAGTCGGCGCCGGCTTTTTCGACTTTGGTGGAAACGAACTTGGTCTTGGGATTGGACTTGATGCCGAAGAAGTCGGGAGACTTGAGGTGATTGGTCAGCTTGGGGTTATCGGACCAAAGCGACTCCATGTCGATTTCAAGACTTATCTTTAAACTGGTGAGGTCTTTGCCTTCCACCACGGCGGCGCCGGTGATTGCCTTGAAGCCGCCGTCGTGCTTGCCGCCCGGCTTGGTGCCGACGAAGGTGATGGTGGTGTTCTTGCCGGTGAGAGGGAATTCATCTGCAAACATGGTGGCCGGCGTCACGAAAGCCGCCAACGCCAAAGGCAGAATCCAACGCATAGTCCGTCACTCCTGAGTGAGAAATGGGGAGACCCCAGCGCCGCGGCACTTCCGCGACGCTCGATCTATTAGACTGTTCTGCGCCGGCGTGCATTCAACCAGGGCTCGCGGCGCGTCTCGATATTGTAGGAACGCCGGCAAGACTCCATGGTTGATGCACACGCCGCGCGGCGGTATAGTGCTCTGGAACTGGATCTAGGAGATATCCATGCCCGAGCACATCGACCCGCAGCATCCCCAGCGGCGCAGCGCCCTGCGCGTTCTCGGACCCATCGTCGCGGGAATCGGCCTGATTCTAACCATCATTGGCTTTGCGAGTTTTTTCGCCTCGTTCGGAGATATGACCGGTCCGCGTTATTTCTGGTGCGCGTTCGTGGGCCTGCCGATATTGGGCATCGGCATCGCGATCTGCAAAGCCGCATTCTTGGGCGCGATCACGCGTTACATGGCCAACGAAATCGCGCCTGTGGGCAAAGACGTGGTCAATTACATGGCGGAAGGGACCAAAGGCGCCGTGCGCGACATCGCCGGCGCGGTAGGCGAAGGCTTGCGCGGCGATGCCAAGGCAGGCACGCGCTGTCGAAAGTGCAATGAGCCCAACGATGCCGACGCCAGTTTCTGCAAAGCTTGCGGCGCTGCGCTTCCTCAGGCCAAACCCTGCCCCGGCTGCGGCGAACGCAATGACCCGGACGCCCGCTTTTGCGACCGTTGCGGCAAAGCTCTTGCTGTTTGACAGGGGCAGTCATTTATTGGGTGGCATGCCTTGGCCGCTCGTGCGCAATGACAGCGAACCCGGGACTAGCACCGGTGTCGGTCCGGAGTTCGCACATGTTGCACAGGAGCGGCGAAAGCATGCCACCCAACGGCGTTAACGTTTCGGGACTCACGCAGCCCGTAAAACCTTGCGTATCAACGTTTTCATGTGTGCATCCATCACGCGGATTTTCGGGGGCTTTGGCGG
>JAKEFD010000157.1 GCA_022616245.1 Gemmataceae bacterium
ACCATGCCGAAGTCGAGGGCGTTGCCTTCGAACTTGGGTTGCACGGTAAAGGTTTCGACGTTTTCCTTGGGATCCCAGGTGATGAACGCCTTCTGCGCCGGCTGCAAGATGTCCGCGTTCTTGGCGGAGAAATAGCAGCAGGCGGCTTGCGACAAGGCCGGCGCGGCCAGCAACGCCGCCAACGCCAAACCACGTGACCATAATGTGCGCATAGCAACTCCTCTCCTGACGTGCGAGGGCTTCGTGCTAAAGACGAGAAAGCGGTCCCTGCAGTTTGTTAAAAGCGGGACAGATGTTGGGATTACAACTCCTGAGAGTACCACATCTGGGAGACGTTCACCAGTTCCACCCGAACTTTTTGTCCTGCCGGCACCTGCGCTGAGAAGCCATCGCCTGCGCGGATCGTTTGGTAGTGCTCTTGGCGGCCATTGACGAGGACATAGAGCTCCAGCGGGCCGTCCGCAAACCCCGCCACCTTTCCTTGAATGGTCAAGCGTTCACCTGGCAGCTCTTGTGCCTCGACGCCTGTCAGGTAAGCGGTGCATCGGACCTCGAGCGCGACTTCGCCGCACAACCCGTCGTTAGGTGTCGCGACTTCCAATGTTACTTCGAGCCGGTTGCGGTCCCCGAGATTGGCCGTGACATCGAACGAGAAGTCGCCCGACAATCCTTCGCCCAGCAACTGATCATTCAGCCGGATGGCAACAGCTCCGCACACGTTGGCGAAGGTCAGCCACACGCGCTCATAGTCATCGATGCGGCGCGGACGGCCGAAGCGGCGTTGGAAACGAACCGGGCCGGCGACGTCCTCCAAACCGGCGTCGGACAGGCGGCATGGAATGCGGACGGTGCAAGGTGGACAATCCTGCGGTTGGCATTCCCACGGGCCGAGCAGGCGCATGCGATGGGGGTACATGAGTTGGACGCTCGCCTTTGATTGAGGCCTTGGTAAGATAGCGCCGACTCTTGGAGTTTTATGGGATTTAAGTGGGTTTGCATTGAAGATAAACAACGTCGACATCGAAGACACCTTCGCCGAAGCCTTCCCGATGACCGCGGCACGGGTTGTCGTCACCGCCCACACGCCTGCTTGGGCGAAAACGGCGGGCCAGGTCGCCACGGGTTACGCCTCGTCGGTCATCGGCTGCGACGCCGAGGCGGGCATCGAGCGCGAGCTTGTCCCCGAAGAAACACCCGACGGCCGGCCCGGCGTCAGCCTGCTCTTCTTTGCGTTCAGCCGGGACGCGTTGCAGAAAGCAGTCATCAACCGCGTCGGCCAATGCATCCTCACGTGCCCGACGACCGCCTGCTACAACGGCTTGGCGGTCGTGAAAGATAAGACCATCAAGATCGGCGGCAACCTGCGCTTCTTCGGAGACGGCTATCAATTCAGCAAGAAACTGGAGGGGCAACGCTATTGGCGTTTGCCGACCATGGACGGCGAGTTTCTTTGTGAAGATGTGTTCGGCACCGTGAAGGGCGTGGCCGGCGGCAATTTCTTGATCCTTGCCGAAAGCCTGGATGCCGGCCTGGCGGCGGCCGAGGCGGCGGCGACAGCCATTCGCACAGCGCCGGGCGTCATCCTCCCCTTTCCCGGCGGCATCGTGCGCTCGGGCAGCAAAGTCGGCAGTCGCTACAAGAAGTTGAAAGCAAGCACCAATGACGCGTATTGCCCGACGCTGCGCGGTCTGGTGAAGTCCGAACTGCCGGACAATGTCAACGCCGTCTATGAAATCGTCATCGACGGGCTCGATCTGGCCGCCGTGGAAGAAGCGACCCGCATCGGCGTCCGCGCCGCCTGCCGCCCGGGCGTCGTGCGTATTTCCGCGGGCAATTATGGCGGCAGCTTGGGACCGCATCACTTGCATCTGCGCAAGCTGTTGGCGGTTTGAATTCGTTTACCACGGATTACACGGATAGTATGGATCAATCCGTTGACTTTATCCGTGTCAATCCGTGCAATCCGTGGTTAGAAAGACATAGATGGCCAAGACGGAAACGCCGCGCATTGCCATCCTCGGCGCCGGGCCCATCGGCCTGGAGGCGGCGGCGTGCGCGCAGGCGCTGGGGATGCCGTTCACGGTGTATGAGCGAGGCCGGGTCGGCGAGCACTTGCTGCGCTGGGGACACGTGCGCCTGTTTAGCCCGTTCGGCATGAATTCCACGCCTTTGGGCCGGTCCGTCATTCTCAAAAATGTTCCCAAGTACGAGTTCCCGGCCGACGACGCCTGCATTACCGGACGCGAGCATGTCAGTGCCTACTTAACGCCATTGGCCGAAGCGTTCGAAGATCGCATCCAGACGGACACGCTCGTTTTGCAAGTCGGCCGGCGCGGCTTGTTGAAGGAAGATGAGCCCGGCAGCGCCACCCGCGCCCAGCAGCCTTTTCGTCTGCTCCTGCGCGACAAGCAGAATCGCGAACGCATCGAAGAAGCCGACATCGTCCTCGACTGCACCGGAACCTATGCCCAGCACCGCTGGCTGGGCGAAGGCGGCATCCCGGCCGTCGGTGAACTGGCAGCTGAAGGGCAAATCAGCTATTTCCTGGACGATATCCTGGGCGAACGGCGGCAGCACTACGCCAACCGCAATACCCTGGTGGTCGGCGCGGGGTTTTCCGCCGCCACCACGGTGTGCAATCTGGCCGCATTGGCCGCCGACAATCCTTCGGCCTGGGTCTACTGGATCGCGCGTTGCCAAGGACATTGGCCGTTCAAGCGCATACCGAACGATCCCTTGAAGGAGCGCGACCGCCTGGCGCTCAAGGCCAACAACCTGGCTGCCCGCACCGATGACAACGTGGAGTTTCATCCGCAAACGGTTGTCGAGGCGATCGAGTCTGCCGGACCTGAGCGCGGCTTCCGCGTCGTCACGCGTTCCTTGGGGAAGCAGCGCGTCTTCGAGGTAGAGCGCATCGTCGCCAATGTCGGCTATTCGCCGGACCGGTTGCTTTATCGAGAGCTGCAGATTCACGAATGCTACGCGTCGCTGGGACCGATGAAGCTTGCCGCCGCGCTGGTCGAATCGACTCCGGGAAAAAGCAACGGGGAAGGAGACTGCCTCAGGAAATCCAGTCATGGGCCAGAATCGCTCCGCAACCCAGAGCCGAATTTCTACATCTTGGGCTCGAAGAGTTACGGTCGCAATGCGCAGTTTCTGATGCGCGTGGGCTTTGAGCAAATTCGCGACGTTTTTCGCTTGATTACGGGCAAGGCCGATTTAGACACAAGCCGGATTGCGAAATAATCAATTCTTAATGATCGGGCTTATAATCGAACCTCGGAGCACTCGCACATTCTTATCCATAAGGAGGAAGACCCATGCGACGCGTCGGACATCTCCTGGTCGTGTTTACCGGACTCTTGTTGCTGGTCGGCTGGGCCGGCGGGCAACAGTTCCAATTTGGCGGCAAAGGCGGCGGCTTCGGCGGCGGCGGCGCCCAAGCCGATCCCGTCACCCTCATTCGCAATGCCGCAGTAATCAAGGAACTCGACATCACCGAAGAGCAAACCCAAAAGATCCCGGCGGCTCTGACCAAGGCGCTCAGTGGAGTCCTGAATGACAAACAGATGAAGCGCTTGAATCAAATCGTTCTTCAACAAAAGGGTATGAACGCGTTCCTCGACGCGGGCGTGCAGACCACGTTGAAGATCTCGGATGACCAAAAGACCAACATCAAGAGCATTCTGGAAGATTCGGCCAAGGAAATCGCGGAAGCCGCCAAGGACGCTGCCGCGGGCGGCGACTTCAAGGGACTGCAAGAAAAGATGGCTGCACTTCGCAAGGAAGCCACGGACAAGGTGACCAACGTGTTGTCCGAAACGCAACGCACCACCTGGAAGGAAATGGTCGGCGCGGAGTTCAAGATGCCCGCTTTCGGCGGCTTTGGCGGCGGCGGCAAAGGTAAATTCAAGAAGAAGGACTTTAACCAGTGATCAGTAACCAGTGATCAGTAACCAGTGATCAGTGGACAGTGATCAGTGGTCAGTGATTCGTGACGAGAAGCCGGCGTCGGCTTCTCGTTTTTGTTGCGGCCGAGCGTTACGACGAGTTGGCCTAGACGCAAAAGCCGGCTTTGGCTTATGTTTTGCGCACCTTATGCGCGGATGGTCAAGGAGGACCTATGGCGGACGAAAAACCAGCGGGCAAGAGCGGTTGGGTCAAGGCAGGCGTCACCAGCGTGCTCGGACTTTTTTCCGGCGCGGCGCTCATGTACGTTTCGCCGCTTCTTAATAGCGCCATCAAGCCCGGCAAGCCCATCGCCAACTTCAGCCATCAAGCCGACGGCCTTTCCGTGACCTTCCAAAACCGCTCCACCGGCGCGAACAACGGCTGGTGGGATTTCGGCGACGGCGCCGCCCTCGAGCCTTTTTCTCCCAAGCAGGAAACCATCGCCCATACCTATGCGCGGCCCGGTATGTACATGGCCAAGCTGAATCTGCGCAACTTCCTGGGCGAAGAAAATGAACGCATTGTCAGCATCAACGTCGACGGCACCGTCGCTTATCCGCCGATCATCGAAACCTTTCAAGTGATCCCGCTCAAGCCCGACAGCAATGCGCCGGTCACTTTCCGCGTCGTCTCCAAGATCAAGAACGCCGACCTGTGCATCTGGTCCTTGGGCGACGACCGCCCGCTCGAGATCAGCAACGACACGCAAGGCACGCAGGACCGCCTGGTCACTTTGAGTGAGGCCGGTTACTACACGCTGCGCCTGGTCGCCGTCGCCGGCAAGGCCACCGCTGAAAAATCCGAGTCGGTCTTCGTGGGCATGGGTGATACGGTCACGCCCGCTGCCATGCTGCAAGTCACGTTTGACGCGGTGCGCGTGGAGAAAACAGCCAAGAAGTTCAACATAGCCGTGCAATTCCCGGCCGATCGCAAGGAAAACAGCTTTGCATTTGACATCGAACGGTCCGTCGACCCGGGATTTCGGATCGTGGACGCCAAGCTCGAACGGCCGGTGAGCGATGCAGCGGTCAAGAGCCACAAGCTCAGCATATCGCCGGACAGGACCAAGATCCGCCTGAGCGGGGAATTGGTAAAGCAAGGCGGTTTGTTGCAAAAGAACGCGCCCCCGCCCAGCTGGGTGCCCACTGTGCAAGTCACGCTCGAACGCCGTGCCTTGCCGGAACGGAAAACGTCTGATCCGGTCGCCGCGAATCTGAACGTGCCTGGTTCGACGCTGGTGCCCTTGCCGAAGTTGCCGAACGGCTGGGCGGTGGCCGATCGCAAACTCAATCTGGAGCTGCGCGACGGGTCCACGATTATCTATCGAGGTTCCGTCTTACCCTCCGGCGCCAACGTGCAAATCCGCAACCGCGCCTGCCGGGTCACCGCCACGGAGGTCGCCGACCATGTTCGCGTGGATGTGGTAGTCCCTTCCAATTAGCGTTGTCGACGTCCCTCGCTCGCGCGTCGGGCTAGTGTTTACGTTTCGCGCTCGCGCCTGGCGCCGGGTTACTTCACGTCCATCACATACACGTCATAGCCCCCGCCCCGGTTGGAAATGAACGCCAGCCGGCTGCCGTCCGGCGACCAGGCGGCGAAATTGTCCTGAGCGGCATGCCGGGTGAGGTTGGTCTGTTCCGATCCATCCGCGTTCATGACATAAATCTCGTAGTTGTTGTCGCGCTGGCTGGTGAAGGCGATGCGTTTGCCGTCGGGCGACCAGACCGGCCAATAGTCCAGGCGCGGATTCGTGGTGAGCCGGCGCACATCCGAGCCGTCCGCGTTCATGACATGGATGTCGAAGCCTTTGCTGCGGTCGCTCGCGAAGGCGATTTGCTTGCCGTCCGGGGACCAACAGGGGCTGTTGTCGCGGCCCGTGTGACTCGTCAGCCGTTTCAGGTTTTTGCCGTCCGCGTCCATGACAAACAGATTCTGGCTCTTGTCGCGCGTGCTGGCGAAGACGATCCACTTGCCGTCGGGCGACCAGCGCGGCGCCTCGTCAAACGCCTTGTGCGGCAGCAGGTTCTTCTGCCCGCTGCCGTCCGCATTGATGACATCGAGCTGCAGCTTGCCGTCCGTCCCTTGCAAGATGTCGTTAACGAAGACAATGCGCTTGCTGTCCGGCGACCAGTGGCCGTCGAAGTGCGGCTGCTCCTTCTTCGTCAAAAGCGGCTTGGCGTCCGAGCCGTCGATCTTCATCGTCCACAGGCCCATCTTGCCGGCGTGAATACGCGTGAAGAGAAAACGCTCGCCATCGGGCGACCAGGTCAAGTGCTGGATGAAATCACGGATCTTCGAGACGCGCACGGCCATAGGTGCGTCGTGGGCGAAAAATGAGATTACCGTACAGCAAATCAATCCACTTAGTAAGTTCATGGCTCCCTTTCCTCATTCGCGCGGCCTAAGGTGAATGAAACTCTTGCCGAGCCGTCCGCCATCTAAAGAACCACAACTTTTCACGGCGCACACAGAAGCGGAGTTCTATCCCACGTGAGGCAAGGGAAGCTACTCCGGCCAATTGCCGCCGTCGGAAAAACCCAATCGTCGCGCCGTCGCCGAACAGACTGTTGCGCCTGCGGGCATGTCCAGGTCGGGCACAATCAGTGAAGCGCGCGCGTGAGCGGCGACCAACACCTCGAGTTTTTTGGCATTGAACGCCGGTTTCGCGTGCCGGACAACATTCTCTTTGAGCAACGCGCCGGCTTCGTCGCGGTACACAAAGACGAACTCAATGCTGTCGATGTCCTTTTGCGTGTGATTGTGGATGTCGATCAAAACGACGCTGGCGGCCTGAACATTGGCCTTGGGGAGTTGCAGCCTGGAACTGCGAACCGACGTGGGAGTATCCCCCTGGATCCGAAGGGGTTCGAGGCGCGTCGGCGCGCGCTGCTTGAGCGGAATGTCGCGCAGCGTGAAATCGTAGAGGATTTCCTCGACTGCGGTGGCGGCCTTGATGTGCACAGCCGCCGACTGCGGCACTTCGATCTCAAACGTTCCAAAGCGCGAACTGGGAATCTCTCCGCCTTGGATCGTGTTGCCGACGGCATCGACCGCAATCCAGACGAGCGGCGCTTGCGCCAGGCCTTCGCTACGAAACAGCAGAACGTGCCGGTTAGGCAGGGCGGCCGCGCGCACGCCTTGACACGTCAAGGTGACCTTGCCTTTGTTCGCGCTCGCACCCGGCGTCGGCTGATCAAAGCGAAAAGTCTGGACCTCGGTGGGCACGAGCAAACGCAGCCTGCTCCGGACCAACGGGACCGTGTCCATGGCCCGGAACAAATTTTTGAGCGGAATGCTGCGTGCGCCGCCTGCCAGCTTGCGCGCGTCCGGCAATCCGGCAAGCGGCCGCGACGCGGAGAAAAAAACTTGTTCGCCGGCGCGGTACAGGTCGCGCCCGTCCGCGGACTTGATGTGTCCAATCTCGAGCGCTCGATCGTCTGCCCGGTGCAAGAGCGCGACAGCCGGTGGAAGATCCGCTGCCCGCCACGAAAGATGCAAGGTCGCGGTTGCCGTGCCGGGAAATTCGTCGAGTGCATCCACGGCCACGAGAAATGGTCCTTGGGATGACAGTCCAACTGTTTGCATACTTCCTCAATTGCCTCCAGCCGCGAGCGTTTTTGCGAGTCGATTGAGACAGCGGCGTCGAGTGGCCGCAGCGCACCGAACGGGTCAACGGCTTTGTTGAAAACGAGACCGCCGTCCGTCGCCAAACGTTGGAGGACGTCTACCGCCGGCCGGTCCTTGAATGCAAAGTCTTTTGGCCAGGATGCGGCGACGGCAGCCACGCTCACAGGCGTAAGATCATCGAACGGTTTTTTTTCCTTGGGCACGATGGCCCCGAGCGCCTTCTTACCCAGCGTAAGGTCGAATTTTTGGCCGAAGCCGCCCACGGCCGGCGTCGTGACCGCAAACACCCGCCAAGTCTTGCCCGCGCGTTTTTGATGGACAATCCCTTGGGCGCCCTCCATCAGGTCGGTAAGCAATTTTGGAACGCCGAGAATGTGCCCCATGTCCTTTATTTTTGGCAACACGGGAATCGAGATGTCTTTCCGTGCTTCAGCGGACTTCGTCAATTCAAAGCGCACCTGCGCGACATCTTCGACGATTGTCGTCGAGACGACGACCGGATCCATGTACTGGAAGTGCAACAGGATGAAGAGAATATCCGGCACGTCTACTGTGGCATCCGCGGCGAGCAGCCTCTTTACATGAGCCGCGTCTTTGGCTTTTACCGCGTGAAGGAAATGGCGAGCGGATTGCGTCGCCTCGAACCGGTCGGCGTCAAGCCATTCCGACAACAGCGCGGCCGCCAGCGGATACACCAGGAGCGCCGCAACCGCGAACAGAGCCAGGAGTCTGAGCCAGAGCGGCGCGGGCCGACGCCAGCGTGTGAGCCAGTTCGTCCGCTGTGGCGCGGCTTCAAACGTGGCCGACTCCGGAGGTAGAGGAGGAGGCGTGACCATGGTCTTGAGCGCTCAGGGTGAGTTGGACAGCATTCGATATCTTACCAATCGCATAAGAAAAAACTTGTTTGCACCATGGCCCAAGGGGATAATGGGAAGCGTCTTGGTAGCGGATCATTTCGACCGTAGCGAAATTCGCCAGAATTCCGGCCGCCCGCGTCGCCCCGCATTCTGGCGAATGCGGCTACGACCATCTCTCCAAGGTGCTTCCATGAAACGCGCCGACCCCCGTTGGTATTACATGGTGCTTGCTCTCGCACTGCTCCCCGCAGGTGTGCGAGCTTTGACGTGGTCCTCGGCGCCAGTCCACGTCCTCGATAGCGCCGCCGTCGCAGCCGGCAAGACGCTATTCAATCACCAATGGAAGCCGAACGATCCCTTGGCCAACGGCGGCGACGGCCTGGGCCCGGTCTTCAACGCCAATTCTTGCGTGGCCTGCCATATTGATCCGACGCCGGGCGGCGCGGGCGGCCAGAGGCACAACGTGACCATCTTCACGCAGTTGCCGACCCGGCAGGGGGAGCAAAAACGCCAAGGCGTGGTGCATACACAAGCGGTGGCGGCGCGCTATCTGGAAACTCTGAACAAGCTCAGCGCGGACTTGCCGGTCACGTCGCGGCCCGCCTTGGCCCGGCGGAACAGCGGGACCGACTTCGATTTTGACTTCATCATTCCCGCCCATGTGCAGTTGTCGCAACGCAATACACCGGCTCTTTACGGCGCCAAGTTGATCGACGAGATTCCCGATCGCGTCATCCTCGCCGAGGAGAAAAAACAACGGCTGCATTGGGGACTGGCGTCACCGGCAAGTGATCGGCTGCCCGTCGGCCGAGCTCTGCGCCTTCCGGATGGCCGGGTCGGCAAGTTTGGCTGGAAGGCGCAAAGCGGCAGCTTGCTGGAATTCGTGCAAGCTGCTTGCGCCAACGAGCTGGGCCTGGGCAATCCCGCGAGCGCCCAGCCGCAACCTTTGGGCACGAATTACATGCCGGTCAAGCTTGACCTGACCAACGAGCAGTGCCAGCAAATGACGGCGTTCATCGCCGCGCTGCCGCGGCCGATCGTAGGCGACGCTGCCAGCGTCGCAGCGCGGGGAAAAGAAATTGCTGCTGGGGCCAAGGCGACGCTGGCAGCGTCGCCTACGATCGCAGAAGCCGGACTTCGGCTGTTCTCGACCATCGGCTGCGCCCATTGCCACACGCCCGATCTTGGGTCCGTAGAGGGCCTTTACAGCGACCTGTTGCTGCACCGGATGGGCAGGAATCTCAGGGGGGGCGGCTCCTACAATGGCGGATCGGTGGTCGTCGCAGCGGGGCCGGAAGGTTTCGCCGACGAATGGCGCACGCCGCCGCTTTGGGGCGTGGCCGATTCCGCGCCGTATCTGCACGATGGCAGAGCCGCGACGCTGGATGAGGCAATCGCGCTTCACGATGGCCAGGGGGCGCGCTCGGCCCAACTCTTTGGCGCGTTGCCAGAAGTGCAGAAGACACAATTGATCGGGTTTTTGAAGACGCTACGGGCACCAGTTGAAGTAAGATGAAACCGCAGACAAACGCAGATGCACGCTGATAGTCACTTGACGAAGTTTCATACCGAAGACCACTTAGAATAATCTGCGTGAATCTGCGTTCATCTGCGGTTCCACTCTTCGCCAATGGCCATCAAGTTCTATTGCAGTTGCGGCAAGCACCTTCGCGCCCGGGACGAGATGGCGGGGCGGCGTTCGCAATGTCCGCGTTGCGGGCAGCCGGTGGGCATACCAGCGCTCGCGCCGACGCATCCGGGCACGCCGGCTCTGCCTTTGACCGAAGAGGAAGCACGCAAGCGCCATGGCTCGACGGCAGTCGCCGCGGTTGGCGAGAATGTCGGAATTCTGGCGAATTCCGCTACGGGAATTGCGAATGCCGTTGTGCCCAAGCGCAGACGCACGCGCCGGGAGATTGCCGCTCTGGAACAGCGCTGGTATGAGTGTCTCTTTTTTCCGCTTTATGGCGCCGAGCTGATTCTGGGGATCGCGCTTGCCATGACCGCACTCACCGGCATCGGCGCATTGGTGATGCCGGACTTGCGCGAGTCAAACGAGCCAACCGGTTGGGTGTGGCTCGTCTTGTGGGTGGGGCCGTTTCTCGCGCTGGGCTATTGGTGCGGCTTCTTGCACTGTGCCTTTGCGTCGGCCGCGGCAGGCGAAACGGGTGTCGTGCGCTGGCCGGGCTTGGACTTGCGGCTCTTGGCCCGGGCGCTCGTGCGCTGGTTCGTGAGTTTTCTCGCAGGTCCGGTCGTCTTCGCCGCCGCTGCCTTCTTGTTCTGGATTTACGGCGGCGATCCGACCGTCGTCGATTGGCTCATTCTGGCCGAACTCATCCTCATCGGCGCGGGCCACTGGTTGTTGACGCTTGTCGCGGTGCAGCAAAGCGACCGGCTGCGCGACGCCAACCCGCTCCGCGTCGGCGACCTGGTGCGCCGGCTGGGCTACGGCGCCGTCCTAGCCATGCTGGGCGCGCTGGTTGTCAATCTCCTCCTTGGCGTGCTAATCATAAGCGCACTGGAAACCGTCCACGAGGAGCCTTTTCAAGGATTGGCGTTTCTCTTTTTGGGTTGGCTCGGCACGCTGACTTGGCTCACCTTCCTCTTTCGCCTGCTTGGCATCTGGTGCTTCCAGAGCCGCGTAGACGCAGCGACTTAGCCCGAGTTTGATTCTTTGCGTCTTTACTTTGCGGCTTTGCGCCTTTGCGTGCGAGTTGACTAAAACCTCACGCCAAGGCGCTAAGCCGCAAAGGGATCTATTGCCGGTCTTGAAAGTGCGGTCCAAACTGAAGGAACACTTCACCCGGCTTGGACTGCGCGTGCACCGACCAGTTTTCGTCACTGGGGGGCCGGCGTAGCATGCCTTCTGCCACGCAGTGGATGGCTGAGTAGATCAAAAGCGCGTGGAAGATCAAAGCACAGATCCAGCAGGTGACGAGGGCCGTCCAGGGATCAGGATGGGTGATGTGCGCGGAGTGCAGCCACATGCCAAAGGTGCCGCCGACCAGAAATGCCATGAACCAGAAGTAGCAGGTAAGGGCGCGCGCGCGGCGCTCGTCGTTGAAGTAGCAAGCAGTGCCGCGCAGGAACCCGCTGAACAGCAGAATATTCAAAAGCGTCAGGCCCAGGCCGCACAGTTGCAGCAGGCCGCCGCCGTGCAGTAGGTCGACATAGGCGAGATTATGGATGCCGTCGGTGATGAACGCGTAATTCTTGTCGCCGTCGAGGAAATGAGCGCCGAGGAAGAGAAACGGCGTCGTGATCGAACAGAGGAAGGCGGAGAACAACAGCTCTTTGCCGGCATGCCGCTGCGGCGAGCTGATGAGGCAGCGCAGCTGGCCCAGCACGAGGAAGAGATAGCCCGCGCCGCCGCCAAAGATCGCCAGCACCTCGCCGATTGCCATCGCCGCGTCAACACGGATTCCGAAGGTGGATACAACGGTCCACTTACTCGGTCCCAAGAGCAGCAGTCCCGGCAACGCCACCATGAAGAGGAACACAAAGCCGATGAAGGCGATGATAAAGCCTTGACGGATTTCCCGCCACTTGGGGAACGAAAGCTTCGGAAGCTCGCGGCTTCCCGAAGAATTCCAGCGGACAGCGGTTTCCATGGACGAGATCCCTTCCGGGGCGATGAACTTACCGAAATGGGCGCGCAGTCTCGGCGAAATAGCACAGTTTGGATCAGAGGGGGTCGCGACTGGGCAATTGACGGGATGCGAGCCAGTCCAGTCGAAGCTTAAGCCACAAATTAGAATTGTCAAACCGCACGTGAACTGGATTACATCAATGGCTCGACTTTAGCTCGGCGATCGTGTGCGGCGGAAACAGCTTGTAGCCCGTGGCGACCCGTCCCACAAATCCGACCAGGATTGCGGACTGCTTCTCGTCCAGGCTGATCTTGTCCAGAAGCGAAAGACCCTGCTTCTTGCCGTCCGACGTGGTCACGTCGAAGTCGAGGGAGACGAGTTTCTTGTTCTTGGCAGGTAGGTTTGCCATGTGCTCGATCTTGTCCAGGTCGATCCGCACGGTTTTCTGAAAGACAAGATACGGCAAAGTGCGATAGCCGGCGCCGACTTTGTACAAAGGCGCCAGCCCGGCAACCGCGTGGACAGTTTTCTCCTTGTCTTGAGCGACGATCGCCGCCTGACGGCCGGTTATCTCCGCGACGGCTTCGGGGGCGGGAAATCGATAACCGCGAATTCCGACTTTGAGAAATCCATCCTGAAGCTGCACGGGCCCGGCAACAGCCGTCTGCGCCGCGTCCGCGTCGCCGTCGATGTGAAACTTGTTCACGCCGGTGAAGCGCGTCGAGCCGGCCAACTTGACTTCTTTCCCTCCCGCCGTGACCACATCGATGGCAACCGATTTCTTGTCCGCATCGTAAAGAATCTGTCGCACGCTGCGTACCGGAACAAGTGTGAGAATGCCGTTGGCGAAGGCTGTGGATTGGTTTTCGCGGAATTCCAAATGCTCGGGACCGGCCAGGGCCGCTTTCTTGCTGGGCGCTAGCGCCGATGGCTCAAGCCAGCTGAGGCGGCGCGTGCCGGCGCTAAAGGTCCAAGTTTTCAGCGTCAGCTCTTGGCCCCCCGGCGTCAGCACCACGAGCGGGGCGGCGGTTTTTTCTTGCGCGCCGGTGAAAAGCGGGCAAAACACGGCGAACACAGCAACGATTCCACTCGGGCAGCGCATCGGTTCATCTCGCGGAGGATTGAGGAACGTTGTATGGGAAAAAACTTCCCCGTTAACTTTTTGACAGCGGCGTGCGCCGCTCGTACATTGTTGGACGGATTGGGGGAGCAGTCGAAAGGAAGGTCGTGATGGCGGTCGTTATCGAGACCAAGGCGAATCCGCAAGTCTTCGCTGCAACGGATCTGGCGGGCGCGGTTCGCCAAGTTCTCCATCAGAGTGAAGAACCTCTCACTGTATCCAAAATTCGAGCATTGTTGCCCCCCGTTCTTCGCGATACGCCCATCGGTTATCTGTCGGAAACTTTGCATCGCCAGGTGGCCGCCCAGGTGCTCGTCTTGTTTCCCAAGTATCGCAGTTCGCAGGACCGCTTTTGGGACAGGCCGCTGCGCGTGCACGTCGAGCGACTCTTGAACGAGCTTTTGCGCGACGAGCCGCTCCCCTGGTCGGAGATTCGCAAACGGCTGCCGCACTATGCAAAGATCGCAGCCGAAACGGTGCTGGAAGAACAGCTGGCCAAGGGACAGATTCACCGCCATCCGCCGCTGCGCCCGCGCTTGGGATCGCGCTACGGCCTCTCTACGCCGGACCCCCGGCCCTACTTAGCGCCCGAGCTGACGGGCCTTTTGGCACGCTACGAGAGCATGGGCTTTCCACTCGCGCGCGTGCGCGCGACCTTGCTCGACTTGCTGCAGGAAACCGAGCGGCGGCCGGTCGCCTTTGGACCTGCAACGCGCCTGTCCCTTTCGCGGCAGCGCTTCCGATCATTCCGAACATTTGACCTGGCGAGATAAAACACCATCTTGAGGAGACACTCCATGCGTCGCTTGGCATTGGGATTCTTTTTGACGTTCTTGGCCGTCGGCAACGCCAGCAGCGGCGAACCATTCTTGGGAAAGGACTTGTCCGGCTTCGAAGGATTGATCGACGACTACTGGACCCTGAAGCAAGGGTCCATTATGGGGGCCGCGCCGCAGGGCCTCAAGTTCAATACGTTTCTGTGCACGAAGCGAAAGTACGCCGACTTCGAGCTCAAATTCCAAGTTTGGCTCATCGGCGATAGCGCCAACAGCGGCGTGCAAATCCGCAGCGAAATCTTCGACCAGAAAAACTTCGCCGTCAAAGGTCCGCAGTGCGACATGGGCCAGATTTATTGGGGCAGCCTTTACGGCGAGCATTTCGGCGGCATGATGCAACAAGCGCCCAAGGAAGTGGTCGAAAAGTCTCTCAAGAAAAACACCTTCAACGATTACTACATCAAGTGCGTGGGCAAACACGTCACCATCAAGCTCAACGGCGCCACCACGGTCGACGCCGATTTCCCCAAGATGCCCGACGAAGGCATCATTGCCTTCCAATTGCACTCCGGCGGGCCGATGGCGGTCATCTTCCGCAATATCGAGTTTCGGCAGTTGCGTTGAGATTGGAATTTAACCGCGGAGGCGCAGAGGGACGCAGAGAAAAAACAAAGAAAAGAGCATTTCTGTCCTGCTTTTTTCCTTGTTTTCTCTCTGCGTTCCTCTGCGCCTCCGCGGTTAAGTTCTTTCTCGCTCTAAAAAACAAAGACCCCGCTGGAAAGGGGAAATTCCCAGCGAGGTCAGAAAGGAGAAGAGGTCGTTGGGAGGTGAACATCTTATTCATCTCCCAATTCTATATTCTCCCTAGTTTGCCGCCTTTGTCAAGACCGTTTTGCCGCGCTCCACGGCCGGACTTGACACTGCTAGTCACCCCTTTATAATCCGCCGCTCGCTTATTGTCCGTTTCGGCCGCAGGCTAAAGCCCGCGGCTACGACACCTTTGTATAACCGTAGCCGCAGCCTTCAGGCTGCGGAGCCGGGAGACGCTGTGGCGCACCATCGTTCGTCAGGAAGACGACGGTTGATCCAGGCGCTGGCCGTGGGCCTCGCCCTGGCCGTGTGCCTTTGGGCGCGACCCGGCATCACCGGCCAGGAAACGCTGCAGCAATCGCTCGTCGTCGCAGGCAACTCCAAGCCCATTCAGCTCTTCGCCGACAATATCGCCACCTGGGAGGAGGCCGGCCAGCGCGTCTTCGTGCTTCAAGGTAAGGTCGTAATCGAACAGGGTGTGACGATCATCCGCGCTGCCCAAGCCGCGCTCTGGCTCGACGAGCAAGCGAAAAAAACCAGCGGATTCTACAAGCTTCGGGTTTACGCGGAAGACGTGGTGCTGGACGAAGGTGCCCAGAAGAAAGACGCACCGGTCGCCGACCTGAAGCTGGCAACGCGCGGCGAGATCCGCGTCAAGTCTTATGCCAGCCAGGTGGAGCAACGGGTGCTGCGCGGCCATGCGGTTTATCGTCGCGCCCGCGACTCGTTCACCCCTGGGGCCAGCAACGTAGGCGGCGCTGCCAGCCTCGCCCAGTCAACCTCGAAATCCCAAGCGGCGAAGCCGGCCGCTTCGCCCACGCCGGCGCCCCCGGTCTTTCCCACCGCCTCCCAAACAACGAAGAAAGACGACCAGCCGATCGTGCAAGCCCAGGCCATCGCCCTGCCCCCGCTGGGACCAAACGTCGCGCCTGCGCCGCCGGGAAAAGTCGTGCCCCCGGCCGAGCAGCCGACACTCGGTCCTATTTCACCTTTGCAGGGCCCGCTCGGCGACGGCACTCCGCGCAAAGTCACCATCCGTCCACGCTCTTCGGAAGACATCAAAGCAGGCAACAACTTCCCGCAAGGCGACGAAACTGCCATCGTCGTCACCACCGGCGTCATTCTCACTGTCACCGATCCCACCAATAACAAGGTCCTGCTCGACATCGAAGCCGACCGGCTGGTGACTTGGACCAAAGGCGATAACCAGCAGCTTTTCGGCAGCCTGCGCGGATCGGAAGGCGTCACGACCAAGAAAATGGAGTTTTATCTGTCCGGGAACGTCGAGATTCGCAACCAAATGAAAACGCAGACTGAGATCATCCGCGCCGACGAAGTCTATTACGACGTGGGCCGCAACGTCGCCATCGCGCTTCGGGCCGACCTTGAAATCCGCGAGCCGCGCTTGCCCTACCCCATCCACTTCAAGGCCGAGGAGCTGCACCAGCTCAACGCCAAGATGTTCACGGGCACGCAAACGCAGGTCTTTTCCACGATCCTGCCTTCCGACCCCGGCCTCAAAATCGAAGTCCGCGATGCCACCATCGAGGAGCGCACCGTCGTGCGCACGTCGATTTTCGGCAGAGAGTTTATCGATCCCAAGACCGGTAAGCCCCAGGAACTTAAGGAGCACATCTTCACCGGCAACAGCAACGTGGTGCGCTTCGAGGGCGTGCCCATTTTCTGGGCGCCCTATGTCAAAACGAAAGTAGAAGACCCGCTCGGCCCGCTGGACAACGTCAGCATCAACCATAACAGCATCTTCGGTTTACAGCTCTTCACGACCTGGGACGTGCACGAACTCTTGGGCGTGGTTCCCGATCCGGGCTCGCGCTGGCGGCTGTTCTTGGACGGCATGACCGAACGAGGGCCCGCGCTCGGCACGCAGTATCTTTTCAAGACCAATGACCTCATCTTCCCCGGCAGGTATGAAGGGCAAGTGAAAGCCTATGGCCTCCACGACTCCGGCGTCGACATACTGGGCGGCGGCCGCGGCCAAGTCATTACCGTCGCCCCCGGCGTGACTCTGCCCATGTCGCACCCGGAATGGCGCGGCCGCTTCCTGGGCCAGCTCAATGTGCAGGAACTGCCCGCAGGCTTCAGCGTGCTCGGGCAAGTCTCAGCCCTTTCCGATCAAAACTTCCTCGAACAGTTCTATCAGCATGAATTTCAAAACGGCCTTAACCAGGAAACGTTCATCCAGCTGAAGCAGCAAAACGGGATCTGGGCCTGGACGCTCTTGGCCGAGCCGAACATCCGTAACTGGGTTACCGAAACCGAATGGCTGCCCAAAGCCGACGGTTACGTGCTTGGCTTGTCGCTGTTCGACATCCTCACTTACAACCTGCACGCCAGCGCCGGCTATGGCCGGCTGCGTCCCACCGAGGACCCCGCCTTCGCCTTCAGCCCGACCGACGCCCGCACCGACACCGGCCGCTTCGATCTCTGGCAAGAACTCAGCTTGCCGTTCAGCGCCGGGCCATTCCGCGTGGTGCCGTTCGTCGTCGGCGACCTCACCTATTACACCAACGATCTCACCGGCAACGACCGCGGCCGGCTCTATGGGGCCACCGGCGTGCGCACCAGCATGCCGCTCTCGCACCTTTACCCCGATGTATTCAGCGAGCTATTCAACATGAACGGGATGTTCCACAAGATCGTCTTGTCGGCGAATTACTACATCGCCGACAGCAGCGTCTCGCACACCACGTTGCCCCAGCTCGATAGGCTGAACGACGACGCCTCCGACCAGGCCCTGCGCGACATTCGTCCGGTGCAGAGCATCTACAACCCGACGAACGCGACACTCTTGACCACGTCGCCGATCTTTGACCCGCAGCTCTACGCCCTGCGCCGGCTGGTGGACAACCGCATCGATACGCTCGACGCCATCGACGTGCTCCAACTCGGCATAAGGCAGCGCTGGCAGACCAAACGCGGCTTTCCCGGCAACCAGCACGTCATCGATTGGATGACCCTCGACCTGCGCGCCTCGGTCTTTCCGCATTCCAATCGCGACAACTTCGGCGAGACCTTCGGCATCCTCGAGTACGACTGGATCTGGAACATCGGCGACCGCACCGCCCTCGTTTCCAGCGGCTGGCTCGAGCCCATCGAGAACGGCCCGCGCTTCTTCAACATCGGCGCCGTCCTCAACCGTCCCGATCAGACGTCGTTCTATCTGGGCTACCGCCGAATCGATCCGCTCGAAAGCCGCTCGGTCATCTTCGCCCTCACGTATGCCTTCAGCCCGAAGTACGCCATGACGATCGGCACCAACTTCGACTTCGGCACCGACATCCAATCCACCTCGCTCATGATCACCCGCATCGGCACCGACGTGCAAATGAGCCTGGGATTGAGCTTCAGCTCCGTGCTCGACACCGTGGGCGTGCAATTCGAGATCGTGCCAAACCTCATCCCGATGAGCCACCGCATGGCAAGCTCGCCGTTCGCGCACGGGCCGGTGCGGAATTAAAAGTCGCGAGGAAGTACGGTCGCGGCTGAGCGAGTAGTACCCATCCACCAGCTGTGCATTCCCAGGTCTGGCCCGCCACGTTCGAACAGGCATCCAACGCATCAGTGACTTTCCCCCTCGTTTTGCTTGCCATATGCTGATTAGGAGCGTCTCCGACATTCTCTTAGGTTTTGGTAGTCCACATGCGGCATGTCCTTTCTGCCCTGGTCCAGAATCAGCCCGGCGTGCTGGCACACGTGTCGGGCATGCTCGCCTCGCGCGGCTTCAATATCGACAGCCTCGCGGTCGGCGAAACCGAGGACCCGGTGCTTTCGCGCATGACCTTCGTCGTGCACGGCGACGATACCGTTCTCGAACAGGTGCGCAAACAGCTCGACAAGATCGTCACCATCGTTCGCGTCGACGACATCAGCAGTGAGAATTATGTCGAGCGCGATCTCATGCTGATCAAGGTGCAAGCCAATTCCGCGCAGCGCACGGAGATCGCGCTGTTGGTCGAGATGTTTCGCGGCCGGGTCGTGGATGTTTCCGCAGTGGACATCATGATCGAAATCTCGGGCACGGAAAGCAAGATCGTCGCGTTCATCGAGATGATGCGGCCGTTCGGCATCCTGGAACTGGCGCGCACGGGCCGGATCGCGCTGGTGCGAGGCCGGCCGATGAGCAAGGAGGCGCAATGAGCGCCATGCAAATCTATTCGTCGCGGCCGATCCGTCCCGACTTGCTGGCGACATTGCAAAGGCTGCGGCCGGGGCAAAAGATCCGCATCACGCAAACTGTCCGCGTCGGCCTGAAATCGTGGCCCGCGGTTGTCACCGGAGTCTTTCGCCACGCCGACTCGCTGGCGACCGGCCTCGCCACCGACCGGCTGCCCCAGGACGACATCATCGTGCCCTTGATCCACTTCACCAAGGACCCGCACGGCGAGCTCTCGAGCGTCGCCTTGGACGAACAATCGCAAATTGAAATCCTGGACGAAGCGAAATAAGATTAGGTCCAAATCGGAACTGAAATCCGAATATCGAAATCCGAAACAAATCCAAAACTCAAAAAGAAAACATCCAAACGAGCTAGGATTTCTTTGAGTTTTCTTCTTCGAATTTTGAGTTTGTTTCGGATTTCGGATTTCGATATTCGGATTTCGGGTTTTGAGTTGTCAGGAGTCCGCCATGCGCCGCCTGCTCATCAAGCTCGTCGTGCCGTTGTGTTTCTGCGCGATGCCGTTTCTCGCGGCGGCGCTGATCGCGGTATGTATTCCGCGCGACGCCGTCAACTTCTATTTCGTGCACTTCGGCACGATGGACGGCTTGATCCTGGGCCTGGGACTGGTGCTGTTCCTTTTGCAAATGATGCTGTGCTGGCGGGCGCTGCGCTGGCAGGGGACCGGCTTTGACGAAGGCGCCGACCGCTGGATCTCGCATTTGGGCCAGGCCGCGGAATGGTTTCCTCTCATGGGACTCTTGGGCACGGTCGCCGGCATTTTGCAGACCTTTTCCGCGCTGGGCGCCATGCCGGACGCATCGGGCAGCTTTCGTGCGCAGGTCATTTTCCAGCAGTATTCGCCGGCGATCACCGCCACCGGCAGCGGCTTGTTCATGGCATTGTTGAACATTCTGCCGTCGTGGATGGTCATTATCGGCCGTGATCTGATACTCACCTTGGGCGGCAGCCGGCCGACTCCCCTCGCCCCCGCGGGGAGAGGGGAGGGCCCATGATCCAGATGCCGCGCCGCTCAGTCACGCGTTTTTTCATTCCGCTGATCGATGTGCTCTTGTTGCTCTTCTGCATCTTCCTGCTCATGCCCATCGTCAACGAGGAAGAGCTGAAGAGCAAAAACGAATCCGCCGCCGAATTGTCCGACTCCGTCTCTTCCCTCGAACGGATGCTGCAGGCGCGCACGCAAGAACTCACCCGGCTGGAAGACCTGCGTCCCGCCCTTGACGAGCTGGAAAGACTGCGCGAGGAAGTGGCCCGCTTGAAGAAAGACCGCAAGGACGTGGTGCAACGAACCTATTTCCAGATTCTCGACGTCGATCCCAAGGGCAACCTGTACTATATCGACCCCTTGCGCCCGGATGCCCCCAAGCTCTTGATTGCCAATGAAGAATCGGCTCAGACCTTGATCGAGCGCCATCAGCGCGCCGCCGCCGGCCAGGAAGTGTATTACTATTTCCTGTACCCGCGGCCCGAGACCGGCTTTCCGACATTGGCCCAGGAAAGGCAGTTCAAGACCTGGTTTGCCGCGGTGGCCCATTCTTTGAAGGAGAGGCCATGATCGCCGCGGCCCTTTGGGCGTTGGATTTGACGACGCCGATCTTCGTCGTGCTGCGCTTCGTGGCGGCGGTTGGGGGCGCCTTCGCGGGCTGGTTCGCCGGTCCGCCGATAGCGCGGTTCCTGTGCCGACTCGCCTTTCATCGCCCGCTGCCCGGTTGGCTTCGGCCCGTTACGCGCCTGTCGGGCTCGCTCTTGTTCGCGTTTTTGGTCTATTTCTTTCTTCCGTTGGGAGGCGGTCCCGGTTTCGGCTGGGGACCGGGCGCGGGCGGCGCGCCGGGGCCCGGCCAGGGAACCGGCAAAGAGAACGGCGTCGCCTCGAACAAGGAAAAAAACGAGGGCAAAGATCCGTCCGGCGGCAACGACAAAAAAATGCCGCCCACGCTGGTGCGCGAACCGGTGGATATTGAACTCATAGGCGGCGAGCGCTACAAAGGAGACGGCCGATATTACTTGATGCGTCGCAAAGAGCCGCCGCGGACTTTGGACGAAGTCGAAGCGTTTTTCAAGGAACACAAGGACCGGCTCGAAGTGCATATTATTCTGACTGAAGAGAGCGTAGGAACGCGGCAAGGCGCGCTCGGGAGATTGCGCGACTTGACCAAGAAATACAAGATTCCGACCGTGGACCTTAACGGTGCGGAGTAGCGAACGTGGGACCGTCCGAGCCGCGACCGTGAGGGAGCGGGAAACGCGCGGGCGTCCCGCTCCCTCACGGTCGCGGCTCGGAACTTCGACGCTGAATGCATATGAGCGATTCGTTACGCATTGTGTTGTTCGGAGCGGCATCCGCGGGAAAGTCGTCGTTGCTGGGCGCTTTGGCGCAAGCCGCGCAGATGCACCCCGAGGCGCTGGGCGCTGCGCTAGTGGAACCGGGTGAACTCACGGACTTGCAACAAAGCACTTATGCCAACAAGCTGGAGCCGACGCAATCCGAAGTGGTTTCGTATCTTGTGGCATTCCAGCAAGACGGCGCCAAGCTCGAAGTCACGTTCGTTGACTGCAACGGACAGATCGCCGGCGAATATCTCAAGGGCGAGCGCTCGCTGGAAGAGAAAGCGGCGCTGGCCCAAGCGGTGCGCGACGCCGATGCCTTGCTCTTGGCGCTCGATGCATCGGTCGCGCAAAACCAGCTGGAGCAGCAGTTCCAGATGTTCGGCGACTTTTTGCGGTTGTTCCAGGAGCAGCGCAGCCGCCATGCCGAGGTCGCGGGTTTGCCTGTTTATCTTGTGCTGACCAAGTGCGACCTGTTAGCCAAAAAAGGCGACTCATCCAGTGAATGGCTCGAGCGCATTGAGGAAGCCAAAGGCCGTGTGGACAACAAATTGCAGGTGTTTCTGGCACGCGCGGAGAACCAAGCGCCCTTCGGCAAGATTGAATTGCATCTGTGGGCGACGGCCATTCGCCGACCGGCGCTTACGGACCGCGCGGCCAAGGCGAACGAGCCCTACGGCGTGGCTGAGCTGTTTCGCCAGGCCCTCGACTCCGCGCGGGCTTTTCACGAAGAGCGCACACACGCGCATCAACGGCTGCATTTTGTCGTGGCCAGTCTCGTCGCGCTGATCGCGGTCATGGGTTTGGTCGCCGCCGGATTCTTCCTCACGCGGCCCAGCCCCGATGTCACCGCGCTGGAAGCATCCATTCGGCATCTCTTGCCGGCGCAAAGTTCGGCCGCGGAGCGCCTGCGCGACCCGATCGAGGACAGGATCAAGGAACTTACGAAGATTCAAAACAGCCCGCATTTCGCCAAGCTCGCGCCGGAACTACAAGAGGAAGTGCGCGCCGGCCGGGAAGAGATGACGGCCTACCAGGCGCTGGCAAGTCAACTGGAGAAATTGCAGCCGATCCGTTTTCTGCAAAAAGAATCGGACATCGAGAAGAACGCCAAGCTGCTCGACAGCCTGGCGCTGCCCGAGCCGTACACCGATTCCTGGAGCAACACGCGGCTCGCCAAGCGCATCGAGCAATACCGGAAGGAGTTGGCGAGCCTCAAAAACGCTGTGGCCGCGGAGCTAACCTGGATCCAGGAGCAGATCAAGCAAGGTGAAAAGCTGCGCGATCAACCCATTGCCGGAGCGGGCACGAAGGAGCGCGAGAAATGGTTCCAAGAAGTGGACGCGTATTTGAAACGGCAATCGCGTTTTCTGGACACCGAGCGCGTGCCGGAGTTGCCGGCGCTGACCTATCGCGAGCTGTACGACTTCCAGTCGTTGCGCCGGGCCCGTGAGGACTGGGCCCAGATCAAGACCAAGCTGCGCGAAATACGCAATAATCTGAAGTAGTTGATTCATCGTTTCGCGCTCGAAGGTAGTTTCCCAACGCGAAGCGATTAATCAGAGGGCATGTGCGATGAAACACTTCCTCCTGGGTTCGCTGGCCCTGCTTGCAGCTTCCGGCTCTGTTCAAGCACAGAACGAAAAACGCCAACCCAACATCATCTTCATCCTCGCCGACGACCTGGGTTACGGCGACCTCGGCTGTTACGGCCAAAAGAAAATCAAGACGCCCAACCTCGACCAGCTCGCGGCGCGTGGCATGCGCTTTACCCAGTTCTATTCCGGCAGCACCGTATGCGCTCCCAGCCGATCGGCGCTCATGCAAGGCCAGCACACCGGCCATTGCACTGTGCGCGGCAACGCCCTGGTGCCGCTCCGGCCCGAAGACGTCACCGTGGCGACATTCCTCAAGCGCCTGGGCTACGTCACCGGCCTCGTCGGCAAATGGGGCCTGGGCGAGCCCGGCACCAGCGGCGCGCCCAACCGACAGGGTTTCGATTACTTCTTCGGTTATTTGAACCAGCACCATGCCCATAACTCTTATCCCGACTACTTGTGGCGCAACGAGGAAAAAATCGCGATTGAAGGCAACGTGGTGAAGGACAACGTAGCTTCGAAGAAGGCTGTCTATTCGCAAGATCTATTCCAAAAGGAAGCGCCCGCATTCATCGAGAAAAACAAGGCGAAACCGTTCTTTCTCTATTACGCGGTCACGATTCCGCACGCCAACAACGAGCGCGGCAAGCTGGAAAAGAACGGCATGGAAGTGCCCAGCGACGAGCCCTATTCGAAGGAACCCTGGCCGCAGCCGCAGAAGAATCACGCCGCGATGATCACTTACCTGGACCGCGACATCGGCAAGCTCATGGACAGGCTGCGCGAGCTTGGCTTGGAGGAGGACACGATCGTCGTGTTCTCCAGCGACAACGGCCCACATCGCGAAGGGGGCGGCGATCCCTCCTTTTTCCAAAGCGCCGGCCCCTTGCGCGGCTTCAAGCGGTCGCTGCACGACGGTGGAGTCCGTGTCCCCTTTGTTGTCTGTTGGCCCGGGCGCGTCAAACCCGGCTCGAGCAGCGATCACATCGGCGCCTTCTGGGACTTTCTGCCCACCGCGGTCGAAGTCGCCGGCGGTAAGACGCCGGATAAGATCGACGGCATTTCGTTCCTGCCTACTCTCTTGGGCAAGGAGCAAAAGCAGCACGACTTCTTGTATTGGGAGTTTTTCGAAGGCGGCTTCCAGCAAGCGGCGCGCATGGGCAAATGGAAAGCAATCCGCCCCAAGCTCGGCGGACCGCTGGAGCTTTATGATCTGGAGAAAGACATCGGCGAGACGACGGATATTGCCGCGCGGCATGCCGATGTCGTGGCCCGCATCGAGGAATGCTTGCGGCACGCGCGAACGGAGTCGCCGTTTTTCCCGGTCAAGAAGGGAAAGAAATGAACCCAGGCCCGTTTCACGGGCCTGGGGGCGATGACAGTTGCTGTGGTTCGGCGCAAGGAAGAGACGCAGCCTCGCGCGGGGGCCAGGCTGCGTCTTTGGGGAATGGGCGACGGCCACGAGGAGCTACACTTCGTCCATCTCAAACTCGACATTCAAAATGGTATCGTCGCCATCGCCGCCGATGGCCACGTCTTCGCCGTCGCCGCCGTCGAGGATGTCGTCGCCTTCATCGCCGTTGAGGACGTCATCGCCCGGGTCGCCGAACAAGACGTCTTCACCCAGGCCGCCGTTGATAACGTCGCCGTCCTCATTGCCATGGAGGACGTCGTCGCCGGCGTCGCCGTCGATCACGTCTTCACCGATGCCGCCACTGACGACATCGTCACCAGGGCCCGCGACCAAGACGTCGTCGCCTTCGTTGCCGTCGATGAGGTCATCGCCGGCGCTGCCGCTGACGAGGTCATCGCCGAGGCCGGCCATGACCTGCATGAGGATCTCGGCGTTGAGCTGAGCCGCGGCATCAACCTGATCGTCGCCCGCGCCCGCGTCCACGTCGATGGTGGTCACGTCCTCGACGCCGGTGAGATCGCCGACGACCACGGAGTCGTCGCCGCCCTGCGTGTTCACGTCGAGCGTCTCACTGCCGGCGATGCTGACCGACGCTTCGTCCACAGCGCTCTCGAATGCGATCGCTGTGCCGTCGGCGTTGATCGCGAATTCATCGGCCTCCTCGTCGGAGCCGTTGAGCTCGACGATGTCGACGCCTTCGCCGCCGTCGATGACGTCATTGCCGTCGCCGGCGTTCCAGACGATGAGGTCATCGCCGACGTCACCGGTCACTTCGTCGTCGCCGAGGTTGCCGGTCAAAGTGTCGTCGCCTTCACCGCCGGTAATGAGGTCGTCGCCGTCGCCGCCGGCGATGGTGTCATTACCCGCGCCGCCGTCAAGATCGAGCTCGATCAAGCCGGCGAGGCCTTCGGAACCGGTGATGGTGTCGTCGCCGCCCAGACCGTTGACATCAAGCACTTCCGAACTGCCGATGTCCAGAGTGAAGGGAACCAGGTTTTCCCGGGCGAAAGCGACGCGATCGCCGTCGGGCGCGATGGTGAACTCATCGCCCTGGGTGTCGGATCCGTTGACTTCGACCGTGTCCGTGCCGGCGCCGCCGTCGATCTGGTCGCTGCCGTCGCCGTTGTTCCAGACGATAAGATCGTCGCCGCTCAGCCCGACGATGACGTCGTCGCCGGCATTGCCGAGGAGCGTGTCGTCACCGGCCTGGCCGAAGAGCGAGTCGATGCCCGCGCCTCCTTCCAACGTGTCGTCGGCCGCGCCGCCGATCAGGGAGTCGTCACCGGCCATGCCTTGGAGAATATCCTCGCCGCTTTGGCCGATCAGCTCGTCGGCGCCGGAGCCGCCGGTGAGCGTGTCGTCGCCCGATCCGCCGATGATCTGGGAGTCGGGCAGAGGATTGTTTGTTTCGTCCAGCGTGATTGTGTCGTCGCCGCTGAGACCGAGGGCGCGGATGAAGGTTGTGTTTTCCACCGTGGCCACGTCGCCGGCGATGGTGATGTCGCCGTTATTGACCATGATGTTGCCTTCCGCGTCCGAGCCAATGGCAATGGTGTTGTCTTGGGAATCGCCCACGACGGTCAACAGGCCGGCGGCGGCGGAGAAAGAAGCCGTGATCGCCGGCGCCAATCGCGCCTGCAGTCCTTCGACCATGGGCTGGAAGCGAAGCGCCTCCTCACGCCGGATCGGGGACTGGCAGCGACGCCCAAACAAACGAACCATCACGTTGCGCATCATAGCAAGCTCTCCATAGAATCGGCAGCACGAAACCACCCATCCCGGCGCGGCGCTGCCGTTGGCCGCGCCGGGAACATCCCATCAGGGAAATCCTTCGGCGTCCTAACTCCTTCGCTTGCGCTTCAGGCTTGTGTGACGCGTTGGCCGACGCCACAAGCCTGAAGCGCAAGCGAAGGATATCCATGTCCTGCTTGTGTGACGCGTTGGCCGACGCCACAAGCCTGAAGCGCAAGCGAAGGATATCCATGTCCTGCGGACGCGGCCGGCGCGCACCTTCTCCGCTGCGGCTTCGTCAGCCGTTGGTTCATGGTTTTTTCTCTCATTCTTCCGGGAAGCAGGGTTGGCGCTCCCCCTTGTGATCTCTAAGCTGTCGAAGGCTGCTCACCGACTCGGACCGGCCGGAACCCACCGTGAGTTGAGCGGCGCCGTTGCCGGACATGCCCGGTGCGGTGAGGACCTATATTCAAGCGAAGAGGTAATCTTTCGCTCGGGGGCGGCACGTTTCTTGCCCCTGGTGATCTCACTTTTGGCTCCTCTGGGCGCGCATCCTTCGTTCATTCTTGGAGGATAGCGGCCCTGGAAAAGGAAGTCATAAGAGGACTCTAAGATTTCGCTAATACTTCGCTAAGCGCTTTTCGCCCAACACGGCCGTGCGCGGGACGGCCGCTCCGCCCTTTTCCTTTCGGCGGATTCAAGCGGGTCGTGCAAAGTTAGCGTGTGTTTGCTGCCAGGAGGAGGACACCTGATGAAACTCGAACAGGAAGTGCGCTTCGACCGCTTTCGCCTTGATCCCGTGAGCGGCAAGCTCTGGCTCGGCTCGGAGCCGATTGCGCTGACGCCCAAGGCCTTTGCACTACTTTCTTATCTTGTCCACGAAGCTGGTCGGCTCGTCACCAAGGAAGAATTGTTGCGGACTGTCTGGTCGGACGCACTGGTCAGCGATGCCGCACTCGTGGTGTGCATCGGCGAGATTCGCAAAGCGCTCCAGGATCGGCCCCGCGAGCCGCACTTCATTGAGAC
>JAKEFD010000158.1 GCA_022616245.1 Gemmataceae bacterium
AGGCGTGTCGGCGTCAACCAGCCGCGCAATTCGTCCAGCGGGGTTTCGCTGTTTTCCGGAAGTGAGGTGACCGTCTTGCGCTGCTCTGGCATGGAAGCTCCCCAGTTTCCTTCTGCGTATTTATATACCGGCAGCGTCGTAAAACTCCAAAAACATGGGCTCTTCGCCCCGAAGCCCGTCGGTCAACGAATACGTCCCCATGACCAGGAGCGGCGGAGAATACAGGTGCAGCGTCACCAGGTCGGCCTTGCCGGTTTGCAGGTTGGAAATTTGATGGATGTCCGTGTCTTCGCTGCCGACGACTCTTCCGGCGTCGATGTCACGGGAAAACGTCGACTTGATCTGTCCGGTTGGCGCGTAGTCGAACAGTGACTCAGTCATTACGCCGTTTAGCACGCGGACGGCGCAGCGCGAGCCGCGATGGTCATGAATGGGGGAGCGTTGGCCGTTGCGCCAGCACAGCACCAACAGGTGATACCACTTGCCGCCGCGCACCAGATTGCGGCGATAGGTCCGCTCCGAAAACAGAGCGTGCGAGCGTACGTCGTCCAATTCGATTTCGAGTTCGGACAATTCAGCCTGCAACCGGTCGAGCGCGGCCGGCTCTTCGAGTGAGTCCAGAAAGGTCAAAAGATCGGCAAGACAACGCGCCATAATGTGCAGTTAGCGGAACACAAAAAGGTAAGGACGCTTCCCCGCGAGCGGCCCAGCTACCTTTTTATCCCACCTCCCTTCAAAGAAGAAGGTCTGTTGCCGCGCTAACCCAAGCGCGCTTGCGGACCGGGCTGCAAATCGCGCGCTTCGATTTCCACGATGCGATAATCGCGCCACTCCCCGATCCGCGGCGTGAACACCAGGCAGCATTCGCCGCCACAGGACATCAATTCCTGGGCGCGATCGGCCAGGTTAAAGCCGATCGCGCGGATATCACGCCCTTCCTGGCGTACGCGGAAGCTGAGGTGTCGTTCGCCGTTGCCCACACAGCGTGGCTCGCCCAAAACCTTCAAGCGATCCGCGAGGAACAGCGGCTCCGGGTTGCCCTGCCCATAGGGCTCGAGCTGGCGGATGGCTTCCACTAGGCCAAAGGTCAGCGACGAAAGCGGCAACTCGGCGTCGATGACCAGCCGGCGCGGTTTCGGTGTCGGTCCCAACGCGCAGGCAGCGATATCGCAAAACTGGTCGCGGAAAGCGTCGATTGATTCCGGAGCAATGCGAAAGCCCGCCGCGCTGGCGTGGCCGCCATGACTCAAAAGCCGGCTGGCGCATTGTTCGAGTGCCTCGTGCAAGCGAAGACCCGGCACGCTGCGGCCGGATCCCTGGCCGTGCGGTTTTTCGTCCGGCAGCGCGATCATGAGCGCCGGCCGGGCAAACTCATCTACAAGTCGGCTGGCAACGATGCCGAGCAATCCCGGATGCCAACCGCGTTGCGCCAAGACCAGCGCCGACGCCTGCGCGAAATCTGCGGCCACCTGTCGCGCCTCTTGCAGGATCGCTCGTTCCAGCGCCTGCCTTTGCTGATTCTGGTTCTCCAAGTGTTCCGCCAGTTCTTTGGCCAGATTGGAATCCAGCGTCGTCAAGAGCTCGACGGCGGCGCGGGCCGTTCCCAGTCTGCCGGCGGCGTTGATGCGCGGCGCCAGCGTGAAGCCGATATCGCCGGCGACCAGATGTGCCTTGGTGTCCAAGCCCGCGCCGCGCAACAGGGCCAACATGCCGGTCCCGGGTTGCTTGTGCATGCGGGCCAAGCCGTAGCGCACGAAGATGCGGTTTTCCTCGTGCAAGGGCATGACATCGGCCACGGTTCCCAAGGCAGCCAGCACGACGGCGTCGAGCAGGAAATTCTTCAAAGGTTCGGTCACTTTGGCGCTGCCGCACGACTTTCGACAAAGCGCCCACGCCAGCTTGAATGCGACGCCCGCGCCGCACAACTGGCCAAACGGATAACCGGTAGGGCCGTTGTTAGTGTGTGGGGCAGGCTTTCCAGCCTGCCGTTGCACGTCGGCAGACAGGAATGTCTGCCCCACGGGTAGACGAGGATGCACGAGCACGTTGGCGCGAGGCAAATCTGCTTTTGGTTCGTGGTGATCGGTGACGATCAATTCCAAACCGAGCGACCGCGCCAGCTCTGCTTCGGCGACGCTGGCGATGCCGCAGTCCACAGTCACCACGACTTGCACGCCATTGGCTGCTAGTTTTCGCAGCGCGTCGCCGTTTAGACCGTAACCTTCCTGCAAGCGGTGCGGGATGTGAATTGCGAGAGCGTCCGGTCGCGCGCCGAGCAACTTGAGACAGTTCCAGAGGATGGCGGTGCCGGATACGCCGTCCACGTCGTAGTCACCGTAGATGCAAACGCGCCGGCCGGCGCGCACGGCGGCCAGCAGACGGCCGGCGGCTTCTTCCACGCCCGGCAGCATCTCCGGCTCATGCAAACCCGACAACGGGGCTCGGAGAAACGATTGCGCTTGCTCCGACTCGGTAATGTTGCGATTGATGAGGAGCTGGGCGACAATGGGCGCTACCCCCAACCGGCGCGACAAATGCTGGATGCGGTCGGCGTCGTGGGGCAAGAGGTGCCAAATCTTGGCGCCGGGCATGATGGGCCTTCCATTTCCCTTTAGTAATGCTTTGATTCATCGTTTCGCGCTCGCAGAGACTTGCGAACGCGAAGAGATAAATCAGAAGATCCTAACTCACCGAATCCGGAACCACGAACGGCTCGCGGTAGGCGCGGGTGAGCATGCGGTTGGCGTCGTCGTTGCGCGTAAACCTCTCCGTTTGGGCGTCGAATTCAAGGAACTGGCCGACGCGCAGCCGGGCCGAGTCCAGTTGCACTCCGTTATTGCGCAAGTGCTCTTCCATGCGTGCGAAGGCGTCACCTGCTTCCGGATTGTCCGTGATCGAACGCGGCCGCGGCGCAAAGGGCGCTTCCTGACCCAGGCGATAGGAGATATTCGCCAGGTGGCACAAAGCGCTCGAATAATGTCCGTCGAGCACATCGGCGTTCAGGTCTTGATGCCGGCGCGTTCGGACGGCGGCAATGAAGTTGGCAAAGTGTTCGCCGTTGCCGGATCCGCGGCGCGCTGGGTTGTCCAAACGCGGCAACGGCGCGGGCTCGGTGCGGCCACGCGGGTAAAAGCGATTGCCGGCGATCATGCCTTCTTCCAAATGGAAGATGTTGCCCACGCCCTGACCGTGAAACGCCGGGCTTTCCATACCGCGCACCTCGAAGATCAATTGTGTTTGGCCGAAATCCATGATGGATATCTGCGTGTTAGGCGTCTCGCCGCGGTCGGAGTCGAAGCGGCCGCCGACGCTGAAAACGCTGCGCGGCAACGTCGCATTTGGGATGCCCCAGCGGGCAATGTCCATCTGATGTACGCCCTGGTTGCCGATGTCGCCGTTGCCGAAATCCCAGAGCCAGTGCCAGCGATAGTGCACGAGGTTTTCGTGGTAGGGCCGCTCGCTGGCCGGTCCCTGCCAAAGGTTAAAGTCGAGCTGCTTGGGCGCGGCCACACGATTCACCGAAGGAACGCGGCCTTGAGAATTATCCCGTCGTTTGTAGCAAAGCGCCCGCGCCACCTGCAGCCGGCCCAATTGGCCGGAGCGAATAATTTCGACGATGTTGGCCCAGCTTTGGCTCGAGCGGCTTTGGGTGCCGTGCTGCACGATAACATTGTGCCGGCGCGCCATCTGGGCGGCGATCTTGCCTTCCTTGACGTTGTGGCTGAGCGGTTTTTCCACGTAGACATGTTTGCCCGCTTGCGCCGCCCATACTGTCATCAGCGAGTGCCAGTGGTTCGGAGTGGCAATCGAAATGGCGTCGAGATTGCGGTCTTCCAAGGCCCGGCGTACGTCCTGCACGGTCTGCGGGCTATTGCCGCCGCGCTCTTGCACCGTGCGGGCGCGTGCCGCAAAGGTGCGCGTGTCCGGATCGATGAGGTAAGTGATCTGCACACCCTGCATCGGGGCGAAGGCGCCGACATGGGCGCTGCCCCGGCCATTGAGACCGGCGACGCCGATGCGAATCGTGTCATTGGCGCCGACGACCTGGCCAGATGATTTAGTCCCCGCCACCGTGATGGTCGCCGCGGCAGCGAGCGTCTGTTTGATAAAACTGCGACGATTCAGGCGGGACATGGCCCATCCTTTCAGAAGGAGAAGAGTGGGTGGGAATTGACCATCATCTTAACAAATTTCGAGTGGCGTGACTCGCCAGCGTTCTAGGATTTCTTAGATTTGGGCCTCGCGCCTACTTCGCGCGATACGTAATCCACATCGGCGAGGCCCAGGCCAGGTTGCCGTCTTCTTGCTCGACGCGGACGTAGTAGTAGGCGGTTGTGCCGGCTTCCGCGTCCAGGTCGGTGAAGGTGAGTTGCACGTCGGCCTTCTTGGGCTGTTCGACGTGGATATATTTGCCGTCGCGCACTAGCGAGATCTTGGCTATTGGCGCGGTGCCGTGGACGACGATTTCGAACGACGGTTTTTGCGCCGTTTCGAAAATGTCGCCCATCATGTGCTTGCCCGAACGGAATTCGACGATGATGTTGTCGGTCGCGGCGTAGCTGTGACGACGCTTGAAGGCGTCGATGATGCCCTGCCGCGACAGGTCGTCGGTCAGTACTACGGCATAGCTCATGTGCGTCGAGACGTGGTCGCTGGAGGATTGGAAGCCGAGCTTGTAGCCCTTGGCGAGCGCGTTCCAGACGAAGCCTTTGGGCTCGTAGCCGCCGATGTGCGTTTTGTCGGTGGCGGAACGGGGCGCGCCGAAGTGCTCGTAGTTGTGGCGATGGCCCTGGTAAATCTCAACGACCGGCTCGTAGACCGGATCGTTGTCGCGCCAGTCGGTGCCCATGCCGGTGCCGCTGGTGTGCGAGCTGCACATGCCGCTAAAGTGCTTCAGGTACTGAAAGAGGATTTTGGTGTCCGGCGTCCCTTTTTCCTCGGTGCCGACCAGACTGCCGCGCGGCAACGGTCTGATGCCGCGCTTGGGGAAGATGACGTTGCGATGGCCGTCCGGATATTTGACGCTGCGCTCATACGATTGCACGGCGACGAACGCGGGCGGATTGTGGAACAGGTCGGCGGTCTTTTGGATTTGCCACCAAGAGTATTCGTCGTGATGGCCGTTGTCGTGGTCGCCATTGCCCATCCAATCGAGTATGCCGGCGTCAATGGCGTAGCGCCAACTGTCTTCGAGAAGGCCGTCCTGGTCGCGGTGGGCGGTGTATTCGGTGTGGCGGTGGAATTCGCCACGGTAGAGGCGCAGTTTCTTGCCTTGGTACTCCGTCAAGTGAGCGCGCATGCGGGCGACGTCTTTGGCTTCGTTCGGATGCACGTCCTTGAATTCGCCGAGGGCGGGCGCGGCGTCGGCAACGAGCGCGATCGGTTGCGTCGGTCCGCTGGCGTGCACGATCGCCGCGAACAAGTCGTTTTGTTTGCGGTCTTGCTGCTTGGTGCGGGCGTCGCCGCTATAGACCATGAGCATGCCTTGGCCGAGCGGCGCCAGCGCGGGGCGATTGTCCATCAGGTTGTCCGAATGGGCCATCTGCCGGGGTGCGGACCACTCTTTGCCGTCGTAATGCGTGACGAAGCTGTTCCAGACTTCGCCGGCGCCGAGCGGCTTGGGGTGGTGGCGATAGGTCAGCCACACGCCCCCCTGAGCGTCGATGCCAAGGCGCGGCACGCTTTTGTTGTTGGCGGTGCGCTTCGCGATGGCCTGGGCCGGGTCGCCGGCGGGCTGCACCACTTTGCCGCCGTCGAGGCATTTGACGCGAACGGTGCGGTTGAGGTACAGCGGCATTCCGGGATTGTCTTTGAAGCCGATCTTCGCGAAGAGGTTAGTGGAGTAGTCCTTGCCCCACTGCTCGTCGCCTTCCTCGTAAGCGATCCAGACGCGGTCTTTGTTATCGACGACGATGCTGGGACGCGCTTCGAAGCGCGCGGACTCGGCAATGCCGATAGAGAGCCACGGACTTTGCTGCGTAGCCTCAAACAGACGAACGTTGTAGCTGCCATCCTTGTAACGGTCATAGGCGACGTAAACCCGCCCGCGCGAATCCGCCGCAATGGCCGAAACCCATAGATTGTCCTTGCCTTCCTGGAATTGCCAATTCCCGATCACAAATTTGCCGTCGGCATTCCACTCCAACTTGCGTCCTTGAATGAGGAAATGGTCGGCCTGCCATGCTTGCCAGGCTAACCAGACCTTGCCGTCGCCCGTGGATGTGGAAACGACATTGAAGTCCGCTCCGGGCAGGAGGCTGAGCCGTTCTGTCTTCGACCAGTTGCCTTGGCCGCCTTCCTTCGCCGGCGGGATGTACACTCGATGGTAGATATCCCAGTTCCCATTAACTTGTTGGCTCCATGAAACATGAACCTGGCCCCGCGCTACGCTGATGCACGGCCGCCAGATGTCCAAGCCCGGCTCGGTGACTTCGAGCGGCGGACTCCAGGATTTGCCGTCGAAGCGACGCAGAAGAATCTGATCGCCGTTTCCTTGGGGAACGAGGTCGTCGAAGCTGCCTGCCAGCACGCGCTCAGCGACGTAAGGTTTGCCTTTCTTGTATTCGCAATACGCAAGCCACAGAGTGCCGTCCGGCGCTTTAGCCAAAGCAGGATAGTCCTCCTCGCGCTCGCCGTGGGTGATGCGGAAAGCGCCGCCCTCGCGCAGCACGCTTGCCCGGCCATCGAGAAACGTCTTGGAAGCGCCGAGTGAAATGTCGTCAATGAGGAAGTCAAAATTGCCTTGAGCAGTTGTGAACTTGACGCTGGCGGCGCTGGGAGCGTCGAGCGTCACGCGGATGATCGGCGGGATGATCTGGTCCGTCTTCTTTTTCTTCTTGTTCTCGTCCTTTTTCACGAGAAATGCCGAACGCACGATGAACTTATTGCCATCGACCTTGCCTTTGGCTGTCCCTTGTAGGATATCCACGGCCAGCACCTTGCCTTGCGACACGCTGACTTCGCCGGACCAGTCCAAGCCTTTGTCGTCCTTTTGGCCAAGCGTGACCAAGAGCCCGGTCAGATTGGCGGGCATCAAAACGGGTTGACCCTTGGCCGGAGGGTCGCCGGCAACTCCTGTGGCTTCGGGAGATCCCCAGCGCCAACCGAGTACAACGACCACGAAGATCGTAATGGTCAGCATCCCGGCAAGACGCGCGCGGACTTGCGCTTGGCTCATGGTGATGTCCTCCCGCAGCAAGAAGGCGATAGAAGTAAGCCGATTGAACCTCTAAATACCATGCCAAGCCGCACGATGCAAACGATTTGTTCTCCAGCCAACTGCAAGATCGAGATTTGACCCGAATCAGGGCCAGCGTCAATCCGTTGCGCCGATTCATCCGTCTAACAAAGGTAAGGAGAATCGCTTTCCAAGGGATGCAATAACAAAATGGGCTTCGCTGCGTCCCGCACACTTCCGGTCTTCCTTCTCCTGGCATTCTTTAACACCCTGTCCCATTTGACGGCCGATGAACCGGCCATCCCTCCCTCGCTTGATTCGCTGCCCGCGCAGGCGCGCCTGCGTCTCGGAACAATGCGGTTGCGCTTGCGGCAGTTTCCCGCTTCCGTCACGTTCTCCCCCGATAGCAAGACGCTTGTGACGACCGAGTACGACGGCGGTCGCGTGCAGTTCTGGGACGTCGCCACCGGCAAGTTGGTGCGCGAACTACCGTCAGGGACCGCTTCCCGCGTCGTCTACCGTCCCAATGGCAAACAGTTCATAACTGGCCATGCCTACGTCGCGATGCACCTCTGGGACGCCAATGCCGAGAAAAAGCGCAAGCTGCTCGACAGGGCCGGGCACGGTGTCGTCGTTTCGCCGGACGGTCAGCATGTGCTCGCCACGCTCTACACGGAGCCTGCGCCCAAGGAACAGTGGGGATCGGCCATCGTCCTCCTTGAACTCGAAACCGGAAAGGAAGTCCGTCGCTTCCGTGGGTTCAACCATGTACCGCAGGTCTACTTGACGTTGGCATACAGCGCAGACGGCAAACATGTTGCTGCAGGCTGCTGGTCCGGACTTGCTGGAGGCGAGGCCAAGGTCATCGTCTGGGACGCGGTCACCGGCAAGGAGCTTTGCCAGTTCGGCGAGACGTATAACGTGCTTCAGCTGGCCTTTGCTCCCGATAGTCGGTTCCTGGCCGTCGGCGGCCACGAGCGCGTGCGCCTGGTGGAGCCGGCGACCGGCAAGTCGATTCGCGAATTCGGCAAAGGTGCGAAAGGAGGCGTCGCGCTGGACCCCACCGGCAAGCTGCTGCTAACGGGCGGGGACAAGGCGGTGTGGGACGTTGCCACCGGCAAGCTAAAACGCCTTTTGGCCGGCGACGACCTGCTCTACCCCGGCCGCGAAGCCGCCTGGAGTCGCGACGGCAAGTACATCGCCATCACCTACCAGCAGCCTCCTTTCCTTGGCCTATGGGAAGCGGACACGGGCAAGCGGATCCTCTTTGACGAGAGCCACCTCGAGCCAGTCGACGGCGTGGCCTGGTCTCCCAACGGCGGCTTGATCGCGACCGCCTCCTCCACGCAAAGAAAGGTGTGCCTTTGGGATGCTCGAGAAGGCAAAGTTGCCCGAAGCTTTTCTTGCAATACGGATTACTTTCTCAACCTCGATAGCTTTCACTTTTCCCCCGATGGCGCGATCTTGACCGTGGCCGGCTCCCAATGGGACGTTGCGACGGGCGTCATGAAGTGGTCGGGCAAAGAGAAGCCGGATCGCGAAACCCTATTCCGGCTGCTGCGTTCGTCCCTCTCGCCCGACGGCGCCCTGCAGGCGAGGATTCTGTCGCCGGCGATCACGGTGGATGTCTGGGACGCCGTCGCGGACAAGCGATTACACCTCGTTGCCGTACCTGACAAAAAACCTTTTTTCGTGAACCATGCGGCCTTTTCCCCGGACAGCAAAACGCTGGCCACCGCCTTTAGCGATCACAGCGGCGTTGAATCGAAAGTGATCGCGGATTCCATTGTGCTCTGGGATGCACGCTCCGGCGTCCGCCGGCACAGCTTTCGGCCCAAACGCGACACAATGCGCCGGCTGCTTTTTACTCCCGATGGAGTGCACCTTCTTGTCTCGACCCACGCGGGCGTCCTCGAAATCTGGCAAGTGTCCACTGGTTTGTTGCGTCATGAGATGCCGATCCCATGGGATTCTTCAGTGGACCTAACGGCCTTTGCCGTGGCGCCTCATGGCCAGCTTGTGGCGGTTCAAACCAAGGACGAGAAGATTCTCTTGTGGGAAACGGCCACCGGCAAACTGGTTCACACCTTGTCCGGCTCGTACACGCGGGCCACCGGCTTGACCTTCGGGCACGATGGCCGCACCCTGATTTCCGGGCACGCCGACGGCAGCGCAATCGTCTGGGATTTACAAGCCTCGGCGCACCGTTTCGCGTGGGAGGACGACGAACAAGTTTGGCAGGAACTTGCGGCCGAACCGGCGGACGCCTATCGTGTGCTGTGGTCGCTGGCCGCGAGACCAAATCCAACCGTCGAGCTTCTGCGAAAACGTCTGAAACCCGCACCACTGGAAGACGAAAGCGCGCTGAAACAGTGGATCGTCGACCTGGGCGATCCTGCTTTCCGCAAACGCGATAACGCCAGCTTACAACTCCTCAAGCTTGGCGTTGTCGCGGCGCCCGCTCTTCGACAAGCGCTGAAGGGACCACCCGCCCTGGAAGTCAGCCGACGTATCGAAAAGATCTTGTCGGTCGTGGACACGCCGTCGCCGGCCGCGGATGTGCTGCGCGATCTGCGCGCCGTGCAACTTTTGGAAATAATTGGCGGTCCGGACGCGCGTGACCTGCTCGTAGACCTAGGCCGCGGCGGCAGTCTCCACCCAAAGACTAGGGCTGCCTTGGCGGCGCACGCACGATTGGAAAAACGGTAGCCTGACAAACACGTTCATTTCCCCTTTTGCATTATGCATTCCAGCAACGGAAACGCTGTACGCGCGGCCGCATGCATCTCGCGGAAGTGCGCTCGCACCAGCTTGCGGCGCTGTTCGATGTCTGTCAGTGCTTCGCCCAGGATCGCCGTGAGTTGTTTCTCAGTGAGCCGATTTTCGACCGTTTGCGCTACTTCCTTCGGGGGGTTGTCCGAGCGAGCGCCTTTTCCGTCGACCACGGTGCGCACGGCGGCGCCGGAGGGAATGTGCTTGCGGGCGTTGGCCTCGAGCGCGTCGAACTCGGCCAAGGCGGCAGCCAGGAAGCTTTCCGGCGAACTCAAATAGCGCTCTACGTCGCGGTCGCGCGGCGTACGCGTGTCGCCCATCCAGGTTTTGGGGTCGCCGTACATAGAAACTTGCAGCCCGTAGGTGAGGTCGCCGTAGCGCTTGGTGGTCGTGAAATAGCTGTTTCCCAGCTCCAGTGCCCATTTACCTTGCCCCACCGGCCGTGTTTGATTGAAGTCGTCGTGGAAGAAGAACAGACTGAACATCTCGCCGATGGCGGCCTTGCCGTTGTAGGTGCGGTATTCCAGGCGCGCGCCCCAACCCTTTCTTGGTACATATCCGGCATGAATCTCTAGCCCGTCGATTTGGTCGCCTGCCATGTTCAATGCATTGCCATGGAGCTGAACATAGTGGCTGGGAATCGGATCTCGCGAGCAGATGCACTCACCTTTGGGGCCGGCGGACTGGCACCACTGGGCGACATATCGAGTCGGACCGCCGCGGTAGGTCCGATTGCGATACGGCAGCACCGTCCAGCCGGGCTTGGCGAGCGCGCCGGCAGCTGCGTCTAATTTTAGGAACAAGGCGTGCACGCTGCCGTCGTTGAAGCGCAGGTCCTTAACACCAAGGGCGGGCCGTTCCTTGTCGGGCGGCTGCGCCGGGACGGCCAATCGGGTCATGGGGCCCATTGCGACGAAACCCGCCGCGCTCATAGACAGAGCGAAAAAGCAAACGCGCATGTTCTTCTCCGAAGTCGTCCCTTTAGAATAACCGTGGAGGCACAGAGATGCGCAGAGAAAAACTAAAGAGAAAAGGGGGTGGCGAAACGGCTCCATTGGGGAGGGTGGTCCCTACGTTGAATTCGTTTGACAAGTCCAGCTACTTGCATCAACTTGTTGGCAGGCCGACACACTGCTTGATCGGAGTTTCAATGCGCCATTCAATCTGGATCCTCTCGTTCTTTACGGGTATGTTCTTGACGCCTTTGGCGTCATCCGCACAGGCGTCGGGCACGGCGGTCAGTCTCCCCTCGCCCTCAGGGAGAGGGGTCGGGGTTGAGGGACAAAAACGTCCGCCCAACGTCGTCGTCATTTTCGCAGACGATTTGGGCTACGCCGATCTGGGCTGCTTCGGCGCGCAGAAGATCAAGACGCCGCACCTCGACCGGATGGCCAAGGAAGGCGTGCGTTTCACTTCGTTCTACACCGCGCAGGCGGTTTGCTCGGCGTCGCGCGCGGCGCTCTTAACCGGCAAATACTCCAATCGCACCGGCATCCTGGGCGCACTGGGACCGGCGAGTAAGCAAGGCCTGGGCCCCAACAACCCCAATATCGCACTCATGCTCAAAGCGCTCGGTTATTCGACTGCCATCATCGGAAAGTGGCATTTGGGTCACCTCGCGGAGAATCTGCCGGCGCGGCACGGCTTCGACGAGTATTTCGGACTTCCCTACTCGAACGACATGTGGCCGCATCACCCGACTGCGAAGTTTCCAGATTTGCCGCTCATGGAAGGTGAGAAGATCATCGCGAACAATCCCGATCAAACCAAACTGACGACCTGGTACACGGAGAAAGCAGTGGATTTCATCGGACGAAATAAGGACCGGCCGTTCTTCCTGTACGTGGCCCACAGCATGCCACACGTGCCGCTATTTGTTTCCGACAGGCACAAAGGAAAATCGGCAGGCGGTTTGTACGGCGACGTCATCGAAGAACTTGATTGGTCCGTGGGTGAGATCCTGGCGGCGCTCAAAAAACACGGCATCGACGACAACACGATTGTGATTTTCACGTCGGACAACGGCCCATGGCTGTCCTACGGCAATCATGCGGGCTCGGCGGGCCGCTTGCGCGAGGGCAAGGGCACGGCGTGGGAAGGCGGCGTGCGCGTCCCGTTCATCGCGCGTTGGCCGGGACACCTGCCAGCCGGCAAGGAACAGCACGAGCCGGCCATGACCATCGATTTACTGCCGACCATCGCGCGCGTCACCGGCGCCAAGCTGCCCAGCGGCAAGATAGACGGCAAGGACATCAGCCCATTGCTGCGAGTCGAGGTGGGTGCGAAATCTCCGCACGAAGCGTACTTCTTCTATTGGAACAAGCACTTGCAAGCGGTGCGCAGCGGTCACTGGAAGCTGTATTTCCCGCACACTTACCGAACCATGGCGGGCAGCGCAACCGGCGCGGACGGCAAACCCGGTCTTTACAAAGTAGCGACCTGCGGAATGGAACTCTACAATCTCAGCGCAGATTTGAGTGAAACCCGTGATGTGGCAGCGCAGCATCCCGAGGTGGTGCGCCGTCTTCAAGACCTCGCCGACGCTATGCGACGCGACCTGGGCGACGAGCCGCCCAAGCCAAAAAAAGCAAAGGCGGCGAAATAACCCGCGGAGCCCGACGCGTGAGCAAGGGATTCACTTGAGGAGTAAGCCATGCAATTGACATCCACTGCATTTGCCGAGGGCGCCGTCATACCGACGCGCTTTACCGCCGACGGCGGCAACCTCTCGCCGCCACTGGCATGGTCCGGAGCGCCGGGCAATACGCAATCCTTTGCGCTGGTGTGTGAAGACCCGGACGCGCCGCGCGGCACCTGGATTCACTGGGTGCTGTACAATCTCCCCGCCGATTGCACGGGACTGGTCGAAGACGCCTCTCCCAAGGGCGGTCTACCCAAAGGCGCCAAGGAAGGGATGAATAGCTGGAGCAAGACAGGCTACGGCGGACCGTCGCCGCCGCCGGCCAAGCCGCACCGTTATTTCTTCAAGCTTTATGCGCTAGGCGCGAGGTTGGATTTGCCGGACAAAGCCAGCCGGCAACAACTAGAGGACGCGATGAAGGGAAACATGCTCGCGACCGCACAGCTCATGGGGAAGTACGGACGCTAGGCATACTTCCGCGAGCAAACAGAATTGTGCGTCACACGGAGATCAGCCCGAGGGTTTGGCGAGATCGATGACGATTTCTTGGCCAGCGCTAATGTCACGAGTGATCTTAGACTTGGATTCGTTGAAGACCCCCTTCAACACATCCTGCTCACTCGACGGATCGACATGCGTGATGACGATCCTGTACTTCCCGGGTTTAATTCCTTTCTGTTGCCCCTTACCAATGTGAAAAGTGCCATCATCCTCAACGGCGGCCCATTCGCCACCTGGGACAAGGACTTCGCCGTGCTCGCCGGCAATGGCATCGTTGTCCGACTTTACCGGGTAGAATATCACAGTCAACCTGCCCGAAACCCCGGGGGGAAGCTTTCTGCCTACGAAGTCAACTTGAGCGGGTTTTCCGTTCTTGAGCAGCCGGCCCGTGACAACAATCCCCTGATCGGACGAACTGCCGCAGCCTATGAGTAGAAGCACGCCAATCCATAATGAGATTGCTGGCATTCGATTTGAATTGACACGCATGGTGGCTGGAACTCCGGTAAGTAACAAAATCGCAGCGCGAGTTTTGCTCACGCTGCGATCTTGATTGGAAATGTTGGAAGCCTAGAAATCGTTGCCGAGCACTTGTCCGTCAACGCGATGTCCAAGCCGCAAGAAAGTTGTCGCGCTAATGCTATAACTAACGAAGCGAACGGTCCCGTCGCCCAAGAGGGCATTAAAGCCGCCGGGATGCGAGGACCCGAAGCGCACGCTGTTCGCGCAACCAGCTGTGGTCGCCGCAATGCAATCCGGCAACGGCAACAGGTCGGTCCGTCGCAATACATCATGATCCCAACCGGACGTATAACCCTCATTGTCCTCGCCCTGGAAGCCGCCCAGCCGATCGACCGGAATGCGCTTGTCGCCGGCCAACAACGTGTTGGACGTGCCGTCGAACAAGTCGGTCAAACGAATTGGAGGACGTCTCGGCGTGCCCGGATTGCTGTCACCCATGTTGTGATTGAAGGTCCTCTGAAGAAAACCGTTGGTATCGCTGTTGTTAGCAATGCTGGCGCCGTAGTCGCATTGGGCATGGGTGCCCGCTGCCGTGGGCAGATACCAATTGGTCGCTTGAGTGAAAACTCGGGGAGAGCGGCGCGACGGGCAGAAATAGATCGGGATGACCGCCGCGATGGCCTGCGCTTGGGCGCCGGCGATCGTGGTCTGCCCGCTGCCCTTGTATACGTTATCTTGCTCGACAAACGGGAGAATCTGAAATAGCCAACCGGCCCGTTGGTCCTTGGGGCCGGCCGGCTGGCCGACTGCCAAGTAAGTTGGCGCCATCGACCAATGTTGACCGCCAGTAGGCAGAAGTTTGAACGTATCGTTGTGGTTGTGAATTCCCAGACCGATCTGTTTCAAGTGGTTGCCGCATTGGGCCCGGGCCGCGGCCTCGCGCACTTTTTGCACGGCCGGCAACAAGAGGCCGATGAGGATCGCGATAATCGCAATCACTACCAGCAACTCGATGAGCGTAAAGCCACGCCGCTTCGGGATCTGCGCACAAGACTCAGACTTCATATTCCACTCCTTGTAGGAAAAAAATAAAGATGTGTTCCGGTAATGTAAATCGGCACAATAGCTTGCGTCAAGTAAAAACTCAGAAAATCTTCATTAAATTCTACTCACCCTATCACAGTCCCTTGCTAGCGCGTCGGGCTGGAGTTATCTGAATTCAGAGACATGCACGCAGTAAGCAGTGAATTCGCTTGACGTCTGCCGTTTGCAGCGAGGATACTGCTTTTTGGGGCAAGAGGTCAGGAATGAAAGGCCTTTCGGTTTTCTCTGCAGTTGTTTTGGTGATCGTATCGGGCGCACTGGTCGCCCTCGCTCCAAGTGCGCAACCGGAGCGCAATTCCGAGGCTTGGTGGTCGCAGCAACCAATTCGCAAACCAGCAGTGCCTGCGCCGATTTTCACAGACGCAACCAAAGACCATTGGCGGCACAATCCCATCGACCGCTTCGTCTTGGCGAAGCTGCTTGAAAAGGGCATGACGCCGGCCCCGCCCGCCGACCGGCGCACGCTCTTGCGGCGCGTGACCATCGATCTCACCGGCTTGCCGCCAACCCCCGAAGCGCTCGATGCGTTCGAGAAAGACTCGTCGGTCCACGCTTACGAGAAGGTCGTCGATGCGCTCTTGGCTAGCCCGCGCTACGGGGAACGCTGGGCGCGCCATTGGATGGACGTGATCCATTGGGCGGAAACGCACGGCCACGATCAGGACGTGCCGCGCGAGCACGCTTGGCCGTATCGCGATTATCTCATCGAAAGTTTTAACAGTGATAAGCCATTCGCGCGGTTTATCGAAGAGCAAATTGCCGGCGACGTGTTGCCTCCCCCCAACCCCTCACCCCCAACCCCTCTCCCCAAGGGCGAGGGGAGCTTTCTGCACCCCTCTGCCGCACGGGGCGAGGGGAGATTGATCGATCCGCGCGGCATCGTCGCGATGGGCTTTCTGGCCGCCGGGCCGTGGGACGAAAGCTCGCTGCGCGACATTCGCGACGACTCGCTTGACCGCAAGGCCGGGCAGTATCTCGATCGCGACGACATGATCGGCACGGTCAGTTACGCATTCCTGAGCGCCACGGTGCAATGCGCCCGTTGCCACGACCATAAGTTCGATCCCATCTCGCAGGAAGAGTATTTTCAGCTCCAAGCGGTGTTCGCCGGCGTTGACCGCGGCAACCGCCCCTATGAAGCAGACCCAAAGGTGCGCGAAAACCGCATCCGGCTAAGCGCGAAGAAGGCGGAACTGCAAAGCGGGCCAACGGCCGCGGAGAAATACGTCAAGGATCAAGTCGTTGCGGATGAGATTGCTGCCTGGGAAAAGTCGCGCCAGAACGCGAAAGGCACTTGGAAGATTCTCGACCCGGACAAGTTCACCTCGCAAGAGGGCGCAACTCCGACCAAGCTTGCGGATGCCTCGATCCTTTTCGGCGGAGCACGGCCGGAAAAAGACACATACGTAATCGAAGCGGTCACCGACTTGCCCCAAATCACCGCGCTGTGCCTGGAAGTGCTTTGCGACGATTCCTTACCGATGAAGGGGCCAGGCCGGCAGGACAACGGCAACTTTCACTTGAACGAGATTCGTGTTGAAGCAGCGCCGGCGATTGAACCGGCTCAGCGTCGAGCGCTTGTGTTGACCCGCGCGACGGCGGACTTCAATCAGCAAGGCTGGGAGATTCACCGGGCCATTGACGGCAACCGTGATTCCGCCTGGGGCGTTTTTCCGGCCGTCGGGCAGCCGCACCGCGCCGTATTCCTCTTGAAGGAGCCGCTGAAAGCCAACGGCAAGACGCGGCTGGTTTTCACTTTGGAGCAAAGCCACGGCCGGCAGCATCTCATTGGCCGGCCGCGCCTGTCCGCCAGTGCTTCGCCGCCCGGCGCCGAATTCAGTCCTCTGCCCCCCGCGGTCGAGGCCATTCTTGCTAAATCTCAGGACGCGCGTACGCCAGGGGAAAAAACGGAACTTACTTGGCATTTTCTCGAAACAAAAGTGGCAGCCGATCTGGCCGCGCTGCCGCCGGCAAGGCTGGTCTACGCCGCAGGCAACGACTTTCTCCCCGACGGCAGTTTCAAACCGCACAAGGGCTGCCGGCCTGTTCATCTCTTGCGGCGCGGCGATATCAAACGGCCGGCAAAAGAAATCGGACCGGGCGCCTTGTCGATGGTGTCCGGGCCGTCTTTCGATCTTGCAAAGCCCGACGACGAAAGCGCACGCCGGTTGGCCTTGGCGAAGTGGATTAGCAGTCCGAAGAACCCGCTTACCTGGCGCTCGATTGCCAACCGGGTTTGGCATTATCATTTCGGCCGCGGTCTTGTTTCCACGCCAAGCGATTTCGGCCGCATGGGCGCCAAGCCGACCCATCCCGAACTGCTCGATTGGCTCGCGGCCACGCTGCTGGAAGATGGTGGTTCCTTGAAATCACTGCATCGTCGCATCGTCACGAGCGCGACCTATAAGCAGTCGTCGCGGCATCATCCCGAATTCGCTAAGCGCGACGTCGACAACGCGTATCTTTGGCGCATGCCGCGCAGCCGGCTTGACGCCGAGACGTTGCGCGATTCGGTATTGCTCCTGAGCGGCAAGCTCGATCTGACGATGGGCGGGCCTTCGGTTAAGCATTTTCAACAAAGTCCCGGCATTCACCGGACTCCCAAAGTGGATTATCAAAGCTTCGACCCGGACAGCCCGGGCGCGCATCGCCGCAGCATTTATCGCTTTGTGTTTCGCACCGTGCCCGATCCGTTCCTGGACGCGCTCGACTGCCCGGACGCTTCGCAATTCACGGCCATGCGCGCGACGTCCATCACCGCGCAACAAGCATTGTCGTTGCTGAACGACACATTCATGGTGCGCATGAGCGAACATCTAGCCAAACGGCTCGATCGGGCTGGGGGCGTGCCGAAACAGATTCGGCAAGCATATCGTTCGGTTTTGCTGCGCGAGCCGACAAAGCGCGAGCTGGAATTGTTCGTGCAATACTCAGAGCGGCATGGCTTGGCCAATGCGTGCCGGATGCTTCTGAATACCAATGAGTTTTTGTTTGTGGAGTGAGCGTACCGTCAAGAAACGAGCATGCCGAAGATCTCCATCGCCTGTCCTCAAGAAAAAGTCCCCATCGATCGCCGCCGCTTGCGCGAAATCGCCCAGCTCGTTCTGGCCGGAGAAAACATCGCCGACTACGAGATCAGTCTCGCCTTCGTGGACAATCCGACCATCCATCGCCTGAACAAACAATTCCTCAAGCATGACGAGCCGACGGACGTACTGAGCTTTCCCTTGAGTGAGCCGAACGCGAAGAAACTGGCAGGCGAACTCGTGATCGGCGTGGAAGTCGCGCACGTACATGCCTGCGAACGCGGCCACGACGTGCAAGCCGAGTTGGCGCTTTACGTCATTCACGGACTCTTGCACCTTTGCGGATATGACGACAAGACGGATAGGTCGACAAAGGAAATGCGACTACGGGAGAGGCATTACTTGAGTGAACTAGGATTGCCTGCCATTGCTGATTCCTAGTTCGTGCCGTTTACGTTTCGCGCCCACCGTTTACGTTTCGCGCTCGCTCGTACCTGCGAGCGCGAAACGTAAACGCCGGACACCTCACCAAACCCATTCTGGACTTGACCCGATTACCAGCTCCATTATAGTTCTCGGCCGCGCTGGACTGTGGGGAAATCGTCTAGGCGCCGGCTGCCACCTTTTTTTGGGGAGTCTGGTACGTGATCAAGGCATCGTCGGCTCATCGCTGTCCGCCACGCCTGCTCACTCGGCTGCTCTGGCGCGCTCGCTGCGCCCTATGTCTTTCGTTGCTATTAGCGACCGGGTGCGTCTCGTTTCCGCAGTTTGCCTCGTTGCCCTCGATGCCTTGGAAAAAGCAGGACAGCGCAAAAGGCCCCGTGGATAGTTTCGTCTTGCGCGGCGAAGGCATGGAAAAAGACAAGCTGCCGCTGGACGGCACGACCCGCGCCCAATTGGAAGGTGCGCAACGCCTCTACCAGGAGAAAGAATACGCCCGCGCGGAATCCTTGTTCGCCGGGCTCGCCAAGAACACCAAGAACCCGGTGCCGGTGCTCGACGACGCGCTGTACTTCGAGGCCGATTGCCAGTACCTCCAGGGCAACTTGCGCACGGCGGAAGGCACACTCAAGAAATATCTGAAGGAATTCCGCACGGGCGCGCATGCCGACAAGGCCAATCGCCGGCTGTTCGACATCGCCAACTACTGGCTCGACGACACCCGGGCTCAAATGCAGGCCTACGAAGAACAGCGCGAGGGCAAGCGCTGGCTCGTCATGCCCGCCTCCTTCGTCAGCTTCAGCAAGGACCGGCCTTTCGTCGACGTCGAGGGCCACGCCCTGCAATGTCTGGAAGAAGTCCGCCTCAATGACATCGGCGGACCGTTAGGCGAGAAGTCGCTGTTCTACATCGCCACGGTGAAATTCTTCCGCGAAGACTATCGCGAGGCCGATTACTATTACTCCCAGCTCTATGAGCATTATCCCAACAGTCCGTTGGCGCCCAAAGCCATCAAGCAAGCGATCATCTGCAAACAGATTGGCGCCGGCGG
>JAKEFD010000159.1 GCA_022616245.1 Gemmataceae bacterium
GGCGTGACGAATGCCGGGTCGTCCACGTACGCAGCCAGCATGCGGGCTTCGTACCATTCGGTGTCCCAGAGCGCGGCGGCGAGTTCATGATGCCGCCCGAGGCGCTTGGCCACTTGCTGAACCTTGCCCACCGGCACACCGAACGCCTTGTCCGTGTGGATACCGTAGCGCGGTCCCATTTCGTCGCGGGTGCGCTTGCTGCCAAGGCGCTTCAGAGCTGCAACGACGACTTCGACGTCTTCCGCGAGCGGGCGCTGCTCTTTCTCCTTGGTCCGCTTGGTGCGAGCGCTCTCTGTCTTAGGCGGCATGTCTGTCGTCCCTGGCCTGACCGGATTATGTTTGGCCATGTGCCTCCTTGAGCGCCTGTATGTCGATCTTGTCCATCTTCATCATCGCTTGCATGACGCGTTTCGATTTCTCAGGATCCTTGTCTTGCAGCAGTTTTGGCAAAACGGAAGGGATGATCTGCCAGGACAGTCCATACTTGTCTTTGAGCCAGCCGCACCTGCTTTTTTCTCCGCCCTGAGAAAGCTTTTCCCACAGCTCGTCCACTTCTTCTTGCGTCTCACAGTTCACGTAGAACGAAATCGCCGGCGTGAAGGTGTAGTGCGGGCCGCCGTTCAGCGCGAAGAACTCTTGTCCGTCGAGTTGAAAAGTGGCGGACATGACCGTTCCCTTTGGTCCTGGCCCTGCATCGCCGTATCGAGTAACGCTGCCAACCTTTGAGTTCTTGAAGATAGAGACATAGAAGTTCATCGCCTCTTCGGCTTTGCCGTCGAACCACAAGAACGGGGTAATTTTTTGCATATCATCCTCCTTTGCTTTGCACTCGTCTCTCACCCGGCTCCTTACGGAGCTCGGCTCGCCATTACTTCTTGTGCAAGGCTTCGACCACCGATTTCATGTTCGCCAGGCCCTTTTCGAAATCGCCGCCGACCATCTTGTCCATGTTCATGAACATGCAGAACGCCTTGGCGATGAAATTGTTCTTTCCTGTCATGTCCCAGGTCACTACAGTCTGGTTTCCTTCGGGCTTAAAGGAAAAGTCTGTGGTGTTCGTGGCCTTAAAAGGCTTCAAGAATTCCAGTTTGATACGGATGAGGTCGCTCGGACGGCTTTCAATGATCGTCATGCGCCCTTCACCGACCTTCTTGTTGCCGACCCACGAATAGATCGCGCCGGTTCCCACCGACGATCCCTCATAAGTTCTTTTCAAGGCCGGATCGAGTTTTTCCCAAGGCGACCACGCCTGCCATTTGTGGAAGTCGTTGACCTCTGCAAAAACAGCGGACGTCGGGGCGGAGATCGTCCCTGTCCGCACGATGCGAAACTCCGCCGGCTGCATGGCAACGACCACGATGAAGCCGATGATGATCACGGCAAGGGCGATGAGGATGTACACGAGAATCATGTTTGTCTCCTAACTGTTACTCCGGCATGATCGGTCTTTGCTGAGCAATCCCGATCATACCAGCACGACGCGAACGCTAAACGGTGGGCAAGCCGGCTAGCTCCATGACCGGGCGGATTTCCACGGTGCCCACGCGCACGCCTGGATGCCGGGCGGCGATGCCGATCGCCTCGTCGAGATCCTTGGCGTCGATCAGGTAGAAGCCGCCCAGGTGCTCGCGCGTTTCCGCGAACGGACCGTCGGTCACGAGCCTTTTGCCGTAGCGCACCCGAACGCTGGTAGCCGTCGATGTGGGGTGCAGCGGAGCGGCCAGGATATACTGCCCTTGCGCGTGAAGCTGGTGTGTGAGCTGAACGGCCTCTTGCATTGCCGCCTGTAGCGCTTTTTCGCCCGCTTTTTCCCAGGCAGCCCCGTCGTCGTAACAAAGCAACATGTACTTCATATGTGTCCCTCCATCGATAGGTCGAACGACGCTTGCCCGGATCGACAATCGCGCAAAGTTTTTTTCTAACTTGCCGGCAGGCCTGGTATCTCCATGACGGGCCGGATCTCGACGGTGCCGAAGCGTCCCGCTGGAATCCGTGCGGCAATGGCTACCGCTTCGTCGCGATCTTTGGCATCGATCAAGAAATAGCCGCCTAGCTGCTCGCGCGTCTCCATGAACGGACCATCGGTTACGAGTCGTTCGCCGTCGCGGATCCGAACGCTGGTTGCCGTCGCCGTGGGCTGCAAGGGGTTGGCGCCCAAGTATTTGCCGCTTGCTTGCAGATCGCGCGCGAACTGAGCGGACTCCTTGTAACAGTGCTCTCGATCGGCATCGCTCAGGCCCATTTCGTCCAGGTAAATCAGCAACATGTACTTCATGAGTTTTCCTCCAAGCTAATTCAGCAGCGTCAGCGATTCCGGAGCGTCAAATATTCGAGGGGCGTGACGCTCCGGAACAAATCACTAAGTCATTAATTCTCTTTGACTTGCATCCGAGAATCTCTCCAGAGCGTGGCATGGTTCAAAAGTCCGGGGGGTGTGAGCGATTTGCACAGACTTTGCACAGACTCGCGTCCGATGTCTCCCACTTCTGAACCACGTCTCTGTCATTAATTTGATACCGCCAAGTATCGAGGGAAAAATGGCGCGTTCAAACCGTCGCCGCCAGGTCGCGCTCCCCTCCCTTGGGGCGAAAGTGCTTGTCAGTCGGGTCGGACAGGAATGTCCGACCTGCTTCATGCCGGGCCGTCTGGTCGTGCACCTGCCACCAGCGCGCCGCGTGCGCCTGCGTCCACCGGTCGGCGGCCGAACACTCTGCCAGGGCTAGATCCAGACTTTCGGCGTCCTGGAAGCGGTCCTCCGGACTCTTGGCCAGACAGCGGACAATAATGCCTTCGAGATCGGTGGGAACATCGGCCCGCAGTTGTGACGGAGGCACGACATTGTCGCGGGCGTGGGCAATCATCACTTCGAACGGACTGGCCCGCACAAACGGCGGGCGGCCAGTGAGAAGGGTATAGGCGACGGCGCCCAGCGAGTAGATGTCGCTGCGGGCGTCGACATCGCCCAGACCGCGCGCTTGCTCGGGCGACATGTATAACGGTGTGCCGGAGATCGCACCCTCCTGCGTCAGGCGTGCCGAGGGGATTTCGGCCACCGGCTTGACCAGGCCGAAATCCAGCAGCTTGGCCACGTCGAAGAGTCCGCCGCGCTGGGACACGAAAATGTTTCCCGGCTTTATGTCGCGGTGGATGAGACCGATCGCATGGGCCTCGCGCAAGCCCTGACAGGTCTGCCGCAAGAGATGAATGACGCGCTCGGCGGGCAGCGGGCCATGGCGCTCAAGCAATTCCTCCAGGCTCAGGCCGGGCAGATACTCCATCACGTAAAAGAAAGTGCCGTCCTCGGTGCGGCCGTAGTCGTAGATTTCAATGGTGTTCCAATGTGATAGCTGAGCCGTCAACTGGACCTCGCGTTCGAAGCGGGCTAAGGCGTTGGGATCGCCGGCTTGTTCGGCGCGAATCAATTTGACGGCACAGGGCCGCTTGAGCATGCGGTGCTCGGCCAGGTGGACTTCACCCATGCCGCCGACGCCAAGCGGCTGGATGAGTCGATATTGCCCCAGTTGCTTGGCTTCGAAGGCCTCGCGCCTGAGCTTGTTGATATGGTGTGTGCCGAACACGGCGGCGACGGCTGCGACCACCATGACCAGAACGTGCTGCATGAAGTCCATCCCAGTCATCGCGGCGGCGACTTCTGGATACGCGAGCCTCATGCCGATGACGAGCAAAACGGGAGCCAGCGCCAGGGCGCCGATGAAGAGCGCGGCGCGCCGCCAGTTATTCGGGATGAACATGGCATAGGTGAAGATGAGCAGCAGCCAAAACGGCATGGGCGTCGACATGACGCCGCGCCCGACTTCGGACAAGGTCATGCGGCGCTGCAGCGCCAGAAAGAACAGGGCGGGCAGGCCGAAAATCACCAACTCGGCAAGGCGGAGCTTGCGCAGCGACACTGCACACGATCGGCATAACGGCAGTGAGCTGAAGCCGAGGACCAGCACGACCAGGATATGAAAACCCAGCAACAAGGGATCGAGCGGCTCGCCGGTCAGAACGCCGACGACATGTCGGACCAGGAATACGCTGAAGCCAATCAGCAGGATGAACGCGGCGGCGCGCAGCCGTAAGCGCAAGAGCGCCTGCGTTTCTTTGGTGAGATGCGGCACGCTGCCATCGACGATTTCCCGTTTCGGGCAGCAGACTTTCGCCCGTACGTCGGCGTTCGCCGCAGGCTGCAGCACAGTCTCGCGGTCGGAGGTTGCCATCAAGTCATGCTGGAGTCGGCTGTTCATGGAAGCTCCATTCCAACGCCCCTCACCTATGGGAGATGGGGTCGCCTTTGCTAATCATACGAGGCGCGAATACTACCCGTGTAGTCGGAGCGCGACTAACTTTGGCCCTATGTACACGTCGAATGAGAGGCCGCAAGATCGACAGGTTCAACATGATTTGGGACGCATTTGTTCAGTTCCTCGCAATGCACCAATTCCTAGTGCGTCCTAGCCGGCGCCTATTGAAGTTTTGCCGGACCGAACTTAAGCAAATGGTAGAACCTCGGCAATCGCGTGGGAGAACTACCGAGCGCGGTTCGACCACGCGTTCGGCATAGAGGCCGAAAACACTTCGGAGGGAGCCGCTTGCGCTTTGCCCGTGCCCAAGGAGTTTGTTCGCGAAGTCGTCGCCTAACCGGCGCCGAGCAACAACGAGAATGGAGATACTAACATGAACGCAATTCCAGACCGCACCACCTTTGAGAACTTCTACGCCGGAAAGGCGCCTTGGGACATCGGCAGGCCGCAGATGCCATTCGTCGCAGCGGCCGACCAGGTAACCTCCCCAGTGCTCGACGCCGGCTGCGGCACAGGCGACACCGCCTTGTTCTTTGCCGGTCGGGGTCACCAGGTCACGGGCATCGACTTTGTGGAGGAGGCAATCCAGCGGGCACGGCGCAAAGCCGCCGAGCGAGGCCTGTCGGCGGAGTTTCTGGCGAAGGACGCGCTGACGCTCGGTGACTGGGGCAAACAATTTGCCAGCGTAATAGACTCCGGACTGTTCCACGTTTTCTCCGACGAAAATCGGCGGCGCTACGTAAGTGGACTGGCGCGCATAGTTGAACCGCGTGGCCGGCTTTTCCTGATGTGTTTCAGCGACGAAGAACCGGGAACGGAAGGGCCGCGGCGAGTGCCGCGCCAGGAATTGTACGACGCCTTTCAAGACGGCTGGGAAATCGAATCCGTCCAGGCGGTCCGGTTCGAGGTCAATCCGGAGTTCACGGGCATTACTTTTTCAGAGGGAGGTCCGAAAGCTTGGTTCGCAATCATCCGGCGACTATTTGCTTAAAGCACCTTGACGAATGTGGTCAGTAAATATACATTTGTATATTATTGGAGCGGACAGAATACTGGAACCGTCACCCTGTCACCCGGAGGTATCGATGATTACGCGACTCGCAAAATCCGTGTCTTTGATCTCTTGCCTCCTCCTGCTCTTTGTCCCTTGCGCCGTCAACGGCCAAGGCGACGCCAAGCCGGCCAAGGCAGCGGTCCGCGCCGACGACGGGCTGAGCATCGTCTACGATGTCCGCGGCAAAGGCGACACGGCCCTCGTCTTCCTGCACGGCTGGTGCGGCGATCGCACCTGGTGGAAGCACCAGCTAGACGCGTTCGCCGGCGACTACCGCGTCGTCGCCGTCGATCAGGCTGGTCACGGAGAATCGGGCAAGGATCGCAAAATGTGGAGCGTAGCTGGTCTCGCCGGGGATGTGCAAACCCTGATCACGGAGCTTGGACTCAAACGAGTCATGCTCGTCGGTCATTCGATGGGCGGTCCGGTTTCGCTCGCAGCGGCGAAACGCATGCCGGACACCGTCCTCGCTGTGATCGGCGTCGATACGCTGCACAATGCCGAGTACCAATTTCCGGAAGAACAAATGAAGAAGTTTCTTGAGGCGTTCCAGACTGATTTCAAAGGAACGATGCGCATGGGCATAAGAGGAATGTTGCCGGAGAAAGTCGATCCAGAACTGCTCACCTGGCTTACAACTAGGGCGGAGGGTCAGGACCCGAAGATGGCGCTCGGCCTCATGCAGGACATGTCCCGACTCGACGCGAAGGTTCTGTTGAAAGAAGCCAAAGTGCCGGTGCGCTGCATCAATGCCGCCCCCATGACAAAGTTTGCGATACCCACGGCCCTCGAAGTCAACCAGAAGTACGCCAACTTTAGGGCGGTCATCATGGAAGGGGTTGGCCATTTCCCCATGCTGGAGCAGCCGGCCGAGTTCAACCGAAAGCTCCGCGATGTTTTGAAGGAGTTTGCACCAAAACGCAATTGACGCGCGTGCCCGAATCGACATTCGGCGGGAAAACGCCTAACATATGGCATGCTCCCGACTGTGCATGCGGCGATCGACGCGCTGTATCGCTCCGATTGGAGCCGGACCGTCGCCGCCCTGATTCGGCTTGTGGGCGATTTCGACGTGGCCGAAGAGGCAGCGCAGGAAGCCTTCGCGGCAGCGCTCGACCAGTGGCCGACGGCAGGCTTGCCGGATTCGCCGCGCGCCTGGATTCTCCAAACGGCTCGGCACAAGGCGATCGACCGCATCCGCCGCCGCACACGATTCGAGGAAAAAGTCAAATCGTACGTCGCATCCGGGTTGGCTCGGACCAGTGAAGTCCCGGACTACAGCACGAGTGAGATCCCCGACGATCGTTTACGGCTGATCTTCACGTGCTGCCACCCCGCGCTGGCGCTCGAGTCCCAGGTGGCGCTGACGTTGCGCATGCTCGGCGGTCTCGAGACTGAGGAGATTGCCCGCGCGTTTCTTGTGCCGGCAGCGACCATGGCGCAACGGCTGGTGCGCGCCAAGCGCAAGATTCGCGACGCCGGCATTCCGTATTCTGTGCCCGACACGAACGACATGCCCGAGCGCCAGGGCGCAGTGTTGACAGTGATCTATCTCATCTTCAACGAGGGTTATGCCGCCACGCGCGGCGAGGCGCTCGTGCGGACCGAACTATGCGCTGAGGCCATCCGGCTGGGCCGACTGGTCCGGAGGTTGATGGCGCCCGAGCCGCCGACGGAAGCAAGCGGTCTTGTGGCTCTCATGTTGCTTCACGATTCACGGCGTGCCGCACGTCTGGATGAGTCAGGCGACCTGGTTCTTCTGGAAGAACAAGATCGACGCCTCTGGAATGAGCAGCAAATCGCCGAAGCGTTGCCGTTGGTCGCGGAGTCGCTCGGCAGGGCGGCTGGCCCATTCGCACTGCAAGCGGCTATTGCAGCCCAGCATTGTCAGGCGGCGCGGCCCGAAGATACAAACTGGCCGCAGATCGTCCGTTACTACGATCTCTTGGAGCGCGTGCAGCCCTCGCCAATCGTGTCATTAAACCGGGCGGTCGCGGTCGCCATGGTCGAAGGTCCGCAGGCGGCGCTCGCGCTCATCGATGACCTGGCCGCCGACGGCGAACTCGACCGCTATCATCTCTTCCATGCCGCGCGCGCCGACATGCTGCGCCGCATGGGCTCGCGCGCTGAAGCGGCGAAAAGCTACACGAGAGCGCTCGAGCTGGGCACCAATGACAGCGAGCGACGGTTCCTCGAGCGACGGCTGCGCGAAATGCAATTGCCCCAAGCGTGACTCGCCGACGTGTGCATCTTTAGCGTGACACGCTTTCGGCGCCCTCAAGTTGGACGCCGAAAGCATGAGAGGCACGTCGACTACTTCGTGCGGATCGACACCAACTCCATGGCCTTGACTTCCTTGCCGCCCACGTTCCTATACATGTTCACAACAATCCTGTCGTTGCTTTCGATTAGGATTTCATCGCGGCCCTTGATTTTCTCGCCCGTCAGCGGGCAGCACTCTTCGACGGCACACGTGAAACTCGTGCCGGAGGCGTTTGCGGTGAGGCAATTGCTCGTAACCTTGGCACAGAATCCGCAAGCCTTCACGCTCGAGAATTTCTTTTGTGCGCTGTCGTAGCCCAAAAGGCCCATTCCTTCAAAGGTCTTGCCGTCGCACTCGCCGCGGACGGACTCCTGGACGAAGCGGCCGCCCATGATCCACTTGCGTTGGACCGTGCCCTGTAACTGGGCCGGCGGCTGGCTGGGATCCGTCCACATCTTCAAGGTGAAGGTCCAGTCGCCGACGAACGGCTGCAGCTTCTTGTGCTCGACGCCCGGTTCTCCCGCCTGGGCAATGGCTTTGAGCACAGCCGCCGGGCTGGGTGGTGCTTTTTCGTCCTGCGCCCTGTTCAGGCCCGCCAACACGAGTAGACCGATTGCCAACGCGGCAGTCATACCCGTTGCTTTCAACATCGCCTTCATTTCTCGTTCTCCAAATTGACCCCATTTAGTGGATAGATTCAGTTCTCCCGTTCCGGAGGTACACCCGACGTGGGAGGGGCCAATGGCCCGCGCCTGGAGTGCCTCGGCACGCGACAGATGTGTTTGCCGCTCACCTCCTTTCATGAAGCAAGGCGCCCATGCCACCGGCTGCTCCGGCAACCGGCGGAAAATCACATCACGCGGCCGAGCCGTCCGGGCTGGCCAATACCACGGTGTAGCCGTCGGGATCGCGCAACCAAATCTCCCAATGATTAGGACCGCCATCGCCGGATGGGGGATTGCGATGCCGTGGCAGGACGACTTCCACGTTCATAGCGCCGGCTCGCGCAACGGCAGCTTCGAAATCGTCGATCTCAAACCACAAGAGCACTCCGTTGCCGTAGGGCTTGTCGTCGCGATCGCCGATAGGACCGTGGTGATGCTCGACTTCAAAACTATGCAATTGGAGAATCAGTGTGCCATGCGCGACCAAGCGCTCATATTCCAGGCCGCCATGGTCGCTCTGGCACCCCAGGAGGCGCTGGTACCAGCGGCTGCTTGCTTCGACGTCGGTCACTGCAATGAGGGGTTGAGGTCGCATTGAACTTCCTCCGGCGAACGCGACGTCCATCCTGGTGTCGTCGCGCTCTAATCCTTCACGGCAACCTCGTAATGCCGTCCGCCTGCGTCACTCGCTGTCGTACTCATCGTGGCGGCGGAGCCAGGTGCCACCTCGGAGGCGACCTAATCCTCGCACCAGCGCGCCCTCGTTGCGCCCGCGTGGCGCGCGGTCCAGCCACTGGTACAGGCCCCAGAGCCCGTCCAGCCCGCGAATGTACGCCGAGTAGCTGTGGTAGACAACGCCGTCCTCGAGCGCGAACGCGCTCATGCCCGGCGCCTCCCGCGTGAACGTCGCCGCGTCCGTGCCAACGACAAGGAGAGCCTGTGGGTCGGTGAGATCGCTGCGAGTATCCATCGTGCCGAAGTTGTACTTGACGACTCCCGACTGCTGCTGCTCTTCAGTGAACGCCACCCCGAAGTCGTAGTTGAAGTCGCTGCCGAACGACGACGCCCACGGAAAGCTCCACCCCATCCGCCGTTTGTACGCCTGCAGTTTCGCGAGCGGCGCCCGCGACACCGCGCAGAGCGTGACGTCGTGATTCGCGAGGTGGACGACGAAGCCGGCGAAACCGTCGGCGATCGACGAGCAGGACGGTCAGCCTGCCGTGTAGTCGGGCCCGAACATGAAGTGATAGACCAGGAGCTGCGAGCGCCCTCGGAAGAGGTCCTTCAACGAGGCGCTCCCCGCGTCGGTCTCGAATCGGTACTCCTTGTCGATCCGGACCCACGGCAGCTCATGCCGCTGCCGAGCCAACTCATCGCCTTGGCGGGTGAGCTCCTTCTCCTTAGTGAGCAGTTCCTTGCGGGCGGCAAGCCATTCTTCTCGCGAAGCCACCTTGTGGCCTGTTTCCGGAGTCTTGTTTGGGTTCATAGCTAAGTTTCCTTCGTTTCGTGAGGGACGGCACAAGCGCAGTCCGGCGCGTGATACCGTCCGTTCGCCGCAACCATGCATCCCTTGCCATACATCGTCGTGAAGCCGCCCCAACTGGCGCAGTCCGAACGTGGAATCCACCTCACCAGTAGTCGAACGGGGAAGGTGCCAATCGACATTGCCGCCGAAAGAACTATATCGGCGTTTGTAATTCCGCTGCACCAACCCGATGCGTAAGCGAGGGGGACACGCGAAACCCTCGTTTACGAGTCGGGTTAGTGCAGCAGATTCGTGCACGGTCATTTAGAAAATTCCCCGTTCAACGCTTTGCCTGGGTCCGATTGGCACGCGCTGCGTCCGCTTTGCGCTCCGCGATTTCACGGATATGCTTCAGCCCGTGCTCCCAGCCCTCCGGCATGCCGTCGCGATGCTCGGGCACAATCAGCCCCATGGCGCGGTGGAGAATGGACAGAAGTGTTCCGCCGCCTTCCGGCTTCAAGCGGTACTGCACATGATTCAGCGCCGGGTACGACATGGGCATCGGGCCGCACAGTTCCAAGAGCGTCGGCGGCTTGATGACCTGGACGTGGCCCCAAAGATGGCCCGTGTTGTTGCCCAGGTCGCGGTACCAGCGGCCGCCGGGCCACGGCTCGATTTTCATCTGCAGGGATTTGCCATTGGGCATCTGTCCTTCCGGGCCGAGTTCGTCGAGCACGGCTTCGAAGGTAAGTTCGATCGACGCCGCGATCTGGATCTCCTTGCGGATTGCGAACGTTTCGACCGACTGCAATTCCATGGTGTCTGTGCTCATGATGTTCCTTTCTCGCTGGTGTTGTATCTTTTGTTGATCAAATCCGGTGCCGGCTTTTCAATCTAATTCTCAATCGTGGGACTTCTCCTTCGCTTTGCGCTCGGCCCGCTCCTTGATGCGGTCGAGCTGGTGCTGCCAGAACCGTTCAAACGATTTGACCCATTCGTAAACGGGTTTGAGCCGCTCGGCATTCATCCGGTACATGCGTTGACGGCCCACGCGGCGTTCGTTCACCAGACCCACCTTCTTCAGCACACCCAGGTGCTTGGACACTTGCGGTTGGGGCCAGCCGAGCGCGTGCACCAGGTCGTTGACGGGTCGCTCGCCGTCGATCAGTTTCTCCAGTACGAGCCGGCGCTTGTGCTCGGCGATGGCATTAAAGGAGTCCAGAGTGGTTTGGGCACGCGCCATGAAGGCATTATATATTCCTATATCGGAATATGTCAAGGCCCAGGTCCTGGCAGTCGGCGGCAAACCGGTGGGGCGGGTTCCACGCGGTCAGTGGCATGGTTGGCTCCTGATGCTGAGTCGCACAGTTCTACAATTCGGCTGCACCAACCCGATGCGTAAGCGAGGCAGACACGCGAAACCCTCGCTCACGCGTCGGGTTGGTGCAGCGGATTGATGCACGGTCATTTAGGTTGTGATGCGCGACAGATGCGTCCACACGCACACCCAATGTCCTTGTTGCTTGACAAAGAAATCCGACACGCGTTCTAATACGCGGAAGGGCTGGCCCTGATACATTCCGCCGGATACGGAACGGGCTGAAACGATCGCGGCGTCGCCAAAGACTCGGACCTTCAAGTCTTCGGCGGTCATGACGTCGTGGGTCAGCGCGCCCGACTTTACAAGTTGAAGAAAAGTCGCTTTGTCATTCAAGCTGCCGTCGGGGCCGACGATCGTCCAATCGTCCGCCATGTACTTTCCAATGGCGTCCGCGTCATTCGCGACAATGGCCCGCGCCCAGCCTTCCGCAATGGCTGCAAGTTCCGTCTCGGCTGAGTTGTTCATTGAATGTCTCCTTGCGCACTCCTGACCCCTGACCCCTTACCCCTGACCCCTGACCCCTAACCCCTGACCCCTGACCCCTGACCCCTGACCCCTAACCCCTGACCCCTGACCCCTAACCCCTGACTCCTGACTATTTCTTTCGCCGATACTCCGCCTTCATGAATGAAATCCACTTGCCGTCCTCCGCTTGCATGAAGGAAGAGTGGATCTTGTGATCCTTGCTTTTGATTTCGATTTCGTCCTTGAACTTGGTCAACTTGCCTCCGGCCGCGGGATTGGGGCCCTCGGTCTGGAGCGTCAGCGACTTGCCCGCTGCGTCCGTAGTGCCTTCCAAGTGCAGCAAATGGCTGTGCATCGAGTCAATCCACGTGCCAAAGTACTTCTTCTTCTGGGCGTCATAGCCAATCGTCGTGATACCGGTTATCGACGTGCCAAGGAGAACTCCCTTGCTCTCGGAAATAATCCAGAATTCGCCAATGGTGCGCACGCTCTCGACGCCGTTGCACTTGACGGGCGGCTTGCCGGGCTCGAAAGTTGCCTCGGCGTCATATTCCCATTCTCCCGCCAGTTGCTTGAGCCACGCGTGTTCCTTTTGGGGCGTGGACTGCGCTTGAAGGACGGCCGAGCCGGCGATGAGTGCCACAACGAGACCGGTGATGACGACGATCTTCTTCATGATGCTCTCCATTTGGTGAAAAGGTAACCAAGTGCTCGCAGCGCGAGCAAGGAACAATTTCGGATAGTTGCAAGGACCTCACTGGCATGGGTTGGATTCCTTTGTCATTGGAAAATGCGCGTTCATCCATGCCTGCCACATTGGTTCGTCGCGCGCAACCACCGTTGCCGCGCCGGCGCCATAGTAGTAGAAGCTGAACGACACCAGCACTTTGCCGCTCCAGGTGTAGGCGCCCAGCGAGGCTAGGCCGGACGCGGGCGTTTCCAACCGAAGAAGAACTTCGTGCGGGTGCGCGCTGTCGGTCGGTTCGATGCTGCCGGCAAGGGGCGGCGCCTGCCAGCTCCCCTCGCCCTGGTGGAGAGGCGTCGAGCGCGAGGGGCCAACGGCGAAGGGCTGGCCTTTGCCGACGCCGGCCAAGCCGAGCAAGCCCGTGACGTTCTGCCAAGTCTCAGACTCGGACGAATGCGCCTCACCCATCACTCGAAACGAAGAGCAGCGCTCGCCGCGGAAGTGAGTCATGTAGAGCCGCAGAATGCGGAAGAAACCCTGCCAGCCAGTCTCAAAACTTTCGAGCTGATTGTCCCAGTCGTCGCCGCTGGCGAACAGGCTGTGGACGAGGCGAATGACACATTTGCCGCCGGCGCGTGCCTCGATGGTCCACTCCGATGCCAAGGGCGGCGCCTTGGGCATCCAATCGCGCTCTTCGTAGGCAAAGAGGACGGGCGGCTGCCACGCGGTCACAGTTCCCGCTGAGTCCATGCCCGGACCCAACTGGAAAGCGACGGTGCCGCCTTCGCGTTCTTCGACCCGGCTCGGGGCGAACCAGGACGAGATGCCGGGCCCGGTGGCGATGGCCCGCCAGACTTCCTCCGGGGTGCCGGGAACTTCGAGTTCCAGTTGTACGGAACGGCGTCCGGACAAATCGTGTTGCACGCTCATGATGGCTCCTTGTTGGGTGGATCTAGCGGGAGCGGATGGGCGACTAGCACCAGGCGATGGGCGCGGCCGCCGGGAGTGGCGGCATCGTGGTAACGTGAGACAAGTCCCGCTATCGTGCTCGTAAGCTCATTGCAGAACTGGGCGCGTTCTGCCGCGGATCGAAAGCGAATCTCGGTGTCGATCGACAAAGTCGCCAGTCGCTTGTCGGTCTCTCGTGCCTGGCGCAGCAACGCGCCGACTTCACGGACGACGCGGGCGCCCAAGGCGACCAGATAGCTTGCGGACAGGCGGTCGGCCTCACGCCCCGGATCGGCGGCGACCGGGCACAGCGCGCTGGGCGAGACGACATAGGACGAAGCGGTCGCCACCAACAGTCGTTCGGTGAGTCCGCCCCATTGACGCTTCTCGGCCAGGCGCACCAACCCGTGCTCCTCCAAGGTGTGGAGGTGATAGTTGACCTTTTGCCGGGCCAAACCCAGCCGAGCGGCCAGCGTGGCGGCGGATGCAGGTTGCGCCAGTTCCGAAAGCAGCCGGCTTCGAACGGGCTCAAGAGCAACCGTCGCCGCCGCCGGATCGTCGATGACTTCCACGTCGTGCATGGAGAGATTGTAGTCATTGACAACTTTTTTTGTCAATAGGCAAGACCAGTTTTTTTTCGTTGGTGAATTCGAGAAAAGTAGCACTCAAGGGGGGGGTGTGGGTGTGTGGCGCGACTAATCCCACAACCTTGTTGTCCTAAAATGAGTTACGGCAACGGATAGGTCGCGCGGGTCTGTCATGAAACTGGTTTCGCGCTGTCACCAAAGCTACAGCCGTAGATCTATTCACTTGGCAAGTCGAGAAAGCGTCGAATTGCGGCGAACGTGTCGTGCCAGCCTTTTTCGCACGCTCGATAGAATTCGTCTGCCGCCGCATCAGTAGGAAAACCTTCTTGGTTCACCGTGAGGATTGCACCTGTGCCCGCTGGTTCAACACGAAACTCCGTCGTGAAGTCAGCATCAAAAGGCAGCGGGCCGGACTTGGCGAAGTAGCGATAATCGTCAAGCACGAGGCGGTGCGGCGGATCGAAGTCGCGGATTGTCGCCACGCAGACGTAATCGGGATCATCTTCGCGTTCGCCCCATGCCGCCGCCCAGAGCCCGCCGGTTTGCGGCTGGACGATCGCTCGAGCGGCACTCCACCAGCCGCGGATGGCGCTGGGCGTGATTAAAAGGGCAAACACTTTTTCCGGCACGGCCGGCAGCGTCATGGACAGCGTGTGGCTGCGCGTGGGGTATTCGAATTCGTGTTTCATGGGACAAGCCAGTGACGAGGAGAAACAGCTCGGCTTCGGAGCCATTCTCCTTTCCACTGGAGCATTTTTCAATCGAATAGCTGCATGCGAATCTTGCCTCTCGGCGTCGGCGACGCTTTCTCGGCGAAACACTACTCGTCCAGCATTGCGGTTGAGTCGGGCGGGCAATGGCTGCTCGTCGATTGCCCGCACCCAGTGCGCAAGATGGTGCGTGAAGCGGCCGCGACCGCCGGGATCGCGCTCGACGTTGCGCAGTTCCTGGCCGTCGCCTTGACGCACTTGCACGGCGACCATGTTTCCGGCTTAGAAACGCTCGCTTTCTACTATCGCTACGCGCTTCGCAAAAAGCTGGCGCTATGCACGCATCCCGCTGTGGCCGCCGATTTGTGGTGCAAACATCTTGCGGGGAGCATGGAGTATTCCCTTCCGGCAGTTGGCGCCGCGCCGGTGCAACGCGTGTTCGAGGACTTCTTTGGCCTCTACCAGATAGACGAAAACCAGACGGCGGCGATCGGACCGTTTACGCTGTCGTGCAAGCGAACGTTGCACAGCGTGCCGACCGTGGCGTATCGCGTGCAAGCCGGAGGCCGCACTCTGGGCCTGAGCGCGGATACACCATTCGATCCCGAGCTAATCGCTTGGCTTGGCGACGCGGACCTCATCGTGCACGAAGCGGGCGGCGCCTACCCGCACACGGAGTACGACAAACTGCTGCAACTCTCGGACGACTTGAAGAAGAAGATGAGGCTTATTCACTGTCCTGATGCGTTCGACGCCAACGCGTCGAGCATCGAGTTGTTGAACCAAGGGTGTTTGTATCAGGTATGAAGTCCGAGTTAGCATCACCAAACTGTTGGCGTGTCTCGCCACTGCAGGAACGTCTTCCAAACTTCCAGACCGTCGGGGCAAAAAGGCTGCAGGGCCGCGCGGCGCGACACCAGGGCGCACGGCACGAATTCTCCGGACACGATTTCTTCTTCTTGCAACTGGAACGGCCCATCGTGCACGAGGCGATAGACATGGGCGCGCACGTCGGTGTTGGGATCGGTGTGACGAAACGGAAACAAGTCCTCAGCCTCGGCGTCGATGCCCAACTCCTCCCGCAACTCGCGGCGCGCGCCTTGGGCAAACGACTCTCCCGCCAGCAGCACGCCGCCCACCGCTACGTCCCAGTGCGACGGAAATACGTCTTTGGAGGGAGTGCGCAGGTGTATGAACAGATCGCCGCGCGCGTTAAAGACGAGCACATAGACACAGCGATGCGACAAGCGCCTGACGCGCATCTCCTCGCGCGTGACCACGCCGACGGTGTTGCCGGCTTCGTCAATGACATCGACGAGTTCGGGCTTTGACATGATTCGGGCTCCTGCAAAGTAGACCTCGCGCCCCCCCACGCGGAGCGTGTGGTCTACTATTCCCAGCCGAGTAGCTTGCGCAGCACTTCCAATCCGCCGCGGATTGCGTCCTCCGCGCTCGTCCACGATCCCGGGCAGTTCAGGCGTCGGCCGTTGATCGTCTGCCGTAGGTAGCAGCTGAAATTGCCGCCCACGGGGACCGGCGTGAGCGCGTAATTCGGCTTGCTGTCCAGAATGACGAACCAGGTTTGGCCGTCGCTGCCGAGCTTGGCGGTGCCGCCGCGGCGCGCGAGCCAGTCGGGTGTTTGCAACGACATGGTGCTAGAGTATAGAGACTGCCGAAGTCTCCTAGACTTCGGAAGTCTTGTCTCTAGAACATCCATTTGCTTTTGGGGACTTTGCGATGTCGAACGTTCCCCAGGTCCGCATCGGCTTTGTCGGCGCCGGTAAAATGGCCACTGCATTGGCCCGCGGCTGGCTACAAGCCGGGCTGACCACTGCCGAACACCTTCAGGCTAGCGATCCGATCCCACAAGCGCGAAACCAGTTCGCACAGGCCACGGCCGCCAAGGTCACTCAGGACAATCGGCAGGTAGTTTCCCAGAGCGATCTCGTCGTCCTGGCAACTAAGCCGCAGTCTATGCCGGCGGTGCTGGCGGAGATTCGATCAGCGCTCACGGCGCAACACTTGATTCTCTCGATCGCGGCCGGCGTTTCGTTGGCGCAGCTTTCGCGCGACCTTGGTCCCGATAAGCGCATCGTCCGCGTGATGCCGAATACGCCCTGTTTGGTTGGCGCCAGCGCGTCGGGCTATGCCGCCGGCACGTCTGCCACGACCGAGGATTTGCGTGTCGTAGAACGCCTCTTGAACGCTGTCGGCAAGGCATTTGCCTTGCCCGAAATGCTGCTCGACGCGGTCACGGGACTTTCCGGCAGCGGGCCGGCTTACATCTTCGTCTTGATCGAAGCCCTCAGCGACGCCGGCGTGCGCGTGGGCCTGCCGCGCGACGTGGCTACGCAGTTAGCGGCTCAGACGGTCTTCGGCGCGGCGAAAATGCTGCTCGAGACCGGTTTGCACCCGGCCGTGCTCAAGGATCAGGTGGCCAGCCCCGGCGGCACCACCATGGCCGGCTTGCATGCTTTGGAGCGCGGCGGTTTTCGCGCCGCCCTCATCGATGCCGTCGAAGCCGCCACGAATCGCTCAGTGGAATTGGGGAGGTTGGAACCGCAGACGGAGGTGGGAACCGCAGATGGACGCAGATGAACGCAGCTAAGAAAAGAAAGTGAAAGAGACGTCGCTGATTTTTTCACTCTTCCGTACCAGCTGCGTTCATCCGCGTGCATCTGCGGTTCCATTCTTAATAAACATGAATCAAGAACGCATCCTCATCTTTGACTTCGGCGCGCAGTACGTTCAGCTCATTGCCCGGCGGGTGCGCGAGCAAAACGTTTTCTGCCAAATCGTGCGTCACGACCTTTCCGCGGAACGTGTCATGGAGCTAGCACCCAGTGGCCTCATCCTTTCCGGCGGCCCTGCCAGCGTCTATGACAAGGGAGCGCCGCACTGCGACCCAAAAATCTTTGAGTTGAATGTACCGGTGCTTGGCATCTGCTACGGCATGCAGCTCGCTTGCCACCTCATGGGCGGCAAGGTGCAGCCGGCGGCGACGCGCGAGTTCGGCCGGGCCCACCTGAAAGTTTATGAAATGGACGGCCTGTTTGCAGGTGTGCCGGAAGAGACCATAGTCTGGATGAGTCACGGCGACCAGGTTCAGGTGGTGGATAAGAACTTCGTACCACTCGCCGCAACCGAGACGTGCCCTGTCGCGGCGCTGCGCCATCGGACGCGGCCGGTCTTCGGACTTCAATTCCACCCGGAAGTTAGCCACACCGCCTACGGCAGCCGGATTCTGCGCAACTTCCTTTACGAAATCTGCGGCTGCACGGGAAAGTGGCAGCTCAAATCGTTCATCGAGCAAACGATTGCCGAACTCAAGCAACGCATCGGCAAGCACCGCGTCATCTGCGGACTGTCCGGCGGCGTTGATTCTTCCGTTGTGGCGGCACTTTTGCTACGGGCGGTCGGCCCCCAAGTCGCCTGCATTTTCGTGGACAACGGCCTGTTGCGCCAGAGCGAGGCGGACGCGGTGCGCGACACATTCCGCGGCAACTTCCAGGCTGACTTGCACGTGGTCGATGCCCGCCAGCGCTTTCTCGAGGCGCTGGCTGGTGTGAGCGATCCGCAGGAGAAACGCCGCATCATTGGCCACGTGTTCATCGATGTGTTCAAGGACGAAGCGCGGCACATCAGCAATGCGAAATACTTGGCCCAAGGCACACTCTATCCTGACGTGATCGAAAGCGGCGCGGCCGCAGACGGTCCGGCGGCCAACATCAAGACGCACCACAACGTCGGCGGCTTGCCCAAGGAACTCGGTTTCGAGCTCGTTGAGCCTTTGAAAGACCTCTTCAAAGACGAAGTGCGCCGGCTCGGATTGGAATTGGGACTGCCGGAACAAACCGTCTGGCGTCACCCCTTCCCTGGGCCGGGCTTAGCAGTGCGTTGCCTGGGTCCGGTGAGCGCCCAGCGCTTGGAAGTCCTGCGTCAAGCCGACGCGATTCTCTTGGAGGAACTCAAGCAATCCGGCTGGTACCGGCAGACCGCGCAGGCTTTCGCGGTGTTGTTGCCGGTTCAGACGGTCGGAGTAATGGGCGATGGCCGCACTTACGAAAACGTCATCGCTGTCCGTGCTGTGCAGACCGACGATTACATGACCGCCGATTGGTCGCACCTGCCGTATGAACTGCTGGCCAAGATATCGACTCGGATCATCAACAAGGTGCAAGGGGTGAATCGGGTCGTGTATGATATCAGCAGCAAGCCGCCGGCGACGATCGAGTGGGAATGATGCAAATGGAATCGCCCGAGAACAATCTGCTGGTACGACTTCACAAGTGGGCGTCGAGGCAAGACGAGAATTTCCTGACCGAAGCGTTCGCCCACCTTGGTCAACATTTGCTGGATCACGAGTCCGAAGCCGGTGTTGGGCTGATAGCGTTTCTGACTGCTGGTCGAATCCAATTGAAGCCGGAAGAGGCGAAGCTTGTGGACGTTCGCACTCAGATTGTTCAAGGAGAGGGCACTCCGGACATAGAGTTTCGAACTCCCAGGCATTTTGCTATCATTGAGGTCAAATCGGAATCCGAAGCACACATCGGGCAATTACGAAAGTATCGCGGTATTCTCGACCAATCCGGCATCGATGAAAAGTGCCTGGTGCTCTTAACGAGGTATCCGGTATCTTTCGAGGGCAGTCCGGTGCAGCCCGATGTCTTTCGGCGTTGGCATGAGATCGCGGAGTGGCTTCGACAACAATCTGTTGAGCGCACCTTCAAAGCAGTCAGCGAATTCTTGGTTAGACAATTCCGTGGCTTTCTTGAGGAAAGAAACATGAGCATAGGACAAGTGACCTGGGAACTTTCTGGCGGCGTCAAGGCTCTGCGAACGCTGGGCGACATGCTGTATGAAGCGGCCAAAGCCTGTGGGACAAGCGCTTACATCGAAGCAACGCTCCAATACTTCGGTGTCTACCTTGAGAATCGCAAGTACTGGATTGGCGTCGACATGGGGCATCCTGAGATTCTGTGTTTCTCGACCGACAAGGCGCGCGTCGACAAGGAAGCCGCGCAGCGTCTCGAAGTTGGTTCGGTGTTCGAGTGGAAGGACAAGAAAGCATTTGGTTGGTATCGGGAGGTGAATTTGGAATCGGAAGAAGTGCATTTTTTCTCCCGATCCAAAGTAGGACAACTTCAGTATCTTGAAGCCTTCTTGAAAGAATGCGTGAGCATCGTAGGGAGCATTGAGGTAGCCACTGCGTCAACTGCCGACGAATCCGGCGAATTGGCAAACTCTTGAAAGGAATCGGCATTTTTTGTCGGAGAACAGCGATGATTCGGGCCATCCGCAAGAAAATCGGTCCAACAGACCAGGGCCGGCACATGTCCCTGCGCGAATTTGAACCGGTCGACATACAGGAAGGTTACCTTTATGAACTCTCGCGGGGGGTTGTCACAGTGTCCGATGTCCCGGCCTATCCGCACGCGTGCAAGGTTGCGTATTTGCGCGACCAAGCGGCGCTTTACAAAGCCTTGCACCCGGAACAAATCCAAATCGTTTTGGGCGCCATGGAATGCAAACTCCTGGTCGGGGAGTTCGAAAGCGAACGTCACCCCGATTTGGCCATCTACAAGAAGAAGCCACCTCGTCAAGAAGATTTCTGGTTCCACTGGATTCCGGAAATCGTAATCGAGGTGGTATCCTTGGGCGCAGAACTGCGCGACTTAGTGGAAAAGCGCGAAGAATATCTCGCGTTGGGAATCAAGGAGTATTGGATCGTGGATCCCGCCAAGGGGCAAATCCTCGTGCTGCGACGCTCCCGAGGCAAGTGGTCCGAAATGACGCTGAGTGCCGGCGATCACTACGAAACGAAGCTGTTGCCTGGATTCCGCCTGGATTGCGGCGCGGTCCTACGAGCGGGGGAATAATGCGCTTCACGAAAATGCAAGGCTGCGGCAACGATTACATCTACGTCAACGCCTTCAAGGAGCGGCTGCCGACGAACCTGCCGGAGTTGGCCCGCAAGATCAGCGACCGGCACTTCGGCGTCGGCGCCGACGGCCTCATCCTCATTTGCCCGTCCGAAAAAGCCGACGCGCGCATGCGCATGTTCAACGCCGACGGCAGCGAAGCAGAAATGTGCGGCAACGGCGTGCGCTGTGTCGCCAAGTACGTCCACGACTACGGGATCGCCAAAAAGCCGACGCTGACCATCGAGACCGGCCGCGGCGTGCTCACGCTGCAATTGCAAATCGCCGGCGACAAGGTCCGCCAAGTTCGCGTCGACATGGGCAAGCCGATTCTCCAGGCAGAGAGAATCCCCACGACTTTGCCCGGCCCGCGTGTCGTCAATCATGCTTTTGCCGCCGACAGCTTGAGTCTCGAACCCCGCTGGGTCAGCGAATGCGGTCTGGATTTGCGCATGACGTGCGTTTCGATGGGCAATCCGCACGTCATTCTCTATTGCCAAGACGTGGCCAAGGTCACCCTTTGGCAAATCGGGCCTGTTTTGGAAAGCGCGAAGATTTTCCCCAAGCGCGTCAACGTCCATGTCGTCCAGGTGCATTCGCCCAACGAAGTGACCATGCGCACCTGGGAGCGCGGCAGCGGCATCACGCTTGCCTGCGGCACTGGAGCGTGCGCTGTGGCGGTCGCCGGCGCATTAACAGGCCGCGGCGAACGCAAGATCACCGCGCACCTGCCCGGCGGCGATTTGCATTTGGAATGGTCCGAAAAAGACAACCGCGTATACATGACCGGCCCCGCCGTGGAGGTGTTTAGCGGCGACTGGCCGGAGTAATGAATGGTGGATGGTGAATGGCGAATGGTGAATGGCGAAGGGAGGACGGTGCCTAACTTGCCAGAGTTGCCCGATCGTTCATATCCATCCACCATCCACCGTCCACCATCCACCGTATTCGCCTTGCACCAGACGGGTATTTCGTTATTGTGCCGCCTTCCGTGTCTGTGTTTGACGAACGACGATTGCGCCGACGCCGCTTGGCACTGCCTTGGCTCGTCCGCGGCGCCCTGGTGCTGATGGCCGCGATTTGGCTCGGCGTATTCGGCATCGCCTTCGTCGTCAATCCGTACAAGGACGGCAAGGTCTGGCTCGAAGGCTCGCACCGGCAGCTCGGATTCCCACCCTGCACCTTCAAGGAACTGACCAAGTTGCCATGCCCATCGTGCGGGATGACGAGCAGCTTTGCTCTGGCCGTCCGCGGCGACTTGTGGCATTCCGTGCAAGCCAATTTCCTGGGCACGGCGCTCGTAGTCGCCGGACTGGCGCTCGTTCCCTGGGGAGTGATGAGTGCTGTCAAGGGCCGGATTCTACTTCTTTGGTTTTGGCGCCATTGGTCTTTACAGCTGCTCGTCGGCTTTTTCATTGTGATGTTTGTCCGCTGGGGCGTGGTATTAGCCCTTGCGTATTGGGACTTATGATTTTGGATTTCGGATTGTTGATTTTCGATTAGTGCAACGCAATCAAGAATCACCAATCGAAAATCCAAAATCTCTCATGGAGGAGAGTCATGTCCACTTCGCGCCAATCGAAAGTCTGGCTTTGGTCCGCCTTGATCTTGGGAGGCGCGTGGCTGACGATAGGCTGCAGCCCGACGTCGCTCGGCTTTCTCTTGATGCCGTGGGTCGATGACAAGGTGCCGGCCAAGTGCAAATTAGCGTCAGCGGACAAGGAAGTTACTGTCGCGATCCACTCCACGTTCACGAATCTGGAAACGCGCCCGGAACTCATGCCTGCTGACGGCGAGCTTGCGGAACGATTGGCTATGGAGCTGCGCAAACGCTGCGGCCAGAACAAAGAGAAAGTCAAGATCGTGCCGCCCGCCCAAGTCCGCGGCGTCATGAATCAGGTCGGCGGCAACACTCTCTCTCTTCAAGAAATCGGCGAAAAGCTCAAAGCCGACTATGTGGTGAGCTTGGAAATCACGGACATGAGTTTGTACCCCAGGGGAAGCGCCAACACGCTCTATCGCGGCGCATGCGAGATTAGCGTAACGGCGGTCGACGTAGCCAAGCCGGCCGGCGAGACGATCATCTTCCAAGAGAACTATCGCTCCACGAGCCGCGACGAAGACCCCAGCGGCCTTAGCTCCATGCAGTATCGCGCCCGCTATCTCAGCAAGGTGGCCCGCGATCTGGCCCGCTGGTTCACAGCCTTTCCTCCCAACGAGCGCTTCGACATGGATTAACAACTCCCGATAGACCGTTCAGCGTTCGCGTCGCGCGACCAGACTATTGAACCTCTCCGGTTTTCCAGAGAGAATACACCCAGCGGGTGACTCTATTCTCTCTGGAGTTGGTTGGAATGACTCGCATCATTGCTTTCGCGATTATTGCCGTCGGCGCGGCGTCTTTTGACGTTCGCCCCAATGAACAAGCAGCGCCGTCTCCGCCCACCACCGTCGACTTTAACCGCGACATCCGCCCCATCTTTTCCGAAAACTGCTTCGTTTGTCATGGCCCGGATGAAGAGCAGCGCAAAGCCAAGCTGCGGCTCGACACCCAGGAAGGCGCGTTCGCCAAGCTGCGCCGCGGCGGGCATGCGATTGTGCCCGGCAAGTCCGCGGACAGCGAGCTTGTTTATCGCGTCACGTCCGAGTCTCCCACCGAGCGCATGCCGCCGCCCAAGACCGACAAGAAACTCTCGCAGCAGCAAATCGACCTCTTGAAGCGCTGGATCGACCAAGGCGCAGCTTATTCAAAACATTGGGCGTTCGTTGCTCCAAAGCGCCCTAGTCTTCCAAAGGTAAATGCCGCTTGGCCGCGCAACGGCATCGATCGATTCATTCTCGCGCGATTGCAAAGCGAGAAACTGCAACCGTCGCCCGAAGCTGACCGCGTCACGCTCATTCGCCGGCTCACGCTCGACCTTACCGGGTTGCCGCCGACTCCGATGGAGGTGGATGCATTTATCGCCGACAAAAACCCCGACGCCTACGAAAAGCTCGTGGATCGCCTCCTGAGCTCGCCGCACTATGGCGAGCGCATGGCCGTCGACTGGCTCGACGCTGCCCGTTTCGCCGACACGCATGGCTACCACATCGACTCCGGCCGCGACATGACCCGCTGGCGCGAGTGGGTCATCGAAGCCTTCAACCGCGACTTGCCCTTCGATCAATTCACCGTCGATCAGCTCGCCGGAGATCTCTTGCCGGACGCGACACTGCCGCAAAAGATCGCCAGCGGCTTCAACCGCAATCACATGATCAACTTCGAAGGCGGCGCGATTCCGGAGGAGTACCTCAACAACTACATCGTCGATCGCGTCAACACTACGGCGACAGTCTGGCTCGGTCTGACGATGACCTGCGCTCAATGCCACGACCACAAATACGATCCCATTTCACAAAAAGAGTTTTATCAGCTCTACGCCTTCTTCAACAACGTGCCGGAGAGCGGTCTGGACGGCGCCAAGGGCAACGCCGCGCCGCTCTTGTCGCTGCCAACCAAGGAGCAAAAAGAAGCTCTCGCCAAGCTCGACACCGAAATCGAGTCCCTGGCTGCCAGCGTGAAAAAGGCGGATGCCGCCGCCAAGGAACAAAAGGACCAGTTGACGCGACTTCAGAAAGAGCGCGACAAACTTCGCCAGCTAATCCCCTCCACCATGGTCATGCAAGATATTGCCAAGCCGCGCGACACGCATCTCTTGGTGCGCGGCGAATACAACAAGAAGGCCGGCAAAGTGCAAGCCGGTGTGCCCGCCGCGCTCACGCCGCTGCCGAAGGACGCGCCGCCGAACCGCCTCGGCCTGGCGCGCTGGCTCGTCGATCCGTCGCATCCTCTCATGGCGCGCGTCATCGTTAACCGCTATTGGCAACTCTTCTTCGGCACCGGCCTCGTCAAAACGGTCGAAGACTTCGGCGCTCAGGGCGAGCTTCCCAGCCATCCCGAACTGCTCGACTGGCTCGCCGTCGAGTTCATGCAACCCTCCCCAGTCGGAGCCGCGCCCGTAAGGAAGCGGGATAGCGCCGGCGACGATAACGACCTTTCCTGGTCGACCAAGCGCCTCGTTCGCCTGATCGTCACCTCCGCTACCTACCGCCAATCCTCCAAAGTCACTTCGGCCCTCGTGTCGCGCGATCCGGAAAACCGCCTGCTCGCGCGCGGCCCGCGCTTTCGCTTGCAGGCTGAATTCATCCGCGACCAGGCACTAGCAGTAAGCGGTTTGCTCAACCGTGAAATCGGCGGCAAGAGCGTTTCGCCCTATCAGCCCGCCGGCCTGTGGCAAGAGTTGCACTCGCGCGGCGACAGCAAAAACTGGACGGCACAATTCTTCGTGCAAAGCAAGGGCAAAGATCTGTATCGCCGCACCATGTACACGTTCTGGAAGCGCACGTCGCCGCCGCCGCAACTGGCGACCTTTGACGCCCCCGATCGCGAAGTGTGCACCGTGCGCCGCAGCCGAACGAATACGCCGTTGCAAGCGCTGGTGCTGATGAACGATCCGACTTATGTCGAAGCGGCACGCAAACTGGCCGAGCGGTTACTGAAGGAAGCGCAGACCACGGACGACCGCTTGACGTTAGCCTTCCGTCTGGCCACCGCGCGCACGCCCGGCGAGAAAGAACTCGGCGTCTTGCGCGGCGTCCTGGAAAAGCAACTGGCCCGCTACCGGCAGAACGAAGAAGCCGCACTCAAGCTGCTCGCGGTCGGCGAATCCCCGCGCGACGAACGCATCGCCCCTGCGGAACTGGCGGCGTGGACCATGGTGTCGAGCGTGATTCTGAATTTGGATGAGACAATAACGAAGGGATAGCAAGGGGCACCGATGAAAAGCGTGAAGGAAGAATTCATCGAACTCGCAAATTCTCTTCCGGACGATTGCAGTTGGGATGACGTCATGTATCGGATTTACATGCGGCAGAGAATTGAAGCGGGTCTCAAGGATGTCGATGAAGGTCGACTGACCGACCATGACGACGTATTCAAGGAATTTGCAATGGAGCCAAAACAATGACCACGAAAGAAAAAACACTTGTCAAGAATGTCCTTGCGCTTTCACGCAAGAGCCGAGTTGCACTGGCCAAAAAACTCCTCCGAAGCCTCGAACAAGAGCAGATTATCTTGGAAGGCGCGCGCATAGCAGAGGAGCGTTTCGAAGCTTACCGGCGAGGCGAAATGAAAGGGATTCCTGCCGAGGAGGTCTTTCCAGCGTTGCGGAAGAAAGGTAAGCGATGATCGCCATCCTGGTTGACGCCGCAAAGGAGGAATTTGATGAAGCACGGGACCACTACGAAGCGCAAAAGGTCGGCCTTGGTGACCGCTTCGACGAAGCTGTGCGAGTAGCCTTGGAGAGGATTCTTGAAACGCCCGATGCCTTTGCAATCGTCAACAAAACAGTGCGCATGGTACAGGTCAAGCGATTCCCTTATGGCGTCTA
>JAKEFD010000013.1 GCA_022616245.1 Gemmataceae bacterium
TCGGATCGGCCGATCAGTTGGAAAAAGCAGCTCGGCAACTCCTTGAAAAAGCGGTAGAACAGGGGATCGCGCTTCATTCTTATGCCCCTGTGGTTCCCAGCACGCGGGTCAGCAGGTTCTCGAGATAGCTATGCACGTTGCGCCCTGGCTTCATTTTGATCGCTTCGGACAGCACCAACTGGGCCGCCTGGGCGACGATGGTGTTGTCCACGGGGACGCTCAGGCGCCGGGCGCGCTCCGCGGACAGCCGGGCAATGCCTATCGATGAGCGGATAGAGGCAGGCAATTCAACGGCCGGCTCCTCGCGCGTCGAATGGACGAGCTCCAGGATCGACTCGATTCGCGCGGCCGACAACTCATACTCGCCGCAATGGGTGCGAACAATCTTTTGCTCGACGGCGCGCTTGGGATAGCCAAGCTGAACCCAGACTTTGATCCGGTCCTTTACAGCTCCCGGCAAGCGCCTGGTGCCGCGCTGCTCGTTCGGGTTCATCGCCGCGATCAGATAGAACTGTTTGTCGACTTGATACCAGGTTCTGAGCGCTGGGATGTAGAGCTTCCGCTCTTCCAGCGCGTCGAGCAGCGTGTTGAGGACGTATTCGTCGCCGCGGTACATCTCGTTGGCGAGGAAAACACCTCCTTGCAGAGCGGAGATGGTGAACGGTCCCGGCACGAACGCTTGTGTCGCATAGCCGAACTTGAATACTAACGTGGGATCGAAGCTGCCGATGAGGTTTGACGGACGCACCAAGTCCGAAAAGGTCACCCAGTCGAACGGTCGGCCCAAATCCTGAGCGAAGCGGCGGCACAACGCCGTCTTCCCTGACCATGCAACACTAGCCCGACGCGCTAGCGAGGGCGGACGGGTTGCGCGGGCGAAAGTCCTTTGCCGCCAGGATTCCTCACAGAATCATTGCAATGGGATGCATTTCTCTCGGGCGACACGTCCGCGCTCGCTAGCGCGTCGGGCTAGTGTTGACCGGAGATTCTCGAGCGCGAAACTCAAGTGGCGCTGAGTGGAAGAGCGAAAAATCGAAAAAAGTTTTGGCGCGATTGCGCGTCGTGAATCGACGTTCGAAGCGCGCGCGGCGTGACAATACTCAGGGCAACGCGCGTGCCGCATCGGCGCGCTCAATGAGTTTTTTTTGAAAATCGGCGCAACTCCCAGTTTTACCTCTTGTAATTTCGAAACTTAAAGTTAACATCTTTTCTCTAAGGGAAGATGCAGCCGACGATTGCGTTGCACGACGTTGACACAACTTAGGCGGCGTCTTGGATATCTTGGTCTTGTTGGAGGCACCACATTTTTTATGAGCCAAACGGAAGAGCCTACCGGGCTCAACCCGCAGCGCGTCCAGGTAACGGAGTACGGCCAAGAGGACGACGAACCTCCCGGTAAGCCGCGCCGCCATCCGCTCTGGCGCAACGTCTCCAAGAAAAACTGGGACGATTGGCGCTGGCAGTCGCAAAACGCCATCCGTTCGGTCAGACAACTCCGCGACCTTCTTCCCTTCTCGGAGGAGGAACTCGAAGCCATCGGCGCTCTCGAAGCGGAGTACAAGCTCGCCATCCCTCCTTACTACTTCTCGCTCATCAACACGGACGATCCGGGCGATCCAATTCGCTTGCAATCCGTGACCAGCCCGCTCGAAGCCACGTCTTCGTTCGAGTTGGAAGACCCGCTCGAGGAAGACAAGGATTCCCCAGTGCCGGGCATCACGCACCGCTATCCGGACCGCGTGCTCATGGTGACCACGCATGTCTGCACCATGTATTGCCGGTTTTGCACGCGCAAACGAGCGACCATGGTGCGCGGCGGCTGGGACGCCATCAGCCACAATGACGAGCGCATGCTCGACTACATTCGGCAGAACAAGCAAATACGCGACGTGATCGTATCGGGGGGCGATCCACTCACGCTGCCCTACAACAAGCTGCGTTTCTTCCTTAATGCGTTGCGCGACATGCCGCACGTGGACGTGGTCCGCATCGGCACGCGCGTGCCGACGACATTGCCGCAAAAGCTTTACGACAAAGAGCTTGTGGAAATTCTGGCCTCGGCGGAAAAGGTCTGGATTCAGACGCATTTCAATCATCCGCGCGAGGTTACGCCCGAGGTGGCCCGAGTTTGCAAGTCGCTTTTGCGCGCAGGCATGCCGCTTAACAACCACACGGTGCTGATGAAGGGCGTCAACGACGACCTGGAGACGATGCGGCAACTCATGCGGGCCCTGTTGCGCGTCAAGATTCGGCCATACTATCTGTTCCATTGCGATCCAGTCACCGGGGCGGGCCACTTCCGCACCAGCATCTGGAAGGGCTTGGAGATCATGGAAGGGCTGCGCGGCCACATGTCCGGCCTCGCCATTCCGACTTATGCCATCGACGCTCCGCACGGCGGCGGCAAGATTCCTCTTTTGCCCAATTACCTCGTGTCCGCATCGGACGACGCCGTGGTGCTGCGCAACTATGAAGGCATGCTCGTCCGCTACCAGGCCGAAGACAAGCCGGCGACCGTGAAAACAACAACGACGCGCGGCGTCAGCGAATTGGTGACCGGCAACCGCACAGTGCTTATGCCGGACAACAGCGAACGTATGGCCCGGCGCCGCGCAAAACGGCGCTCGCTGCTCGTGCGCCAAAACGACAACTGCGGATCCGCCGGCCATGGAAACGGCGGCGCGGATTCCAAAAAGATCATGGAGGAGCTTGAGCCGGTCGGCGCGACCGCGCGTTAACGGTGAATGGTGGTCGGTGGATGGCGACATTCACCATTCACTATCCACCATTCACCATCCACCATTATGAAGATTGGCATCACCTTTGACTTGAAGACGGCCGGGCCGGTCGATGGGCACGCGCCGGACGATCTTCAGGAAGAATTCGACAGCCCGCATACGATCGAAGCCATCGCCGCGGCCTTGCGCGGCTTGGGGCACCGGGTTGTCCTCCTGGGCGACAATGAAGAGTTTCTGCGCAAGGTCTTGGACGATCCGCCCGACTTCGTTTTCAATTTCGCCGAAGGGACCGGGGTGAGCCGATCGCGCGAAGCGCGCGTGCCCGCGGTATTGGAGATGCTCGGCATTCCCTTCACCGGCTCCGATCCGTTGACGATGGCGGTGACGCTGGACAAGGATTGCGCTAAGAAACTGGTGGCAGCAACGGGAGTTGCGGTTGCCTGGGGCATCGTAGTTGGCCCCGATCAAGATCCTTTGGAGCGACTAAAGCCAGCAACGCTTCCGTTTCCCGTAGTAGTCAAGCCCGTCTGGGAAGGTTCCAGCAAGGGCATTCGAAAGAATTGCTTCGTCAAAACTCCGAATGACTTGCCGGGAATTGTCGAATCCTTGCGACGAGATCACCGACAGCCGATCATGATCGAGCCCTATTTGCCAGGCGACGAGCTAACTGTTGGGATTTATGGAAACAGTCCGCCAAGAATCCTTGGCGTGATGAAGGTCTCGCCGAAACAGAAAACAGATCACTTCATCTACAGCCTGGAAATCAAAAGGGACTATCGCCGGCTTGTGGACTACGAGTGTCCGGCGAAACTGCGTCCGCGCCATTTGGAGCTCGTAGAGCGAGCGGCGTTAGATGCCTACTGGGCTTTAGGTTGCCGAGACGTTGCGCGCGTCGATTTTCGATTGGACGAGCACGGCACGCCGCATTTCCTTGAGGTGAACCCGCTGCCCGGCTTGAATCCGGACGACAGCGACCTGGTCATCATGGCAAACCTGGTCGGCTGGAGCTACAGCCGGCTGATCGAAACGATCGTGAACGCAGCGCTGGAACGATACGGCTTGAAGTAAACCCGTTTACGTTTCGCGCTCGCAGCATCCTGCGCCGCGGCAACGGACGCCGCGAGCGCGAAACGTGAACGGATCTGGAATCCTTGAGGTGCCGCATGGCTGCTCCACACGTGCTTGTGCTCTATAACCGGCCCCTTCTTCCTTTAGACCATCCGGACGCCGACTCGGAACACTTGATTCTGGAAGGCGTCCGCAATGTGACCGACGCGCTGGACGAAGCCGGCTATCGCGTCTCGGAGTTCGGACTGAAACACGATCCGCGCGTGCTCTGGACAGAGCTGCGCCGCCGCCGGCCGCGCGTCGTTTTCAACCTCTTCGAGGGACATTGCCATGACCCGGAAACCGAGTCCTACGTGGCGGGGCTGTTGCAATGGCGCTGCATACCATTCACCGGCTCGCCGATGCACACGTTGAGCCTGGCCCGCGCCAAGGACTGGACGAAACAACTCTTACGCGGCAACGGCCTGCCGACTCCGGACTTCCTTGTCGTGGACGAGTTGCCGATCGTGCCTTGCTCCCTTACTTTTCCGGTGATTGTCAAGCCGGCGCGCACCGACGCCAGCGTCGGCCTCAACCAGGACAGCGTGTGCACGAACCAGGAGCAATTGGAGAATCGCGTGGCTGTGATTCTCGAAGCCTATGGGTCGCCGGTGCTCGTGGAAGAGTTTGTGGACGGCCGGGAATTCAACGTGGCGCTCGTCGAGTTGCCGGAGCTGGAGTTACTGCCGCCGGGGGAAATCGTCTTCGCACAGAAGGAAGGCGTCTGGCCCATTCTCACTTACGACGGCAAGTGGAAACCGGATTCGATCGATTACCAGGGGACGCCGACGAAATACCCTGCCGATATCGATCCCAAGTTGTCTCGGCGCTTAGGCGCGCTGGCGAAGCGGGCTTATCGGTTGCTCGGCTGCCGCGACTACGCACGGGTCGATTTCCGGGTCAACGCCGCCGGCAAGCCCTTTATTCTGGAAGTGAACCCCAATCCGGACATCAGCATCGGCGCGGGCTTCGCCACGTGCTTGGCCGCCGTCGATATATCATATGCGGAATTCGTGGCGCGCCTGGTGGAGCATGCGCGGCGGCGGCCAGGCAACACAGCGCCCAAGTTTCTCACTTCGCCCGTCCTGAACGCCAGCTAAAAAGAGCCGCGTCCGGTAGGATACGCGCCTCGCGCTGTTTCCGCTTCCTTGCGGCCGTGGCTCTCTAGAATACTACCATGACCGACGTGCGTGATTTTGGCGCGAAGGGCGACGGCGTCACGGACGATACTGCCGCCTTGACCCACGCCATCCAGCGCGGCGACGGACATCTCGTCTTTTCGCGCGGCGATTATGTCCTTTCGGCGCCACTTCATGTCCCGCTGGCGCTCCACGGCCGAATCGCCATTCAAGGCGCGGGCGGCGCGGCGAAGATCGTCATGACCGGTCCGGGGCCGGCGTTTCATCTGGTTGGTTCGCATCGCCGATCCGCCTTGCCTGCGCATTTTGAAGAGGACGTTTGGCAAAAGGAACGGCTGCCGACGCTGAGCGATCTGGAAATTGAAGGCCGGCACCCCAAGGCCGACGGGGTGCGCATAGAAGGCGTCATGCAGCCGACTTTGCGCGGCCTCCTGATCCGCCGGGTACGCCATGGCATACACCTTGCCAACCGCGACCGCAATGTGCTCGTCGCCGACTGCCATATCTACAACAATTCCGGCATCGGCATCTTTCTCGAACGCGTCAACCTGCACCAAACCAACATCCACGGCAATCACATCAGTTACAACCAACGCGGCGGCATTGCTGTCGTGGGCAGCGAAATCCGCAACATCCAGATTTGCAGCAACGATATCGAATACAACCACGACCTGAAGGCGGACGCGAGCGCCGACGTGCTTTTCGATTGCCGCGACGGCACCGTACGCGAAGGCACGCTGGTGGGCAACACAATTCAAGCAGTGCAAACGCCCGGCGGCGCGAATGTCCGCTTCTTGGGACATGCGGATCATCCCAACGCGGTAGGCCTCTTTGCCATCACCGGCAACCTGATCGGCAGCCAGACGCGCGCACTCGATTTACATGGCTGCCGCGGCGTGGTCGTATCCGGCAACAGCATCTATAGCGGCTACCGGCAAGCCATCTGGGCCGAGCGCTGCGAACATCTGGTGATCGGCGTCAACAGCATCGACCACAATCCGGAGTATCAAGGCGCGTCCACGGATCAGCTCGTCTTCCGCAACTGCCGCAACCTGAGTCTAACGGGTCTCATCGTGCAGCACACCCGGCCGGCCGCCGATCCGGTCGGCGCAAGCATCGAGATGCGCGATTGCCAAGACGTGAATGTGACCGGCGTGCAAATCCTCAATGCGCGCACGAGCGGCATCTTGTTGGATAACTGCACCACCGCGCGAGTTGCGGATTGCACGATCCGTGGACCGGCCGACGACGCGAGCTTTCGCAGAGCGCTGAACGTCGGTGCGAACTGCCGGCAGGTCATGGTAACGAACAATTTCTTCGGCAACGGCAGTGAGGCCGTCTTGCCGCTGCCTCCAAACACGGGTGTCGAAAGCGGCAACGTCATGATCTAGAGCGACATGTCGTAGCAGCATCGCAGCCAAACTTTCCGCTTGGCGGTTCGTCGTTGCTAGGTCAAGATGAGCGGGGGTAACCGAGGAGATGCAACCATGAAGAAAGCGCATGTAGTGATCTTCGCCGCAATCGTGCTGACTGGTATGTGCCAGGTGCAACCGGCGTCGACGCAGGAAAAAGCAAGCGGCGACGTGAAAACCCTCGCTCAGAGCAACAATGCTTTTGCGCTCCACCTGTACTCGAAGCTGGCCGACGCGCAAGGCAACCTGTTCTTCTCTCCCTACAGCATTTCGAACGCGCTGGCGATGACCTATGCCGGCGCCAAGAACAACACTGCCCACGAAATGAAAACCGCCCTGCACTTCCCTTGGGAAGGACCTCGTTTTCATCAGGCGTTCGGGGACCTCATCAAGGATCTGCAAAAGAACCCCAAGCAGAAATACAAGCTGCAGATCGCCAATCGATTGTGGGGCCAGAAGGACTACGGCTTCTTGCCGGACTTCTTGAAGATCGGTCAGAGTTCTTTTGGCGCCGGCCTCGAAGAAGTCGACTTCGTGGCAGACACCGAAGCGGCCCGCAAGACGATCAACGCGTGGGTCGAAAAGGAGACGCAAGACAAGATCAAGGAGCTGCTCAAGCCGGGCATTTTGACGTCGGACAGCCGGTTAGTGCTCACCAACGCGATTTACTTCAAGGCTGCCTGGCTGCGCCCGTTTTCGGACAAGAACACCAAACCGCAAGCATTTCAAGTCAGTCCAGACAATGTCGCCAGAGTGCCGATGATGCATCAAACTTGGCGAACGAACTTCTTGGACGGCGGCACATTCTCGGCCGTCGAGCTTCCTTATGAGGGCTATGAACTTTCGATGATTGTGCTGTTGCCGAAAAAGGTAGACGGCTTGCCCGAGCTGGAAAAGCAGATGACGCCGGCCAACCTCGACAAATGGATCGGCAAGCTCGGCGACCGTATCGTGACTTTAGCGTTGCCCAAGTTCAAGGTCATCGCGGAATTCATGCTCAAGGACGCTCTGGGCGCGATGGGCATGAAAGACGCGTTCACGAAAAACGCCGATTTCTCCGGCATGACCAGCCGCGAAAAGCTTTTCATCAGCCACGTCGTGCACAAGGCGTTCGTAGACGTGAACGAGGCGGGAACCGAGGCGGCAGCTTCCACGGCGGTTGTCATGGAACCGACGCTGTCGGCGCCGCAACCGGCCACGTTTGTCGCCGATCATCCATTCGTGTTCCTGATCCGCGAGCGCGCGACCGGCAGCATCCTGTTCATGGGGCGCGTGGTCAATCCCGCATAGAGAGTTAACACAAGCCCGACGCGCGAGCGAGGGATTGCTAACAGATCAACGGAGAATGAGGAACGGAGAATGAGCAATCGTTATTCATTCTCAGTTCCTCATTCTCCGTTGCACAGTTTGAGATTCAATGAAAAAAGCCCGCGTGGCACTTGACCACGCGAGCTTCTTCTGTTCCGACCCCAATGAGGTCGATGCTTACCAATTCACGCGTTCCACGGCCTCGCCCACTCCGAGCAAGTAGCTGAACTTGTCGAACTCCTTGCTGTGGCGCGGGTCGGTGCTGTGCAGATGTTCGCCTTCGGTTATGAGCTTCATCTTATCGTCGCGGACGACGCCGTTTTGCCGCAAGATGCGCTCGAACGGCCGCATGTCCGCGGCGTAAACGACCAAGAGCTTGTGTTCGTCAAACTGCACTTCCATGGGCGCGATCGTGGACAACGCCGCCACGCCGGTGCAACCGTCGTGGAGCAAGAGGTCCTCGAACTCGCAGCAGTAGCTCTTGAAGATCGGCAGATCCATGTGTTCGCGAAACAAGTCTTGATGTTGGCTGCCGTCGGCGTCGTGGCTGGTTTCCAGCACGACATCGACGACCTCGCCCAATGGATCGAGCAGCTCGAGGAAGACCTCGAAAAGCTGTTCACGGGAGACGGCAGCGGCCAGCACGGGCACCTGAAAGCCCGCTTTGTTGTCTTTGTAGGTTTCGATGCGGTACGCCTGTCGCGGTATGATCTGGCGTTGGAGGGACGGCCGGATGGCGTCGGTCAACCAGAAGTCGCCGTAGCGTTCCACCCGGAGGTGCTGAGACAATTGCGAATTCACGAAAACTCCCTGCGTTCGGGGAGGACGGGTAAGGTAGGGGTTCTGTTCCGACCGCGGGGGATTGCGGTTGCCTGTTCAAGTATAGTTCGAGAATTCCCGTGCGGCCAATGCCACGGCGCATTCTACGCACCACTGGCAAGCGCATTGTGAAAATAGTTGGGAAGAGTCGGGTTGCGCCAAAAGGACCTTTGGGAGTCGGCGTGACAATTGCATCGCAAAATGTAGAACCGGTGTTGGGCCCAGTCCGACGATAACGAATTAACCTAGTGAATTTGAAAATGCCGACTTAAGATGCAGAGGAGTTGCCCAGGTTGCGTCTACGGATTATTGCTCATGCCGAAATCACTCGAACGAACTGCCGCCGCCGTGCTGGTGTTCGCCGTTTGCGCGACTGCCGCACCGGCCCAGGACGCCAAACTCCTCTGGGAAGCCTGGGATGCCGCCTATTTGCAAGGCAGCCGCGCCGGCCACGTCCGCACTTATGTCGAAGAAGTGCCGCGCAACGGCACCATGCAAATTCGCGCCACCATTGAGCTGCGCATTTCCGTCAAACGCTTCAATCAGATCGTTCACCTGGGCATGGAAAGCGGCGATTGGGAAACGGTGGAAGGCAGGGTTTTGAGCGTCTTCACGCGCCATTACCTCGGCAAGAACAAGCAACTCGACCTCGTTGGCGTTGTCGAAGGCGATATGCTGCGGCTGTCGCTGGATAAGAACAAGCCGCTCCAGCCGGCGCCCTGGAATGACAAGGTGCTGGGCGTCTATCGGCAACAACGACTCCTGCAGGAAAAAGACGTCAAGCCAGGCGATACGTTTTCGTACCTTAGTTTCGAGCCATCGATTAATCTCGTCGTCAACACAAAGGTTGAAACAAAGAACTACGAACAGGTCGAGCTTTTCGGTGGCAAAGAAAAACGCAAACTGCTGAAAGTCGTCAGCACTCCGGAAAAGATCCAAAACGTGCAATTGCCGCCCCTGGTTGCCTGGTTGGGCGACGATCTCATGCCGCTGCGCTCCGAGGCGGAGATTCCCGGATTGGGTCGCGTCACGCTCTACCGCACGACCAAGGCGGTCGCGCTCAACCCAGCGGCGGTCGGCGGACTGACCGACATTGGGCTTGGCCAGTTTGTTCGCATGAAAAAACCTATCGCTCGGCCTTACGAGACTTCGCGGGCTCGTTACCGGATCACGATTCGCGATGAAGATGACCCCGCTACCACTTTTTCGCAGGATGAACGGCAAAAGGTGCTCCGCAGCGATGGTAATACCATTGAACTGGAGGTAAGAGCCCGGGGAGATGCCAAAGAAACGCCGGCGCCGTCTACGGACTTTCTCGAAAGCTCATACTTCATCAACTGCAAGGATGCGAGGGTTCGGGAATCGGCGAAAAAGGCGGCCGGGGCCGAGACTGATCCTTGGAAAAAGGCCCAACGCATCGAAAAATGGGTTAACCTTAACATGAAAGTCGTCAGCCACGAAGCGTTGGCGACTGCCGACCACGTGGCCCGGACGCTGACGGGCGACTGCACGGAATTCGCGATGCTGACGGCGGCAATGTGCCGGGCCGAGGGCATCCCGAGTCGCACCGCCTTGGGCTTAATCTACGCGGATGTACGTTCGGGGCCGGTATTTGCGTTTCACATGTGGGCGGAAGTTTGGGTTGAGGGGGAATGGCGGGCCCTGGATGCGACTTTGGGCCGGGGCGGGATCGGGGCAACGCACCTGAAAATCTCCGACCAGAGCTGGCACGATATGCGCGCGATGACTCCGCTCTTGCCGGTTATCCGCGTATTGGGTCGGGTGAGCATCGAGGTGCTGAGCACTGAGTAGACCCCACGCTCCGCGTGGGGGCACGCGTCTGGCAGTGTAAAGAAGGAAGCCGCCGGTCCTCCCACGCGGAGTGTGGGGTCAACTATGCCGCTAAGACTTGCCAAAAAACCGGAGTATTTTCTTGAGAATTCCGCGATATTCCGATAACTTCGGGAGTTTAATACGTCTAGTATGTGGTTGAATTCTCGGGGAATTGACCCCGATCTGGCTTCCTTTCTTCTTGGGCAATTCTGCGCATGCCACTTTTCCAGTTCAATACTCATCCTTAGGCCGGCGACTTTGCCATGACGCACAAACACATGTATGGAGACCATGTCGCATGACCGCGCGGGAACGCACAGGTCCGGAAAGCACCTTCGCGGCCGTCACCGTGTCGCTCGGTCCGTTCCCCTTTCAGAAGAAGGCGGAGACTTTTCTCTTTGAAAACTGGGAAACGTGGTTTCGAGACGCCGGTCAACAAGGTCTCGCGCCTTCGACAATTACGCAAGCCGCCGTTCCGCCTCCGCCGAGCTGCCAGATACCGTCCGAGGCAGCAGCCAGAAAGTCCCGGGTTCTGGATCACCTTCTCGCTGGGCGTACGGATCAACTGACGCCGGTCCCAGCCGAGCCGGTCGTGTTCGTCGATTCAGCGTTGGACCGATTGCAACACGAAGCGGTCCGTCGCGCTTTGGCGACCCCAGACCTGTTCTTGGTGCTCGGATTGCCCGGCACGGGGAAATCGCGGGTCGTGACGGAGATTCTTGTGCAAGCGGCGCTGCGCGGCGAACGGGTTCTATTCTTGTCTCAAAACGCCGCGGCCTTGGACGTCGTCCTGGAGCGGTTGGCCGAGCGTCCGGAAGTGCTTGCGCTGCGTTTTCTGGAAATGGGCGAAACGCCCGAAGGATTGCCGGCGGCGGTCCGGCAATGTACGCTGCCGCCGCGCCGCCAGGCATTTCAGGAGCAGGCGCTCCAGCACGCCCAAGACGCGCGCACGCGCACCGAGGAACGTTGCCGCCAAGCCCAGAACGAAGAAGGCGTCTGGCCGATGCTGAGCGATTTGGTTGCCACGATGAGCAGTTTGCACGATCGGCTCACCGCACTCGACGAGGAACTAGCCCGCATTCCACAAAAAGTGGCCGAAGAAATCGCCGGCAACACAGCTGCAGCGCATCTCCAAGAGAAACTGGCCGCGCTGCAGGCAACTTGCCTGAACGATCTCAAGTGCTTGGAAACAGAAGCGCGTCACTTGGACATGCGCCTACTGGAAACCAAAAGCGCCGTCGAGGATTTGCGGCGCCGCCAGCGCGACCTGGAACAACTCGCCGCGGCCCAAGAAATCCGCGGCTTCTTCAAGTGGTTCAACCCGCGCTGGTGGCGCGCCAGAAGGCGCGATCTATCCAAAGACAGCGAAGCGCTGCGTGCGGAATTGAGTTGCAAGAACCAACAACTCGAAGACCTGGAAAAGGAAAGACAACACATCCTTCAGGAACGCCACGAGGTGGACAGCCGGCTGGAAGCGAATCGAAGCGAATTGGCAGAGGCCGAGGTTAATCGCCGACGCCAGGATTGGGCCGTGCGCGCCCAGCCGTATCAACAGGAACACAGCGCCCGCATGCGAGACTGGCACGCCCACGTGACGAAGCTCGCTCTCGCGGAGCATCGCCCCAACGCCGTGTCCGGTGAAGCCGTCGCTTTGTGCCAGGCCCGCTGGCAGGCCGACCGACGCCAGGAAGATTCCGCGTGCCACTTCGCGCGGCGCTGGTCTGACTTCCTCGCGCAAGAAATCGGCCAACTCAGTCAACGGCTGCCGCATTGGGCCAACGTGCTAGCCGGCGTCGTGACGACCTTGGAACAAGACGCGGTGCTTGCCGACGCGGCCAAGGGCGTCGATCTTTTGCTCTTGGAAGAGGCAGACCTGTTCACCGAAACCGATTTACGGCGACTGTGCGAACTAGGGCGGCGCTGCGTCCTTGTCGCCTCCGCCGCGCCCTGTCACGCTGCGTTGCGACCAGCTGTTTTTCACAAGCTCTGGCAAGCTCTCCACGTCGATTCGCCTCGACTGCACCATGCCTGGGACCGCGAAGGAGAACGCTGGCGCTGCCGGCTCAGAGCATGCGCCGCGGACGAACGCAAATACCTGGAAAGCGAACGGGTCGCCGATTTCCCGGAAGTCGAAGTGCGCATACTGGCCGTTCCCAAGACGCCGCCGGTGCTCGCCGAAGTCTTGTTTCCGCCGACGATGACATTGTTGCAAGCCAAGGAGTTCATCTATCGGGAGTTGCAAGAAGCAGCAGTCAATGCCCAGAGCCGCGGTGGATTGCTGACGGAAGTCGAAGGCTCGTTCCAATTCCTGCTCGGCCCCGGCGTCACATCGCCGGAGCTGCAAACCATCGAGCTCGAAACGGGTTTGATGGAGCGATTCGACGCGTCCGCATGCACTTCAGGGCTGCTGTTTGACAAATCGCATTGGACACGGGCCCAAGTGGAGCAATGGCTCCAGCGTCAATTCCAGGTGTGCGATCTCGGCCGCACTGCGTACATGCAGATTCCGTATCGTTTGCCCGCTGGTTTTCCAAGCCGAACGCTGCACGTGGAGTATCTTCCGCGCCCGGGACCGGCCGCGAACATGGAATGGATCTGCGTGCCGCCCCCGCGCAAAGGCGCGACACCTTCGTTGGGGGTGAGGGCAACGCTGCCGAAAGAGGGCGCAGGATTGGAGCAGGACCTGGCCACGCCGCGCCTGGCCGATCGCTTGCCTGCGGAATTTCGCAATGAATTGCCGCGCCGCGGCCTGGTCAATTATCTCGAAGCCCAGGCCGTCATTCGCAAACTGGAAGAACTGCGCCGTCTGGAGCCGCAGGCATCCATTGCCGTCGTTGCGATGAATGACAGCCAGGTTGCTTTACTGCAGCGCTTGGCCGGGCGAGCGCAAACACTCCGACCGGCTCTTCCGCCCATCGGCACGCCCGCCTCGTTCCGGCATCGGGAATTCGACTTCGTCCTGGTTAGTTTGACCCGCAGCCACGCCCATCGCGCCGTCGCATTTGGCCAACGATCCAATGACCTTGCGCTGGCCCTGTCCCGCTGGAAGAAACGTCTTTTCTTATTCGCCGACCCCGGCACCCTTGCCAAGCGCATTGGCTGGACCGGCGCCGTCGACAGCCTCGACGCTGCCGCGGCCGAAAGCGAACGCGCATTGCTGGCGGCGCTTGTCGCTTGCTTTCCACCGGCAGATGGTTAGAATCCAATATGCAATCGCGGGCGTAATTCAGCGGTAGAATGCCAGCTTCCCAAGCTGGACGTCGTCGGTTCGAATCCGATCGCCCGCTCTTTCGCCAGACTTTCCAGAACAACGAATTCACTTCCATAACCAGAGTAGGTTGCGCTGCTCGCCCACACCCTTCGGTGAACAAATCCTGCCACCGTGCTAATGCATTCCTAGCACTTGGCCAGAATGTTGTTGGCAGTCATCGGAAGGAGTGTGCAGCGCGATTGTGAATGACGTCAGCAGAATCCTGTCTGCCATCGACCAGGGCGACCCGTCCGCGGCCGCGCAACTCCTGCCGCTCGTTTACGATGAACTGCGCAAACTCGCGGCCCAGCGACTCGCTCAGGAAAAGCCGGGACAAACCCTCCAAGCTACGGCCCTTGTTCATGAAGCCTACCTTCGGCTGGTGGCGAGCGGAGATGCGTCAGCGCCCAAAGACCAGCACTGGGACAGCCGCGGCCATTTCTTCGCTGCCGCTGCCGAGGCCATGCGCCGCATCCTGGTGGACAATGCCCGCCGCAAAGGCCGGCCCAAGCACGGCGGCGATCGCCAGCGCGTCGATCTCGAGGAAGCCCTCCAGATCACCGAGCTTCCCGAAGAACTGCTGGCCCTGGATCAGGCCCTCGCCAAGCTCGCCCGCGAAGAGCCACGCAAAGCGGAATTAGTCAAGCTACGCTTTTTCGCCGGCCTGACGATTCTCGAAGCCGCGAAGATGCTCGGCATCTCCACGGCCACCGCGGAACGCTATTGGAGCTACGCTCGAGTCTGGCTGTACGCCGAGTTGCACGAGCCCGAGTAGCCGGATGCCACTGATGAACACGGATGAACACGGATCAAGAAGCAATGAAAGAGTGGCCCGATCTCTCTTTTTCGGTTTTGTCCGTGCTGATCCGTGTCCATCCGTGGCTCTGTTTTAGCGGCTGCCGGAAAAATCGCCGAGGCGTGATGGGGCCGAGCACAATTCCTCGCATTGTCCATAGATGCGCCTTCTGCGCAGAGGCTGTCATGAACGCTGCCGAATCACCTGCTGAATCGATCTACTTTGCCGCCCTGGCCAAAGAATCGCCCCAGGAAAGGGCCGCCTACCTGGAAGAGGCCTGCGGCGCCGACGCCGATCTCCGCCGCCGCGTGGAACGCTTGCTAGAGGCCCAACCCAAGGTCGGCAGCTTTCTCCAGGACGCCCTTGGTGCGCCGCAAGCCACCCTCGCGCAGCCGGACGTGTTTGAATCCCCCGGCATGGTCATCGGCCCGTACAAGCTGCTCCAGCAGATCGGCGAAGGCGGCATGGGCGTTGTCTGGATGGCCGAGCAAACCGAGCCGGTCAAGCGCAAGGTCGCCCTCAAGGTCATCAAGCCCGGCATGGACAGCCGCCAGGTCATCGCGCGCTTCGAGGCCGAACGGCAAGCGCTGGCGCTGATGGATCACGTCAACATCGCCCGCGTCTTCGATGGCGGCGCCATCCCATTGCGGATTGCGGATTGCGGATTGCGGATTGAAGAATCACCCGGAGCAGTGTCCACGCCGCCCAATCCGCAATCCGAAATCCGCAATCCGCAATTCGAGGGCCGTCCCTACTTCGTCATGGAACTCGTCCACGGCGTGCCGATCACCAAGTACTGCGACGACAACCACCTCACCCCGCGCGAACGGCTCGAGCTGTTCGTGCCGGTTTGCCAGGCCATTCAGCACGCGCACCAGAAGGGGATCATCCACCGCGACATCAAGCCGTCCAACGTCATGGTCACGCTCTACGACGGCA
>JAKEFD010000160.1 GCA_022616245.1 Gemmataceae bacterium
ACCCGCGCCCGCGATTCCTTGCAATCGAGCTTCAACAGCTTTGCCGCCGACACGCACAAGGCGTATCAGCAGCTGAAGCAGGAGATCGTCGGCGAGAAACGTTTCACGCTCGCGCTCTTGAACGAGTTTCTCGACCTGGCCATCGAGCTGGATCACATCGTTTCAGCCCGGCCGGTTATTCCCGATCTTGGCCCCGACAGCGGTCCGCTCGCGCGCTGGCTGGAGGCGGTCGAGATTCAAAACCGCAAAGTGCAAGAATGCCTTAAGCGTTACGGCATTCACCCGTACGACGCTCTCGTCGGCCAGCCCTACAACCCGGCACTGCACGAGCGCGTCGGCTGCAAACACCTCGACGGCATGGACGGCCATCGCATCGCCGAGCAGCTGCAGCGCGGCTACGCCAGCCAGCAGCCGGAGTTCATCTTGCGGCGGCCCAAGGTGCTCGTGACGGAATAGTTTCGTACAATTCGCTGAGACGAACAAACGTTGAGTGAACGTTGAACTGTGAACCTTGAACGTTGAGCACACTGAAAATGCAACGTTCAAGGTTCAAAGTTCGAAGTTCAACGTTCTTAAAAGTATTGCACTTTCAAGGAGTGAAGGACAATGGGCCTGCTCGCCGATTGGCAAATCCGCAAACTGATCAAGATCGAGCCTTTTGCTGAGGAATCGCTGCGGCAAGGCGTCATCTCCTACGGCGTGTCGAGTTACGGCTACGACGTCCGCGTCGGGCGGAATTTCAAGGTATTCACCAACGTCTATGGGGCGCTCATCGATCCCAAAAAGTTCGACAAGAGCGCGTTTGTGGATATCGAAGGCGACTCGTGCGTGATTCCGCCCAACAGTTTCGCGCTGGCCGAGACGGTCGAGTATTTCGAAATTCCGCGCAACATTCTTGCCACCTGCCTGGGCAAATCGACGTACGCCCGCTGCGGCATCATCGTCAACGTGACGCCGCTCGAGCCGGAATGGCGCGGCAAGATTACCATGGAAATCAGCAACACCACGCCTTTGCCAGCGAAGATCTATGCTAACGAGGGCATTGCCCAAATCCTGTTCTTCAAGGCGGATGAAGTCTGCGAAAAGAGCTACGCCGACAAGAAAGGGAAGTACCAAGACCAAAAAGGACTGACGCTGCCGTTCGTCGTGGGCCCGGAAAAAAAGTGACAGAACGGTGTCACTTTTTTCGTTCCTAAAGTCTGAGAATTCCAAAGGTTCGGATTTCCTTTTTTTCTTTCACTGACTTGATTAGTCTGTATATTGCTCGCATCCTCTTGAATTGAATGCAGAGAACCGCCGAGGCGCAGAGAATCGCAGAGTAACGGCAAGGGTGATTTGTTCCGTTTGTCGCTCTGCGCCTCCGCGGTTAAAGAATTCAAAGCGAGAGGGCCCGCATATCTAACAGGATGCACTGCTGGTTAGCGGGAAACAGGTGGACTTTCGGTTTGCAATTGCCGAATCCTCTGTTAGGATGACCAGTAGAAATATGTTCAAGTAGCAGGACGTGTCCCCCATGCAATTACCGCGTCGCTTTACGGTCGAAGGGGCCGATCCCTTCGCATCGATTCCGTTCGTGCCGCGCCTGTCGCGCATCGTAAACCCTGATGGCGCCGTGGTCTTCGAGATGAAGGACCTCATGGCGCCCGAAGATTGGTCGCAGGTCGCGGTGGACGTGTTGGCCCAAAAGTACTTCCGCAAGGCCGGGGTGCCGCATGAGATCGAGCGCGTAGCCGAGGACAAAGTGCCAGTTTGGTTGCAAAAAGGCCGCCCCAGCTCAAATTCCGGTTTTGGAGGGGAAACGGATGCGCGCCAGGTGTTTCGCCGCCTCGCCGGCTGCTGGACCTACTGGGGCTGGAAGGGGGGCTACTTTACGGCCGAGGCCGACGCCCGCGCCTTCTACGATGAAACCTGTTACATGCTGGCCATGCAAATGGCCGCCCCGAATAGCCCGCAGTGGTTCAACACGGGTCTTTGCTGGGCGTACGGCATCCAAGGGCCGCCGCAAGGCCACTATTACGTTGAACCAAGTAACGGCGCGATGACGCGCTCGATAAGCGCCTATGAGCGGCCTGCACCACACGCCTGCTTCATTCAGTCCATCAGCGACGATCTGGTGAACGATGGCGGCATCATGGATCTGTGGGTGCGCGAGGCGCGCATCTTCAAGTATGGCTCCGGCACCGGCACCAATTTCTCGAACCTGCGCGGCGAAGGCGAGCCGCTCTCCGGCGGCGGCAAGTCCAGCGGGCTTATGAGCTTCCTCAAGATCGGCGACCGCGCCGCCGGCGCCATCAAGTCCGGGGGAACCACGCGCCGCGCCGCCAAGATGGTTGTTCTCGACCTCGACCATCCCGACGTCGAGGACTTCATCACCTGGAAAGTCGTTGAGGAGCAAAAGGTCGCGGCCCTGGTTTCCGGCTCGAAGCTGCTCAATCGCCATCTGAACGCGATCCTGAAAGCCTGTAACGCGCCGCCGCCCGCCACGCCGCTCTTTCCCGATGATCGGGGCTGGAACCAGGAAGGCCGTTTCGACAAATCAAAAAACACCGACTTGCGCAGAGCCATCGCCGAGGCCCAGTCCGACCTGGTGCCGGCGAACTATATCCAGCGCACTTTGCAGCTCGCGCGCCAAGGCTACACGTCGCTTCTTATCGAGGAGTATGACACCGACTGGAACTCAAAGGCTTACTTCACCGTCTCCGGACAAAACAGCAATAACTCGGTGCGCGTCACCAGCGGCTTCATGCAAGCCGTGCAGGACGACGGCCCTTGGCCGCTCTACTGGCGCACCGAGCGCGAAAGGGCGAAGAAGCAAGGCCGCGATCCCAAGCCTTGCAAGACACTCAAAGCTCGCGACCTGTGGGAGCAAATCTCTTTCGCCGCCTGGTCGTGCGCCGATCCGGGATTGCAGTTCGACACCACGGTGAACGAATGGCACACCTGTCCGGCGGACGGCCGGATCAACGCGTCGAATCCGTGCTCCGAGTACATGTTCCTTGACGACACCGCTTGCAACCTGGCGTCGATCAACCTTCTCCGTTTCTATGATTTCGAAAAGCACCGCTTCGACGTGGACGCGTTCCGCCACGCCACACGCGTCTGGACGCTGATCCTGGAGATCTCCGTCTACATGGCCCAGTTCCCAAGCCCGGTCGTCGCGCAGAAGTCGTACGACTTCCGCACGCTCGGCTTGGGTTACGCCAATATGGGCACGCTGCTCATGGTGCAAGGCATCCCATACGACTCGCCCGAAGGCCGGGCTCAATGCGGGGCGGTCACGGCGCTCATGCACGCCGCCTCGTACGCCATGTCTGCTGAGATCGCCGCCGAGCAAGGGCCGTTCCCGCGCTACCAGCCGAACAAGGAGGCCATGCTGCGCGTCGTCCGCAACCATCGCCGGGCCGCCTATGACACCAAGCCGCACGATTACGAGCGGCTCACGATTCCTCCGGTCGGCCTCGATGAAAGCTATTGCCCCGATTATTTGTTGCAAGCCGCGCGCAAAGAATCCGATCTCATGGTTGCCCTGGGCGAGAAGTTCGGCTACCGCAATGCCCAGGTGACGTGCATCGCCCCCACCGGCACCATCGCCCTGGTCATGGATTGCGACACCACAGGCGTCGAGCCGGACTTTGCCCTCGTGAAATTCAAGAAACTCGCGGGCGGCGGCTATTTCAAGATCATCAATGCTTCCATTCCGCCCGCTCTCGAACGCTTGGGCTACCGCAAGAACCAGATCGACGAAATCGTACGCTATTGCCGTGGTTCGGGTTCGCTCGAAGGCTGCCCGCACATCAACAAGTCCAGCCTCAAGTCCAAGGGCTTCCTGGAAGATTCGATCAAGAAAGTGGAAGCGCAGGTCGCCGGCGCCTTCGACATTACTTTTATTTTCAACCGCTGGACCGTGGGCGATTCGCAGCTCAAGGCCCTCGGTTACAAGGAAGAGCAATTCACCGCGCCAACCTTCGATCTCTTGAGCGAGCTGGGGTTCACCAAAGAACAGATTCGCGAAGCCAACGACTATGTGTGCGGCACGATGACGATCGAAGGAGCGCCGCATCTGAAGGTGGACGACTACGCGGTCTTCGATTGCGCGAACAAATGCGGCAAGCACGGCCAGCGCTATCTCTCCACCGAGGCGCATATCCGCATGATGGCCGCGGCCCAGCCGTTCATCTCCGGCGCTATTTCGAAGACCATCAACATGCCGCACTCGGCCACGGTCGAGGATGTAAAGCACGCCTACAAGCTGAGCTGGCAATTGATGTTGAAGGCCAACGCCCTCTATCGCGACGGCTCGAAATTGAGCCAGCCTTTGAACACCGTGACTGACGATGACACGCACGGCGCTCAGGCTATCGAAGAGGCCAAGCCCGAGCCGGTGCGGATCGCGGAAAAAATCGTGCATCGCTACATCGCCAAGCGCCGCCGGCTACCTGACCGACGCGCCGGCTACACTCAGAAATGCCGCATTGGCAACCACAAAATCTACCTGCGCACCGGCGACTACAATGACGGCAGCCTGGGCGAAATTTTCATCGACATGCACAAGGAGGGGGCCGCTTTCCGCAGCATGACGAATTGTTTCGCCATTGCGGTCTCGCTCGGCCTGCAGCATGGCGTGCCCTTGGACGAATTCGTCGAAGCCTTCCTTTTTACGCGTTTCGAGCCCAACGGCATGGTAGTGGGCAATCCGCACATCAAGATGACGACGTCGATCATTGACTACATATTCCGCGAATTGGCCATCACCTATTTGAGCCGGCACGACCTGGCGCACGTTTCTCCCGAAGACCTGCGCGGCGACGCCATGGGCAGACCCGGCATCGAGCCGGAATTCGAAGAAGAGGAATTGGTCGCCGAGCGCATGATCGACCCCAAGGCGTCCGAGCAAACGCTGCGGGCGCCGCGCTCCAGCCATCTAAATCCGATGTCCGATTACGGCGGCAACGGCGCGCATGGGAAGAACACGGCGTCAAGCCTTTCCGGGGGCCCAGCCGTCTCCGTCGCGGAGAAAGTGCGCATCGCCAAACTCAAGGGCTACGAAGGCGATCCTTGCTCCGACTGCGGTCAACTGACCATGGTCCGCAACGGCGCGTGCCTCAAGTGCGACACCTGCGGCGCCACCTCAGGTTGTAGCTGATAGAACCGTTTACGTTTCGCGCTCACCAGTCGCGCCGGCGACTCCCATTCATCAGGACACGCGCGGCAACCCGGGCCAAACAAGCAGACCGTACAACACCGCCGCCACCGTCAATACCGCCAGCAGGATGGCCATGACGTTGGCCGGCGTACCGGTGATGGTTTTGCTGCTTGTGATGCGCAAACCCTTCCGGTAAATGTCAATGGACACATAGAGCATTATGAGGGCGATGAAGATTAGGGCGATCAAAGCCGTCCACTCGCCGATGCCATGATGCCGCCGCGCGGATTCAATGAGTTTTTGATATTCGGATTTGGGATCCATAGCGAACTCCTACAACGATCACTCAGCCGCGCCAGCTCGGTTCTTGCCGCGTCCAGCTAGTTGAAGGGATTGGTCTGTGGAGTGGAGGACTCAGAGCGGCAAGAAAAAAACCGCGAACACTCGTTCCGCGGTTCCTTTCTGATTGGGCGGTACTGGGCTCGAACCAGTGACCTCGACGATGTCAACGTCGCGCGCTAACCAACTGCGCCAACCGCCCTGCGTTCTTTAGTGAAACTAAAGGGGTTGCCGTCAATCGTCAAGGTCAGTCCGGGCAACCCTCGCTCGCGCGTCGGGCTATTGTTTCGCGGCGAGCCCCACGCAAACCAGCTCGCGGTCATTGCGGACAAAAGCACAGCGGCCGGCAAACGCGGGATGGCTCCACACCACGTCGCGGCCGAATGCGGTCCCCGTCGGCTCCAGAATCTTGGCCCGGCTTATTTCCTCGTAACCCTGCGCGTTTAACTTGGCGATGATGAGCTCACCCTTTTCGTTGAACAGGAAAAACCGGTCGCCGTTCTTCACTAGGAAGACGGTGGCGCTGCTTTCGGGCCGCTCGCCCGTTGTCGGCTTGAAAGTCTCCCACAGCCGCTCTCCCGTCTCAAGCTTGATCGCCATGAGCGGACCCTGGGTGTCCACGCCGTACATCAGCCCGTCTTCCAAAAACGGAGTCATGTTGACCGGATGCACGGACGTTTTTGGCTTGCCGCCCCCCCAAACCACCTTGACGTCCGGCCTGTCCTTATCGAGCGAAAGCATCAAGGATTTGCCCATGCCGCCCGCGAATAAGTAGGAACCTTCCTGCCGCGGGGTCATGATCGACATGCTGGCGAAGGGCGCGAGCGGCGTCGTCCAATAAACCTTGCCGGTTTCCGGATCGAGGCCGTTGATGGCTTCGCCGTGCCAGATGATGAGTTGCTTCTTGCCGCCGGCTTGGATCAGTGTCGGCGGTGCATACCCCGGCTGCTTGGCGGCAAGCGCTTTCCAGGATTCCTTGCCGGTGTCCTTGTCGAGTGCGACGACGACGTTGTCGCCGCCGCCGGCGATGCAGATGAGCCGAGTGCCGTCCACGAGCGGATGGCCGCTCATTCCCCAGATCGGCACAGTCGAGTTGAATTCCTTGGGCAAATCCTTGGACCAGAGTGGCTTGCCGTTGGCCGCGTCAAGGCAGTGCAAATGACCCATCGCACCGATGGCGTACACTTTGCCGCCTTGCACGGTCGGAGTGCAGCGCGGTCCCGCGGGATAGGAGATGCCATACGTGCAATCGTATTCGTGTTTCCAAACGAGGTCGCCGTTCTTGGCGCCCAGGCACAGGATGCGTTCCTTGCCCTCGATCTTGGGCCGGCCTTGCGGAGAGCTGAGCTTCTTGGTGTCGGCCTCGGTCAGGAAATCGTGGAGGTAAACGCGGCCGTCGGCGACCGCCGGCCCCGCGTAGCCGCCGGCAATTTTCGCGCGCCAGAGGATCTTCGGGCCGTCCGCCGGAAACTTCTCAACGATGCCGGTTTCGCGCCACACCGAGTCGCGTTTGGGTCCCAGCCATTGGGGCCAATCATCCGCCAGTGCAGCCGGCGGCGCCGATAACGACAGGACCACGACCAGCAATAAACGCGAACGGGCATTCATCGATCATCCTCCCAAGAGTCCTGGACGTATCCTAGGTTCTGTCCATTCGACCGACAACAAACGAGTTAGTTCGCCTTTACACCCCGGAAAGCCGCTTCTATAATCCCGCCGCGCGAACAGAGGAGAAGCGGCATGTCTTGGACAAATCACCAGGCGGGCGAAGTGCGCCTCTTGCAGGCCACCGTCTCCGTGTACTCCTGTGACGCCGTCTGTTTGGATCGCATCAATGAACCAGGGGTTGCGGGCAATCTTGGAGATTCCCGAAACCTGGGCGAGGCCGAATTCAAGTGGGGTGAACATTCCTGTTTGCCTTCGCCTGGGCAATCACGAATGTTTGCCTCACCTGAATCGGACTTGTTCATGGCAGACAGGAATGTCTGCCCCACGGAGTTGCCCCGCCTGAGCGTTGTTGTGCCGATCTTCAACGAGCAAGAGAACATCCTGGAGCTCTATCGCCGTTTGACCGGAGCGCTCGGCGCGCTGGGCCAGAGTTACGAGCTGGTGCTGGTCGACGACGGCAGCCGCGATGCGAGCCCCTTTCTGCTCGACGGACTTGCTTGGAAAGACGCCCATGTCGTGGTCGTGCATCTGTCACGCAATTTCGGCCATCAAGCAGCGGTGTGCGCCGGCTTGGAGAGGGCGCGCGGGGCGGCGGTCGTGGTCATGGACGGCGATTTGCAGGACCCGCCGGAGGTGCTCGGCCAGTTCGTCGCGAAATGGCAAGAAGGCTTCGACGTCGTGTACGCGGTGCGCACCAAGCGCAAGGAAGGCTGGCTCAAACGCGCCGGCTACTTCCTCTTTTATCGCCTGTTGCGCAAAGTCAGCGACCTGGACATTCCCGTGGACAGCGGCGACTTTTGCTTGATGGATCGCAAAGTAGTGGATGCGATCCAAGTGCTTCCGGAACGCGGCCGTTTCGTGCGCGGCCTGCGCACGTTTGTCGGCTTTCGGCAGACCGGCTTGTGTTATGAACGCGCGGCGCGGGAAGCCGGCAAACCCAAATACAGTCTGCGCTCGCTTGTGCGGTTGGCGATGGACGGGCTCATCAGTTTCAGCAACGCACCGCTCAATCTGGTCACGTATTTGGGGTTCGCCAGCGCCTTTATCGCACTGGGCCTGACGCTCTGGGTCATGCTCGACGCGCTCATCACTCACACCGCGCCGGCCGGCTGGGCCAGCACCGTCGTCGTCGTCCTCTTCATGGGCTCGGTGCAGCTCGCGAGCCTCGGCATACTCGGTGAATATGTCCGCCGCATTTTTCTCGAAGTAAAGGGCAGGCCAACGTATATCGTGCGCGACGTGGTGCATAAACGATGCGATCCTGCACACGCCACGTCGACTCACGACGCGGTTTAGCACCGACAGTTCCTAGCCATCTCTTGTTTGCGCCGGTCCCCGAAATGCCCAGACCAACGCCACGGTCGCGACGAGAATCACGAACCACAGGAAGATCAACATCAGCCAATCGATTTCCGACGAGCCGGACTGCGGCGTGGGCGGATTGAACAACAATCTCCACGTGCGATCTGTCGTGCTGCCGCTGCGCGGCACGAGCCAAGGCGGCAGAACGCTTGTCAACACGAACAATAACACGCCGACAACTACTATGAGGCGCTGCTTGCCGTTCCAGCGCTCCCCGGATGATTCCTTCTGAAAGATCTCTTGGGTCATCGCCGTCTCCTTACTCATTGTCTGCGCCGGCCAATCCCTTTTCCAAGCCTAATTCCGTCGCGAGGGGTTTCATGGCATCGATGAGGAATTGGATGTGCGCGCCGAGCTCGACGCCGAAGTCTTGAGCGCCCTTGGCGATGTCGTCGCGATTGACGTTGCGGGCGAACCCTTTGGACTTCATCTTTTTCTTTACGCTCGAGGCGCCCAGGTCAAGGATGCCGTTGGGGCGAACTAGCGCGGCGGCCATGATAAGGCCGGTGAGCTCGTCGCAGGCATACAGCGCCTTGTCCACTAGGTTTACGCGTGGGCAATCGGGCAAATAGTCGGCGTGCGATTTGATGGCGTAGATCACTTCTTCGGGATAGCCGTGCCCGCGCAGGATTTCCGAGCCTTTGAGGGGATGGTCGGGCGGATTGGGCCAGCGCTCATAGTCGAAGTCGTGCAACAAGCCGACGATGCCCCAGGTTTCTTCGTCCTGGCCGAGCTTCTTGGCATAGGCGCGCATGCCGGCTTCGACGCCCAGCATGTGCCGGCGCAGGCCGATGTCTTGCACGTATTCGCAGAGCAGGGCGAAAGCATCGGCACGGTTCATGGCACCTCTCAAGATCGCGAACTCTGACGAACGAGTGACTCATAGCCGCGTGCCCAATCGACATCGGCGTGGATGTCCGGCCAGAAGAAAAGCAAGAACGAAGGCAAGTAGCGTTGCAGTGCCTCTTTCCACGGGCTGTCAAAATCATCGGTGGGCGCAGCTTTCGCCATGACCGGACTATAGCGGGGGCTCAAGGGGCAAGCAAGAACTTGCCACGGCCGGATGCGTATGTGCGCCAATTCGCGCCATGCAATAATTGATGACACCATCGTAAAAAACGATGTGTCAGCAATTTAAGTTAAAGTAACTATTTGATTATGAATAACTTACAATTATGAGAATCGCCGTGCGTGCCAACTCGTGCATAGGCATACCCCTCGAGATTGTAAGCAGTCGCTAACTGCGATCGCGTGAACTGGGTCGGCGGCGTGTGGTCCAGAACCTGTACTTCGACGAGAAGAAGGAACCGTCCAAGGGATGAGTCAACTCCAATAGAAAAAGCTGTCGTCAAACGGCAAGCAAACCGTTCGACGACAGCGTGGTGGATTCTTTTTGAGCGACTCCGCAGCTTCGCAGTTACTGGTCCATGTTGAACGTTTCGCCGCCCCGGCTCGTGCTCATCGCGCGCCAGCTTGTGATGGCAATCGAGTTGCTGATAAGTCGCGCGCTGCCGTCGCCCAGCACCACTTGAACGCCTCCGGAATGGCGGCTGCGCGAAGCAAGAACGCCGGGGTTCTGGCGGACACACGGAAGGTTGGCCTGGGGTTCGCTGAAGCAAATACCGCCGGTGTTCATTTGATCGGGCAACGTGGAGTTCGGCGGCAGGTAGGAGGTGAAGTGCGCCGCAGGCCCCCACCAAGTGAAGCCGCGCAAGTCGGTGCGGGAGCCCTGAAGGACTTCCGCCGCCATCATGGTGTTGCTGGAGCCGTCGCCGGAAGTCATGTCTTGAACGCGCAGCTTGGTTGTGGGAACATTGCCGCGAGCAAAGGGGCCTTTGAGATTGATCACCGCCGGCGCAGGGGTAGTGATGTCCGTTTGAGTATACGTGGTGTTGCCCATGTTGATTGCATAGTTGTGCGACGTGACGCCGCCTGTGCCGCCGCCGGTGATCGGACCGCTTGTGATGGGTGCGTTCGGCGTGTCGCTGGGGCAAGTGAGAATCGCCAGCCGCAGTCGCGTCACGTTGGCGGCGTTGGTGGCGCCGCCGTAGCGTTCACCGCTCGCGTCGTTCCCGCCCCAGTTCTTGTAAAGCTTGAACATGCCGTCCTGCTCAATGTAGGGCAGAATGAGTACTTGCCAGGTACCCCAGCAGCAGCCGCTCGGGCCTTCCAGCGGCGGCAAAAACTTCTGGGCGTCGTTGTGCATGTGCAGCGCCAAGCCCAGCTGCTTCAGGTTGTTTTGGCACTGCGAGCGAGCCGCCGCCTCGCGGACTTTTTGCACTGCGGGCAGCAACAGCCCAATCAGAATCGCAATGATGGCGATCACCACCAGTAGCTCGATCAGCGTAAATGCCTTCCGACTTCTCGACATGTCAAACTCCTTCAAGAAAGGATAAATAGAACGAGCGGCACACTACTGGAACCACCAATCGCGTCCGCTAGTCGAGCTTAAACTCGAAATTCGTCTCTCCAGGCTTGACTTCTTTGGTGAGAATTGACTTTTCGTTGTATTTCGCCGGGATGGTGTCCTTTACAGGGTCTTTTCCCGGCAATCCCCCAGGCTCATCGGTCGCCCTTGGAGTGTCCAGCGCGGAAATCTTGACCGTATAGACGCCCGGCTCCAACCCTTTGTCGGCGGGAATACGAAACCGGCCGTTCGTTATCATGTCGCCGCCTGAAGTCTTCACGCCGGGGTGCGGCACAAACTCGATGCTGCCGGACTGAATGGGAGAACCCTTGTAAGTGACCGTGCCGGAAATCGCCAGGCGGCCACCCGGACCGGTGCTGCTGCCACCACATCCTGCAACCAACACAATCGCTAAACCTGTGAGCGCGATGCCGGCGCCCTGCGCACGTCGCATGAGTCCTCTCCAAAGCAAGTTGTGGGCGAAAAAAGGAAGAATCGATGAAACAGTGGTGAATCTACCAAGGGCCCTTTGCCGTTACAAACAAAATAATCAGTTTTTTCAGCCTCGCGCTCATCGCGTGGCTCTAATTTCGAGTGCCAAGCAACGACCCCGACGCGGAATGGGAACCGGTCACCCTGCTGAAACCGGAGCAGCAAGAAGGAAGCCCGCCCGCCGGCCAGAGGAATGTGCAACGAATTAAATGCCTCGGGTGTTACGAAGGCTCATTTCTCGAATTTCGGCACTTCCCAAACCCGGATCACGCCGCGCGAACAGGATGTGACGACGTAGCGACTATCCGGCGAAATCGTCATGAATTCAAAACCGTCCGGACGTGTGCTGGATCCGGGGGTGAAAACTACTGGCGCGCGACCAGTCACCTCGAGGATCGTTTTCGGCAGCGGGAGATGTCGCGTTGTATCTTTTCCATACAGCAGGTTCTCAACCTTGTAGATCCGAATCCCGTCCTTGAGACTGTTTTCCGGGTCTTTGCCGTACGAGCTGGCGACCCATTTTCCGTCCGGCGAAAAGCGCCCGCCGCAAGACCGCGCCCCGCCAACCAGTCGTCCCGATTGCGTTTCGTAGAGCTGGAACGTGCTGTTGAATCCAAGAAGTAAGAACCGTCCGTCCGCCGAGAATTCGAGTGTATTAGGACCGAGCACGGCTTGATCAGACAGAAGCTTAAAGCGCTTAATCCACATTTTTCTGCCCGTCCGCAAGTCCCAAACATAGAGAACTGGCCCGGCCAGCGTCGCCGCCATTTTGCCGTCGTCGGTAATGGCGGCCTTCTCGACGTCGTACCAACGATTGGGAGCAACTGGCTCGCCCGGCACTTCCACCGCTTTCTGCTTCGCCACGTCCCAGACGAGAGCCGTGGTTTTGTTTTTGGCGCTGCTGCTGACGAGAAAGTCGCCCCAGCGGGAAATGGTGAGAATGCCGAAGCTGTCGGGCAGAAGGAGGTCTTGCTCCAGCTTGCTCATCGAAACGTCCCAGCGGATGATTTGTACGGCAAAGTTATCGCCATCCTTTGCAGACGAGGTGGAAAGGAGATTTTTGCCGTCGCGGGAAAACGTCATCAACTTGGGCACGAACTGATGGCCTTCGAGGCTCGCACGTAATTCTCCGGTCAAGAAATCACGTACATGGATGGTATATTGCCCCCCGAATTTTGCTTGGCAAGCAAATAGTGCGTCATCGGGCGAAACTGCTGGGGTTCCGACGTAATCTCGCGTCGTGAGGACTCTCTTCTCCACGGTGCGGGGCACGTCTTTGAACAGCTCGTCGCCGCGTTTTTGGCCTACGGCGCTAGGACAAAGCGAGACGAGCACACAAAAGAACTCAATCGCATGATTCATCTTTGATTTCCTCCGTTTTCCACGGACTGGCGCGTCCGAGCAAATCGCCGTGGACTTCATTCTTCTCGCGCAACTAAGACGACAGCGCCCGAAGGATCGATCTCGATGTCAAGCCATACCCCATTGCCCAGGTCGATCGATTCCTGGTCGAAAGTGCCTTCGTAGGACTCAAAGACAAGGACCGCGAATTCATCCGGGTCGGGCTCGGTGGCAGGGACAAAACCGTTCGCGAGAGTTACCGCGATGGTCCCGCCCAACACCGCATGCCCAGTGACGATCAGTTGGCTAAAGCCGACGCCCGGCTGCAAGCCGCCGATCACGATATTGAGAACCCCCGCCGCGAGTTGCGTGAAGTCGCCTTCGATCACCAAAGTTCCGGCTTGGCCTGCCTCACCCATCTGTACGTTTCCGGCGTTGATCAGGTGGCCGTTGATTCGGCCGGGACCGGTAAGCCGGGATGCCGATCTCCGAGAGACGTGTGCGCGCCAGATTCGCCTGGGCGGCGTCGGGCAAGACGGCGATGGTGACGAGGTCTGCGGTCATTTTCGAAGGCGCTTGAGTTTCGTTGCAGCGGTGCGAAGAATATGACCGTCGTCTTTCGTAAAGCTTGCTTTGAGAAACGGCAGAACAAACCCTGGTGAAATACGCGGGAGAAAATAGGAATTCCCTTTCTCGATGTACTCTCGACGAGCATTGAGGATTAGAAACTGGAGTCTTTTTCCATCGAAGCGCCACACCTCGGTAATTCCAAGGGCAGCGAAGATTTCCAGGCGGTCGATGGAGCTCTTAGGAATGTCGACTTCCAATGCGAAATCAGGCGGCGGGTCCTTCAGCAAGTCAATGTCACGCTTGGCTCTCATCTTCTTGACATTGTTGAAGTAGTAGCTTCCGTCGGACTCCAATGCCATTTCCAAGTCATCTCGTCTCATCGTCATTGACCCGCAACAGTAGTACGAGATTCCAAGGCTCTCCGCTAGCACATGATGGATTAGACGAAGGACGACTTTGTACCGCTCATGTGCGAATGAGTAGCGAATGAATTCGAGGTTGCCGTGACTATACGTCGAATGAACATTGTACTCCCCCAGAGCGTCAACAATGGTTTTGTGGTTGTGCCAGGGAATATTGTAAAAAATGAATTGCTCGCCGATTTTCATGTTGAACTCTCGAGATCTGTTACGCCAACCACGCCCGCACGACGCGGCCGCCCACGTCCGTGAGCCGGAAATCGCGGCCCTGGAAGCGATACGTCAAGCGCAAATGATCGATGCCGAACAAGTGCAAGAGTGTGGCGTGGAAATCGTTGATGTGCACCGGGTCGCGGGCAATGCCCCAACCCAAATCGTCGGTTTCGCCGTGGATGTGGCCGCCCTTGACGCCGCCGCCGGCCAGCCAAATTGTAAAGGCAAACGGGTGATGGTCGCGGCCCGTGGCGTTGGGGTTGCCGCCCCGGTTTTCGCCGAGCGGCGTTCGGCCAAACTCCGAAAGCCAGAGCACCAGCGTCGAGTCCAAGAGGCCGCGCCGCTTGAGGTCTTTCAACAGCGCGGCGACGGGCTGGTCCGCCATCAGACAATTGTGCGACAACTCCGCGTTCAGGTTCGAGTGGTGGTCCCAGGAGGCGTGATAGATGTTGATGAAGCGAACGCCGCGTTCCACCAGCCGGCGGGCCAGCAAACAATTGAGCGCGAACTGGCGGAACTGCCCGCGGCCGCCGCCGCGCGTCGCCTGTATCTGGGGCTCATCCCGATCCAGGCCGTATTCGTCCAGCGTCTGCCGGGTCTCGCTGCTTATGTCGATCAACTCCGGCGCGGCGGCCTGCATGCGAAACGCCAGTTCATACGACGCGATCCGGCTCTGGATCTCCGGGTCGCCCATTTCCTGGTGCCGAAGGCCGTTGAGCCGGCTGATGGTCTCGATGGTTCGGCGCTGCATGTCGGGCGTGAGGCCGGCGGGGTTGTTGAGATTCAGCACCGGCTCGCCCTGGTTGCGGAACAGCACGCCGGCATAAGTCGTGGGCAGAAAGCCGCTGGACCAGTTCGACGTGCCACCGGACGTGCCGCGCCCAGCGGTCAATACCACATAACCCGGCAAGTTCCGCGACTCGCTGCCCAGGCCATAGTTGAGCCACGAGCCCATGGACGGCCGGCCAAACGTCGGTACGCCGCTGTTCATCAAGAGCTGTCCGGGGTGATGGTTGAACGCCTCCGTATGCATCGACCGCACCCAGCAGATGTCGTCGGCGCAGCTGGCCAGGTTCGGCAAGAGATCGGAAAGGTCCATGCCGCATTGGCCATGCTTTTGGAAGCGGCGTGGACAGCCCATGATTTTCGCGGTCGCCGGCTGCGTGAACGCGAAGCGCACATTGCGCCACAGCGACTCCGGCAGCGCCTGCCCATGCAATTCGCTCAATCTCGGCTTGGGATCGAACAGGTCGATCTGGCTCGGCGCTCCTTCGAGATAGATGCAGATGCACGCCTTGGCCTTGGGGGAAAAGTGCGGCGCGCGCGTCGTGGCTGAATTGTCCGGCGACTGCGCCAAAAGGCCGTCGTCGCGCAACATCGACGCCAGGGCCAACGAGCCGATGCCGCTGGCCGCGGATGTAAAGAAGCGCCGCCGCGTAAGAGGCGCTGCAATGGGATAGGCACTCATCGACGGATTCTCGTTAGGAGCAAGATCACCAAAGTTGAGAGTGATTATAATCCCTCGCTCGCGCGTCGGGCTAGTGTTATAACAGTCCCTCGCTCGCGCGTCGGGCTAGTGTAATGACGCGATGCCGTTTTTGCTTTCGATCAAAAATCCAGATTCACGCGCTTTCCCCGTCATCTTGACAGCCGAATCAGGCAGCTTTACAT
>JAKEFD010000014.1 GCA_022616245.1 Gemmataceae bacterium
CTAGTCACCGCACTTTGTGATGAGATCGTTCTAGGGCTTAGTGAATTCCGCGTCCGGAATGGACTCGGGAAAGGTCATTTCCGTGATTTCGAACTCCATAAAGCGTTGGCCGTCGTAGTGGACCAGAATCTTCAAGGCTTGCTGCACGCCGTCGATCGCTTTGTAAGCGCTGTAATACGTGTCGCGGGTCACTTCCTTTTGATTGAGGTTCAGCCCCGAGCGCTCGGTCTTGGCCAGAAGCCCGGTTAACTTGTCGAAAAACAGGTTAACGTCCTTGTGTCCTTTATGCTCGACGCGGACGCCGACGGCGGCGCGGTCCTTGACTTTGGTTTCACCCAAGGGAGATAGCTTGAAGTTTTTGTCCTTGAGCAAGGGCACGAGGCTGGTGACGCGCCAGTGGTAAGCTCGAGCTGCTTGCTCCGCCAGGCGTTCGTCGTCCAGCTCCTCCACTTGCTCCCCGATTTTGGACCAGGCCTTTTTGCCGTCGAAGGATTGGGCGACGTCGATATTGGCGTCGTTAATTTCCAGCACCATCGTGAACTTGCTGCGGTCAGGCAGCCGATTGACGTTATCGACCGTGAAGCGGCCGACCACGTTATTGGCTTCCAGCGTGCCATGGCCTTTGAAGCGCATCGCTTGAAGTTTGGCGAGCTGTTTTTCGCCGCCGTGGGCCGTAATGGCTTTTTCGATGACGGCGCGCGCTTCGTCCTGCTGAGCATGAGCGCCGGCGGCGGTCAGGGCGAGACATACAACGACGCAAGTGGGGATTTGCATGCCCATGGAATGGACTCCGGAACAGCGATTAGTTTGAATCTTCACATGCGTGAGCGCTGTGTCAAGCGGTTTCTTCCAGCAGCTTCACCAGTGCATAGAGTGTCTGGTTCACCGGCGTGGCCAAGCCCCGTTCCGCGCCGAGGCAAACGACGTAGCCGTTGAGAGAATCGATCTCCGTGCGCTTGCCGCGAGCAATGTCCTGTGCGGTGGAGGAAGTGGCGCCGGCCATCGCCTCACCGAGTTTGACGGCGGCGTCCACGTGGTCCACGTCGCCGAAGCGGACACCGGCGGCGCGGGCGACCGCGACCGCTTCTTCGACGGCTTTGATCATGATAACGCGTGATTCCGGATGCCGGACAATGCGCACATACTTGGCCCGGGCCAAAGCGGAAATGGCATTGAAAGCGCAATTCATGATCATCTTGGACCACAGATCAGCTTCGATGTTGTCCGAGACCACGCAAGGGATTTCGGCACGCGTGAACATGTCGCGCAGGCCATCCAGCTTCTTGGCGTCGCGTATCGGCGCCAACAAAGTGGAAGAATTTCCCACGGGCAAGTAGCCCACGATCAGATCGCCGCGGCCTGTATGTTTGACGTGCCCAGGCGCGGTCATCGCCGCCGCGACATAGACCACGGCCGGTATGGCGTCGATGCCGGCGGCTTTGCGAATGCGCGCGACGTTGTCCACGCCGTTTTGCAGGCTGAGCAGCGCCGCCTCCGGAGAAAGTTGCGCCGCTAGAGCCTTAGCGGTTTCCTCTGTATCGAGCGTCTTGACCGATAAAAGCACGACCTTCGCTTCGCGCGCAGCCGCGAGCTCGGTGGATGCGGAAACGGCAATGCGTTCCTGAATATGCAGGCCGTCAAGGAACAAGCCAGCGCGGTTGATCGCTTCGACATGTTGCGCGCGGCCGATCAGCGTGACCGGCGCGCCCGCCCGTGCCAGCATGCCGCCGAAGTAGCAGCCGACCGCGCCGGCGCCGACGACGGCGATGCGGGGCCATTCTTGTTCCTGCACGACTGCTCCCAGGGCAAAAAAAGTCAAAAAAACGAGCGAACCAATTACCGTGCGGTTACGATAACAAAATCATACGCGTTAGCCGCCTATGGACCAAACTTCCGGAACCCTCGAGTCAACTCCACTGCCGCTGGCCGAGCCGGTGACGAAATCGACAGTATGGAACCGGCTTTGGCGTTGGGCGGTCGTTCTTTCCATCGGCCTGGCGACTTTCATTGCGGCGGGCGTGGCCAGTCGCTGGTCGCAGTGGTTCTGGTGGGGATTGGCCCTGGCCGGCGTCGTTTTCATGGGCCTCACGGTCCGGACCTGGGGCAGCGTTCTGGGCCCGCATTTCTTCTACGACCTCATCCGTCTGGCCCGCCGCAGCCGCACGCGCGACATTCGCATGCTCTATGGCGTCGCGCTCCTTTTGGGCTTGGGCCTCGTCTACTGGCTGCGCTTTCCGCATCAGACGATTGACATGTTGCTCTTCGATCCCGGGCGTCGCATGTCCATCAACGATGCGGCCCGTTTCGCTGAGGTGTTCGTCTTCACGGTCATCGTGATTCAGAACCTGACTGTGCTATTGCTCACGCCGGTATTCGTGGGCGCGACCATCGCCGAGGAAAAGGAACGCCGCACGCTCGAGCTGTTGTTCACGACGCACCTCAAAGACCGCGAGATCATTCTGGGGAAACTGTTCTCACGAATCCTGCACCTGGGCGCGATTCTCTTGGGCGGACTGCCGGTCTTGAGTCTGGCACAGCTTTGGGGCGGCATCGATTTCAGCGTGCTCATGGCCAACTTCGTCAACACGGGCCTCAATCTCCTGAGCGTGGGCAGCGTCAGCATTCTCGTTTCCGCTTTGTGCAAGCGGGTAGTCACGGCGGTAATGATCGTTTATGGCTTCGTGCTGCCGGTGACGTTTTGCCTGGGCATTTTCTCGTTAACCGGGCAGACGTCGGTATTGGGTTTGGCCCAGAGCGACGTGGCCGCCTCGCCGGGCGTGTTGGGCGGAGTCATGGTCGGCTTTTTCACGTTTCACGCGCTCATTTCCATCGCGTGCATCAGTGTGGCCTTCGTGGTCTTGCGCGGGCAGCGGACGGCGGAGGAGATGCTGGCGCCGATTCCGGTCGGTCCCATGCCGCGGCCGCGCCGCCGCCGGCGCGAAGAGCCAGCTGTCGCCCGCGTCGTCATTGAGGAGGAGCGGCCGATGACGCTGCGCCGCGAGCGCGTCTATGATTTGCCCCCGGTGCACAACGATCCCTTGTATTGGAAGGAACTCAACCTCGGCAAAAACTCCGCGCTTTACGGTCCGCTCTTTTACACCGGGCTTGGGCTGTCCGCCCTCTGGCTGCTCCTTGGCTTTTTTGTGCTTCTCATGATCCCCGATCGCAAGCCGTGGCTGGAACGCAGCCACGAGCTTGGCATTCTGGTCAAGGTGGTGGCCATCGGCTGGGCGCTCATTTGCTGCATTGCGACGGCGTTTTTCGCGACCGCAGGCATCGTCCGCGAACGGCAACAGGGCACGCTCGATGCGCTTTTAACTTTACCGATCGCGCGCAACGAGATCTTGCGCGGCAAATGGCTCGGCTCGTTTTTCCGTGGCTGGACTTGGTGGATCTGTTTCGCCAGCGTGCCGCTTTTGGGCATGCTGGTCACTGCCATGCATCTATCCGGCGGCATGTGGTTGGCTGCCGCGGTCGCCATCCACGGGGCCTTCTTCGCCAGCCTGGGCCTTTTTTATTCGATCACGTCGAAAACCACGATCGCCTCCTACGCCAAGATGGCCCTGACCTTGATGTTTCTTCTGTTCGGCACCTGGCTCGTTGAAACCTTCGGCGTGCGGCCCGACGACCCGTCCGGACAGTTTCTGCGCCTGGGGCTCAATCCGGTCCGCACCTGGTGGACGCTCGGCTTTTCCTATCTTGATTACCGCACGTGGACGCGCCTCGACGGCGAAGTAAGCGGGGCGATGGCCGGCGTCACTTTGTTCGGCGCGCTGGCCATCGTGTTCTGGTTATTGTCGATGTGGCGCTTCAGCCGGGAGCGGAGCTGGAAGACGGAATAGTTCTGGCGCCCCGTTCACCTTTCGCGCTCGGTCGTTCCTGCCGGGCATTGGACCCATGGCAACCGTCCTACGCAAGTTGCTGTTAGTCTGCTGTGGGCTCGCCGCGCTGTCGGCGCCGCTCGTGTGGGGCGCGGATTGGCGCGCGGCGGCGACGATTGTATCGGCGCTCGCCATCGTTTGGCTGTTGGCTCTCCGACAAAAACAACTTGGACTGCTGGGGCCGCACTTCTTCTTCGATACGATTCGGCTCGCGCGCAAGGGCCGGACGGTGTTGTTGCGAATCGCGTATCTCTTGATCTTGCTCGTTACTTTGTGGTGGTCCTATGAATCGGAATCGGCCAAGCGTAAATCTTGGTTAGAACTTGTTCGGCAAGAACAAAAGATACTATCAATACCTCCATTTCGCGCGGGCGTTCCCGCCTGGCAGCCACCAATTCAGTTTGTGGCCAATGACCAGGCACGCGTCGCCGAGCGGTTCGTCTTCACCATCTTGCTCGTGCAAAACCTGGCGATTCTTTTTCTAGCGCCCATCTACTTCGGTAGCGCCTTGGCGGAGGAGCGCGAACGGCGCACGCTGGAACTGTTGCAGACGACGCCGCTTTATGCGCGCGAGATCTTCTTCAGCAAGTTCTGGAGCCGGGTCTTGCACCTGGGCGGCGTCGTGCTCGCGAGCTTACCCGTCTTGAGCGTGGCCCAGATGTTTGGCGGCGTGGATTTCGAAGTGGTTATGGCGAACTACGTGCATTCGTTTTTCCTCTTGGCCGCGGTCGGCAGTCTTTGTCTGGCCATCTCGGCCAGCGCTTCGACGGCTACCTGGGCGGTGCTTTGGTCGTACGCGGCGATCATTGCTTTGTATTTTTTCTGCATCGGTGTGACGTGTGCTGCGCCGCCGCCCGGATCCTTCGTGCTGTCGCGCTCCTTGTTGCTCGCGCGCGACGAATACATGCGCATCTGGTGGCAGGTCGGCGGCTGCGCCGTCGTGGCGGGCCTAGTGGCGTTTTTGTCTTGGTTAATTGGAATCACTTCATTGGCCAAGTGGCGCATGGCCTCTGATGACACTCACACGTCGCCGGATGCAATGGAAGAATCGGCCAAAGCATCAGGCGACGAGAGCGGCGAGGCCACCAAGCGCGTTCTTCTCGCACAACGCGCGCGCTGGACGGAGCCGCCGCCGGTCGAGGATGACGCCGTTTACTGGAAGGAGAAACACTTCGAACAAAGCAGTTTGTTCGGTGTCGTTTTCTTTTGTTTTGCTCTCGTTTCCATTCTGTCGACATCCCAGATTCTACTTTTCATCGCGTTTGGTTCTGCTCCCCCCGATCGCGATGCTGCCGCGATGCGAACGTTGGTCCAGGTCCAGCTCAACTTTGTGCTGGCGATGCTCTGCTTGGGAGTCGTGCTGCGCTCTACGGCCGCGATCGCACGCGAGCGCCAACAGAGCTGCCTCGACGGCCTCTTGACGTTGCCGGCCGAGCGCTGGGAAATCCTCTGGGCCAAGTGGAAAGCGGGACTGTGGAACGGCTGGGTGTGGGCCGTTGCACATTGCGTCACGATCGTTTTGGCGTGTTTCGCCGGGTTCATCCATTTATGCGGGCTGGACTTGCTCGTCTTCGCGCCCCTGGCGCATTTGCTTTTCCTCAACAGCCTTGGTCTTTATTTCTCGGTCCATTCGAAGACCGTGTTCGCCGCGCGCATGAAACTGATCGTCGTGGTTTTTGTCATTACTATCGCCTATTTTGTATATAATTGGGCCGTGCCGATTCGTGCTAATGACCATGTGCGGATGTTGTTTCTAGGCATGAATCCGGTGGTCGCTTGGAACATTTCACTGACGCCCGACGCCTATATCGTTAGCGATCCCAGCCTTAGCTTGGTCGCTTTGGTTTTCTTTCACATGCTGTACTACGTGTTTGCCAGCTTGTTTTGGACCTTGGCGATGCGGCGATTCGAAAAACTGCAATAACCGTTCACGTTTCGCGTTCGCGGCATGCCGTGCCACCAAGTGAATACTCGAGCGCGAAACGTAAACGGTTCGCTGAGACTATTCCTTTCTTCGAATTTCCACATAGCGCACGCCGCGCGTGTCGCCCGGCTCACCGAGAAAAGCCTCCAGCCGGCCGACGCCTTCTTGCAGGACAACGCCCGGGAAGGTGACGGCGCTGGTGCCTGCCTCCAGGCGTTTGCCCAATAGCTTGACCTTCCACTGAACGTGTACGACGCCGGCTTTGACGTCGCCCGGAACGGTGACCGTAATGTCGTACTTGGCCGTTTCGACGACCTTGACTTCCCAATGGCCCTGGTCCTTCGGTCCCCAGCCGGCTTTGGGGCCGCGCCAATCCTGCTTGGTCAGCACCACTGGGTTTTCCTCCTTGGCGCCCAAGTGAATGCGCGGCGGCAGAAATGCACGCGCCAGGGCCATTTCCTTGAACCAGCGCAGGTGGGCCAGCTTCATCTCCTCCACCAGCTCTTCGTTTTTTGCCGCGATGTCTTCCTTTTCGAAGGGATCCTTTTCAATGTCGAAAAGCAGGTACTTCCAGTCCGGCGGCTTCAGATCCAGAATCTTGGCGCCCTTCTTCTCCGGCACGCCTTCGGGTTGCACGAGCCGATATTGTTGCGAGCGCACGGCAAACGCGCGATACATCTGGGGCGTGTCGCCCCGATGCCACTGGAAAAAGAGCAGGCGGTCGGGCCAATCGACCTTTTCGCCCTTCCAGAGCGGCAACAGGTTCTTGCCGTCTATCTTGACTTTTTCCGGCGGCGCAACGCCGCACGCGGCCAGCAAAGTGGGCGTCACGTCGATGTGGGCGGCGATGCGGTCGATGTCGCGGCCGCCGGGAAGCTGCGCCGGCCAGCGCACGAAGAAGGGTACGCGCGTGCCGCCTTCGAACACCGTCCCCTTGCGGCCGCGCATGCCGCTGTTGTAGCGCGCGTTCTGCGGGCCGTTGTCGGTCAGGAAGATGACGATCGTGTTTTCGGCCAACTTCCATTCGTCGAGCTTGGCCAAGAGCTTACCGATGTTGTCATCAATGTTCGTCACCATGCCGTAGATCTTTGCGACAGCTTCGGGATTGAATTTGTCCTTGAAAGGATGGCCGATATCAGGAAACATATCGGGCGCGAGGTTCATTTTCTGATAAGGCGCGTGGTACTCATCGGGCACTTGCAAAGGATCGTGCGGCGCGTTGAACGCGAGATAGACGAAGAAAGGCTGATCTCTCGACTTGCCGATAAAGTCGATGGCCGACTCCGTGAAAACGTCGCTGCAATAGCCTTTCTTTTGCACTTGCTTGCCGTTGTGCTGCAGGACCGGGTCGAAGTAGCTTTCGCCGCCGGGGGGGTCGGAGGGCTGGCCGATGCCGCCGCCCTTGAGGACGAGCGCTTCCTCGAAGCCCTGATCCATGGCCCGCAGGGGAAAGTTGTCGCCCAAGTGCCATTTGCCGAAGATGCCGGTGCGGTAGCCGGCCCCCAGCAGCAATTCCGCGAGCGTGATTTCATCGGGATACATGAGCGAGCGGCCGACAAAGGTGTCGACGACGCCGGTGCGATAGTTGTAGCGTCCGGTGAGGAGGCTGGAGCGCGTCGGCGAGCACACGGGCGAGACGTAGAAGTTTTTCATGCGCACGCTTTCCTTGGCCAGCTTGTCCAGGTTGGGCGTCTTGATCTTCGGGTTGCCGTGAAAGCCCAGATCGCCGTGGCCCATGTCGTCGGCGATGATGACGATGACGTTGGGCTGTTTTTTGGTTTCTTGGGCAACGGTCGATGCCGGCGTCAGGAGACAAGCCGCCAGTGTCCAAAAGCGCGTCATGATTTTAGTTTCCTTTTTCCTTGCAGCGCCTGACAATCATTGCAAACATTCCTGCCTTGTCCAACGAATTCACGGCTTCCTGTGGGATAGAACTCCGATTCTGTCCGGTAGAAGGGGTCAGAATCGGAGTTCTAACCCACGCAGTTGAATTCTCCTACCTGCCGTTACGAGGACGCAATGAGACCCGTCGCATTTCTGAGTTTTCTCTGCTCGATGGCATTGGCCGGCCCCGTAAGTGCCGGCGACAAATTCGACCTCGCCGCAGTCGCGAAGAAGCCGCTCTTGCCCAAGGGCCAGGCCATGCGCGAGGTGCAGGAGTTTCTGGAAAAGCGGATTCCCAAGCTGCCGGCGTTTCGGGACAAGGCGTCGTGGGAAGCGTACACAACCAAGCTGCGCGCGGATATCTTCGACAACGTGGTCTATCGCGGCGAAGCCGCGGCTTGGCGCGACGCCAAGACCAAGGTTGAGTGGTTCGAGACATTGCCCGGCGGCCCCGGCTATCGCTTGAAACAAGTGCGCTTCGAAGCCGTTCCGGGCCTATGGATTCCCGCGCTCCTTTACGAACCGGAGGACTTGAAGGGAAAGGTCCCGGCCACGCTCAACGTCATGGGGCACGAGGGCGGCGGCAAAGACGTCGCCTATCAGCAAATCCGCTGCATCAATCTCGCCAAGCGCGGCATGCTCGCCCTCAACGTCGAGTGGTTCAACTTCGGCCAGCTCCGCAATCCCGCGGGCGGCTACCACCATGGCCGCATGAACCAGCTCGACCTGTGCGGCACGAGCGGACTCGCGCCGTTTTACCTCTCTCTCAAGCGCAGCCTCGACGTGCTCTTGAGTCATCCCAATGCCGATCCGGCGCGCGTGGCGGTCAGCGGCCTGTCCGGCGGCGGCTGGCAGACCATCTGGATTTCCGCCATGGACACGCGCGTCACCCTCACCGATCCGGTCGCGGGCTACTCCAGTTTCTTCACGCGCGTCCGCCACCACGAGGACCTGGGCGATTCGGAGCAGACGCCTTGCGATATGGCGAAATACGGCGACTACGCGCACTTGACGGCGATGATGGCGCCGCGGCCAACGCTCCTCACTTACAACGCGAAAGACCAATGCTGTTTCGCCTCGGGCCACGCGCTACAACCATTGATGGAAGCCGCCGGGCCGCTCTTCCGGCTATACGACAAGGAGAAGGCGCTGCGGGCACATATCAATCACGTGCCGGGGACGCATAACTTCGAGCGCGACAACCGCGAGGCGTTTTATCGCATGCTGGGCGACTTCTTTTATGCGGGCGATGCGAAGTTCTCCGCCGAGGAGATTCCCGCAGACAAGGAAGTGCGCAAGGCGGCGGAATTGCGCGTGCCGATGCCCGAGAAAAATGCCGACTTTCAATCCCTGGCGTTGCAAGCGGCAAAGGACTTGCCCAAGCACACCGCCTTGCCGAGGGATATGGAAGGCCGACGCAAAAAGCTAGAACAGATCGTCGCGTATCATTCCTATTCCGTTGAGGCGGAATCGCTCGGACAGGTAGAAAAAGCCGGCGTGAAGATCACGTTTTGGCGTCTGGCGCTGGGCCGAGAGTGGTCTGTGCCGGTCGTGGAGTTGACGCGCGGCGACGCCAAGAAGACCACGCTGATTCTCTCGGACACAGGCCGGCGCGGCGCTGTGGCCGAGGCGGAAAAGCTGCTTGTGGACGGCAGCCGAATACTCGTGATGGATCCCTTCTATCTGGGCGAGCAAGAGCTGGGCGGGCGGGCTTATCTCTTTGGGCTGACGGCGGCCGCAGTGGGTGAACGGCCGCTGGGAATTCAAGCAAGCCAGATCGCCGCCGTGGCACGCTGGTCGAAGCAGGTGCATGGGACACCGTGCGAGATTCTCGCTCTGGATGAATTGTCGTCGCTGCAAGCGCTGGTGGCCGCCTCGTTAGAAGAAAAAGCCATCGGCAACGTGGAAACGCGCAAGTGCTTGACGAGCTTGAAGCAGGTCATCGAAAGGAACCTGTACTACCAGCAGCGGCCGGAGTTTTTCTGCTTTGGGCTTCTGGAATACTTCGATATTCCCCAGCTGATGGCTTTATCCAAACGATAACCGTTTACGTTTCGCGCTCAAAGAGTCCCTGCAACTGCAATGATTCCTCGAGCGCGAAACGTAAACAGAATGCGCGAAAACTAAACAGTCTACTTCCCCAACCACAGATTTGCCGTCTTCGTCGTCTCCGCGTCGTCGTTGTCCCATAGCGCCGCCAGATTCTGTTTGATGCGGCGGTTGGCCAGGCCAAGGAAATTGCGGCCCGCTTGCAGTTCGTTTGCCTTGCCGGCCTCGTGGGCCAACATCCAATCGAGCCGGCTCAGGGTGCAACTGGCCGCATAAAGATCGCAGGCGGCGTCGGCGATGCGCTCCTGCATGTACTGACTTTTCAGCACGACCTCGGCGACAGCCAATTCCTCGTTGGCATGACCGTTGCTGTTGGCCAGCGCCTTCTTGCGGAAATGGGCCAGCGTTTGCTGGACGGCGATTCCAAAATCGCGGACGCGCGCCGCCAGCAGCTTGGCCTCTTTCTTCAAACCCGGATGCTGCACGGGCACGTCCGGGCTGGTGAAGCGCTTGGCCATTTGCGCTTTGCCGAAGCTCCATAATGTGCCGAATTGCCGAAACGGATGCCGCAGCGCCTCGAGCACGCCCTTGAGCGATTCGCCGACGCCGCGCATGCCGACGACGGCGATGAAGGCCTTGAGCACTTCGTTGGCGCCTTCGCCGATCTGGTTGATGCGGGCGTCGCGCATCATCCGCTCGTAGGGAAGGTTGGTGAAATAACCGGCGCCGCCGTGGATTTGCAGCGTGTCGTTGACAATCTGCCACAGCGCTTCGGTCGAAAAGACCTTGAGCATCGCGGTTTCGAGCATGTAATCGTCGGCGCCGCGGTCGATGAAAGCCGCACATTCCGCCGTCATCGCCTCCATGGCAAACGTGTGGGCCGCCATCCAGGCGATTTTCTTCTTGGTGAGCTCGAACTCGCCCAGCGATTGCTGAAACTGCACGCGGCTATTCGCGTATTTCACCGCAGCTTCGATACAGGTCTTGGCCGCGCCGGTGCAGCTCGCGCCGAAAGTGGTGCGGCCGAAGTCGAGCACCGTAAGCGCCACTTTCAGCCCTTTGCCAAGCGGACCGAGGATGTTCTCCGCCGGCACGGGCATGTCGTGAAACGCGAGTCGCGCCGTCGCCGTGCCGCGGATGCCGCATTTTTCCATGCGCGCTTCGACGACTTCGAAGCCGGGCATGTCCGGTGTGACCAGGAAGGCCGTGATCTTGGTTTCGCTCGAGTTGGGGACGGGCGTGCGGGCCATCACCGTCAGCATCTGCGCGATGCCGCCGTTGGTGATATAGCGCTTCTCACCGTTCAAAATGTAGTGCTTGCCGTCGGGGCTGGGCGTCGCCGTCGTCTGCACGTTGGCGGCGTCGGAACCGGCCTGCGGCTCGGTTAGGGCAAACGCGCCGAGCTTGTTGCCGGTCACCAAGTCCGGTAGCCATTGTCGCTTTTGCTCGTCCGTGCCAAAGAGCAACAGCGCGCGAATGCCGATGGAGTGATGCGCGTTGACGAAGACCGCCGTCGAGGAGCAATGCCCGCCGACGAGCTCCATGATCTTGCAATACGCGGATTGCGAGAAACCGGGCCCGCCGTATTCACGCGGCGCCGTCATGCCCAGCACGCCGAGTGAGCCCAGGCCGTCGATCACGTGCCGAGGAATGTCGGCGTTCCGGTCAATCGCGTCGGCGTGGATATGCTCGTCCGCGAAGCGGCGCAACTCGGCAAGTGCCTTTTCCAAAACCGGGCGCTCTTCGAGTTGGATCTCGGGATACGGGAAGAGTTGGTGGCCTTGAAAGTGCCCGAAAAACAAGCTCTTGGCAAAGCCCAGCTTTTCGTCGCCGGAAAACAGCAATTCCTCGGCTTGTTTTTTTTGCTGCTCGATCTGCGCGGGCGTCAGGGCCATGCGTGCTCCGTAGCAAGACAAGTTCTATTTCATTATACCTCAGCCGGCGCGTCTCATTCCGCCTCCTTGGCAATTCGGGCGTACACCCCCCGCGCTGCCTCCATCTGGGCGTGCACGTGCTTGCGCAGCTCGTCGTTGGGCACGCGATCGCGCGAGCGGACGACGACCGAAAGCTCGTCGATCCAGTTCACGAAAAACAGCGCGTCGGCACGCGATCGAGTCGGGGCGCCGGCGACTTCGACATAGATGGGCGCCGTATGAGCGTATAGGGCGGGCAACGGGCTATCCGGATGGCCGGGCCCGCTGGCACGCAGCGCGATCCAGCCGCTTTGCTTGACGTCTACATCCATCTCCATGACGCCGGACCCGGGTTTCTTCGGCGAAAACGGCAGAGGAGCGACCGTGCCGTTCACAATCAACTCCGCCTTTTCGAGCGGCAAATGGGAATCCACTTTGGCGCGTACCTTCAGTGGTCCAGGCGCTGCGATCTTGACTACTTCTCCAAGCTTCTTGCCGTCCACCGTGAGTTCCAGCATTGGGCCATTGCTGACGAAGGAGCGGCCCTTCTTGAGCCCGCCGATCCAATCGGCGTACAGGCCCTCTTTATCCGCTTTCACGCTTCCCACCTCGACATAGACACGGTCGCCGCCGGGCAGGTTGCTGAAGATGCGATTGAGGAAGACATCCGTGCCCGCGGAAGGCGGCAGCCGAAAGCCGCAGTTGAGCAGGCGATACCAGATGGGCACGGTGCCGGCATAGGCGTTGTTGAGGTCGAGCGAGTCGATCTTACCCAGCGCCACGTCGATCGGCAGGCCCTTGGCGGCGTACGGGTTCTCGAATGGCTTGACCGGGTTCTGCACGGGGTGCGTGTAATTGACGTGGCCCTTTTGCCAATGCGTGCGGTCGGCCACGTCGGCGTTGGTCGGCACGTCCCATGGATTGGTGGTGTCCTTGAAGCCGGTCATCACGGGCTCGACCACTTGGCGTAGATTCACCAGCGTCATGTGGCCCCACAGCGTGCTGCGGAATTCCTGGTTCCAGTAAAGGAGCGTGTCGGCCGTGGAAAGCGGATCGGGCCGGCCGCGGAAAAACGCGCGATCGAAGATGCCATCCGTGTCGGAGTTGGCGACGACGAGGTTGCAAATGCGCAGGTCCTCCCCGGCGCATTGCAACAACATAGTTTCCGGCGTGTTGTACCATGGGCCGTAGCCGTAGTTGGCGTGGATGTGGTTTTCGCCGGAGATCCAACCGCGCTTGGCGGCATGGGTCCAGCGCTCCATTTCGACGGCAAGGTCGAGCGTCTGGCCGGCTGCGATCGTCAGTTCGCGCGTCTGGGCCTTATATTCGGGCCCTCGAAAAGCGCGGAGGCGATAGGTGCCGGCGGGCAATTCGAACTCCGCAGTTTTGTCGCAATAGAAATGGCCGACGCCGCGAAGCATGCGATAGAGCGAGCCGGGCGGGGCGTGGAATTTCCCTTTGTCTTGCAGAAGCGAGATGCGGGCCACGATCGGCTTTTTGCCTTCGCCGTCGTGCACGGCAAGACGCAGCCTGCCGGTCGGTCGCCGAAAATCCATGCGGTCGATGGCGACAGCCTGTTCCTTGCCCGTGCTCAAGTCGCGGACCATGAGTGCCGTTGCGCCTTGGCGATTGTCGGTGTAAACGAGCGTGTTGCCGTCGCGCGACAGGGAAGGGCGGTCCTCGTCGGCTTGACCGAAGGTCCATTTCTTCATGCCGTTCATATCGTGGCGCGGCACATGCCAGAGGTCGTAATGCGCGCCGCCGAGTTCGGACACGAGGATCAGATTCTTGCCGCTCGCATCAAAGCACAAATCGTGGATTCGGGAGGGGAAGGCGCCAACTTCTTTTTCGGCGCCTCCGTCTGTACCAAGCTCAAACAATCGCGCTTGCGGTCCGTCATTGCCGGATTGCTGGCCGGGCTGATCCATCGTCTTGGTGTAAGCGATGAGCTTGCCGTCCGGCGACAGGGCGTAGCGGCTCATGGAGGAAAGGACGGCGCCGAGGGGCTTCACGTCGCCGGTTTCGAGATCGTACCAGGACAGGCCGTAATCTTTGCCGCCGGCGCGAAAGACTGAAAGCAGCCGCTTGCCGTCGGGATGGAAAAAGATCTTCTGGAAATTGTAAGAGCCTCGAACTTGGATCGGTTGCTTCAATGGGATGTCTTTGCCGTCGCCGGCGTGGATGAGCCGCAAATCGCCGCCGAGGGCGTTGGGCCCGCGCACGAAGGCGAGGCGCGTGCCGTCCGGCGACCAGGCGGGTTCGTGGTCAAAGCCTTCGCCTTCGGTGAAGCGCGTCATGGTTCCGCCGGCGGCCGGCACGGTCCAGATGGCGCCCTGATAGGAAAACGCTATCGACTTGCCGTCAGGTGAAACGCACGGATGAATGGCGCCCAGGGCGAAGATGGGCTTGGATTTCTTGGCGGGCTCGGGGCCGCCGCTGGTCGCGAGGACGGCGAGTGAGATCATGAGGCCGATGCTGAGGACGGCGAGAATTCGTTTCATTGGACACCGAGAATGAAGTGGAGTACTGGGCTGCTGTCGTCGAGTTCTTTCCGCTCAGCCTAAGCTGTCAATGTCCCGCTGACTTGCTCTTTGGCTAGCTGCTTGAGAAAAGTCCGCAGCGTGTATTCCTTTCGGTACTCCAGCCGACGGAACGTTGCCGGCTGGTCGGCAAGCACGGCCGAGTATTTCTGACCTCGAATGATCAAAAGGGCCTGAACGTAGTTGGCTGGGATAACAAGGAGCCGAACAGTTGCGTCGTCGTCCGGAAACGATTGGTCCACCCACGCCAAAGCCTCCGCAACTTTGGCTGCAATCGGCGACTGTACAAGTTGCTCAACTTGGAAATAAGTAGACTCGAATCCTTGCTGGCTTGATCGGGCGCTGTGCGTGGGCCCAACCGCAGTGTGAACCTGGTGGTGCCAATACCCCGACGGTTGAATCAGCGAACTCAGTTTGGCCGGTGGCCTGACAACTTGCTCGGCGCTGACAAAGCAAATGGCCAGCGATTCCGCGAGCGCGGGCTCATCCACATCGCCAAGCGTCTTTCTCAAGTCCGCTTTCGGCGTCGCCAAGAATTGACCAAGTTGTTCGACAATGGATGCGACGGCCGCCGTTGGAATTGGGTCGAGGTTCGGCATGATCAAAGCCTCCGAAGGTCGCCAAAGGAGTAGGACCAACGACCGCCGCCGTACGCGTTGTAAAGAGCCAGATAAGTGAACAGGCCGGAACCGAAAGCGGGATCATGCACAGCGAACAGCCCCTCGGCGGTAACCCCTCGGATCAGGGCGACATGGCCGCCGCCGCCGTTCCACAAAAGCCCAATCTCCACTGGTCGCGTGGCCACAAGTTCGCGTACCACAGTCTGGGCGTTGACCGCCCACGTATGACTGATGCAGTTTATCCGCAGGTGGCCGTAGACGTGACCGACTCCCGCATACGAAGACGGGCGGTTGCAGGAGGAACTCGAAGGCTGTTGGCAGCACTTCGTCTGCCGGTGGAGAAAGTTGGCAAGCTCGCACTGGCGGACTTTCTTGTTTCCGAGGTAGTTCGCCACCATTTGAGCGCAACCCGCCCAGCACCACTGACTCTGCTCTTGCCGAACGTAGGGCACGTCTAGCATGACCGGAGCGACTGCTACTGCGGTTTCTCGAGGCGTGCCGGCTCGCTTGCGTGCGGGCCGAATGGGGATTGTCTTCGCAACTCGAAGCGGCATGGGCACACCTCTGGCAAGCAGAACTGGACGATTCTCCCACTTCAATCAGGCAAACCCAATTCTTGAACGGCGTCAGAAAATACCGGCGCTACTCATCTCTAGCATCGCGCGATTGGCCTTGGTCGCCTATTGCACAATCCACGTCGACGCGACAGCTCGCCGCCAGGTTGAGGTCTCCCCGCCGTTGAATGGATTCGCAGAGTATCGCGAATGATTGAGTCAGCTTGAGGACCGCTGTCTTGCCATTCAGTCTTAGCTCGAGCGGTTGCTGGTTGTCCAGCATGTGTCGACCCAGCCAAACGGTCGCAAGCTCGACCTGATGCGAACGAATCGTCAGCGTGTTCCCTTCGATTCTGAGGTCGATCGACTGCCCGCGCCTGGGCTTCTGGATGGATAGCCAAAAGAAATCCTTGATGAAAATGTCCGTGGGTTCCCAGGTCAGGTGCTTGGGCGCCGGGTTGCGCTGGAATGCGTACATGTCCTTGATCTTGTCGCGATCGGGCAGGCCGCCGTGACCAAAACCCTTTTGAAACTCCATGGCCACCGGGTAGTCGCGGGGATTGGCAGCGCGTAGTTTTTCCACTTCATCGGCAAACTTCTCGCAGCGTTCGCGCCGCCCATAGGCGCGATCGTTTTCGCCAATCATGAACGTGAAACGCGTGTTGCGCAAGCTCTTCGCGGATATGGTGCCGTCCGTCGGGGCCGCGGCGCTCGCGTGAATCGCAGCGAAGCGATCGGGAATCTTGGGGCCGATGAAGAAGGCGCCATAACCACCATGCGAATAGCCCATGAGGAACACCTTGTTCGGATCCGCTTCGCCAAACAGCAGAAACTGACGCACCAGGTTGATCGTCAGGGGACACATGTAATCGTCGTAAAAGCCATTCCAGACGTCGTTGGGCGCCCGCAGTGCCACGTAAAGATAACCCTCCACGGCGTTCTGGTCGCGATAGTGCTTTTGCATCGCCGCCCACTGGCTGTCGTTGACGTTTTTCGGCACGCCGCCGCCGCCGTGCATCGCAATGAACAGCGGCCAACCCGCGGACGGCTTCTTGCCGACTTTTTTCACTGTGTAGGGGCTCGTGTGTGTCTCATGCTTCACCACGTCTTTGCTGAAGTCGATCTTCATGTCGTTGTGCAGTGTCGAGGCGGCATAGGCTTTCCATGCAGCTAAGCGCACGCCTTCCTCATTGAGCCGCACCAGTTCATCGAGCGCCGGATCAGGCTTGGCGCCGGTGTCGAAGAACCCTTTGGCCGCCTCGAAGGCTTTCTTGTGTTGTTCGTCCGAGAGTATAGTCGTCTTGTTGCGCGTGTAGCGGTCGGTCACATTCTCGGCATGGAGCGCCTTCTCAAGCTCGTTACGATTGCCCTTGGCAAGAACGAGTGCTTCTTCGACATGCTTGTCCCACCAACGCGAATGTTGCGCCGAAATGGAAGCAACGAGGAGGAAATTGACCGCCAACACGCTGGCGAACAATCGACAATACATGCGCCCGCCTTTCAGCGAAATCGACCTTGAATTGCCAATAAGCGACAAGAGCGAGTCGATTGTAACGCCATTCTTTCGCAAATACAATTCGTGGGACAATGAGCGGAGCAAAACGATCAGGCGTCCCAGCTATGCCGAAGAGTTTGTGCGAGAATTGCCGGCAGATGCGAGAAGTCACCACGCCTAAAGGGTCGCGGTTTCTGCTCTGTCAGTTGTCGATTACCAACCCTGAATACCCGAAGTATCCACGGCAGCCAGTTACCGACTGCGATGGGTATTTGCCGATCGAAAAGCCGCTTGACGGCCGCCCGGACAGCAATGCCAGTTAGCGACCGCCGAGCGCGGCCAATCGCTGTTAGCGCCTGCGAGCGGTTCGGCAGTCAATTTTAATTGGATGCAACGGAACCCAGCAATAGAACAAAGACACGTCAATTCTCAAAGGGAACGCCATGTATTCGTTGACAACATCGACCAAGTCACTGGCAGTCCTGGCGGCGGCGTTCGTGCTCGCCGGCTGCTCCAACGAGCCGACTTTGGCTCCGACGCCGACGATCGAGGTATTGGTGAGCCAACCGGTCCTGGAGAAGATCGCGGACTGGGATGTCTACACCGGGACCGTGGATGCCAAAGAGTCGTTGGAAGTGCGGGCGCGGGTGAGAGGGCACATCAAAGACGTGCGCTTCACGGAAGGGGAAGAAATCGCCGCCGGCAAGGACCTGTATGTCATCGACGCGGATCCCTTTCAAGCGGACCTGAAGCAGGCGCAAGGTCAATTATCGACATGGGAGGCAAAGCTGAAGCTTGCCGAGGAGAAGATCGCCTTCTACAAGCCCCTTGCCGAAAAAGGTTCGGTGTCCAAGGAAGAACTGCTCAAGGTCATCGCGGACAAGGAAGAGTCCATCGGCGGCATCGCTACGACCCGGGGCAAGATCTTGGAGGCGGAACTAAATATCGGCTATTGCACTATCAAGTCGGAGATTGCCGGCAAAGTCGGAGAGGCCCTTTTCACCAAAGGGGACCTCGTGAATTCGAGCGGCGCCGACAGCCTGCTGACCACGATCGTCGGCGTCGATCCGATGTATGTTTACTTCTACGTCCATGAACGCATTTATCAGGATTATCGCAAACTGCTGCTCGCCCGATCAGCCAAGGAGCCGACGCCGCCGGGAACCAAACTCAAGATTCCGGTGGAGATGGCGATCGGCAGCGACCCCAACTTTGCGTACAAGGGGTTCGTGGACTTTGTGGACAATCGCGTGGACCCGGCTACGAGTTCGATCAAAGTGCGCGCCAAGTTCGACAATCCCAAAGGACCGGACGGTCGCCGCCTGCTGACAGCCGGCCTGTTCGCGCGGCTGCGCATTACGCTGGCCGAGCCGTACCTGGCCACCCTCGTCGCCGACCGCGCCATTCTTGCCGATCAGAGCCTCAAGTATGTCCTGGTCGTCAACAAGGCGAATAAAAACGTGGTCGAACGCGTCGATATCGAACCGGCCAACAGGGTCCAGGAGAACGGTCTGCGTGTCGTAAACGCCGGGCTGAAGGGCGGTGAATGGGTCATAGTCGAAGGCGTGAACCGCGCTCGGCCGGGTGCGAGCGTCGCTCCCAAAGATGGTCCCATGCCGCGCCGGCCGACGCCCAAGAACTGAGCGCTGCACGTGGTCCCGTAGGTGCTGAAATCCGAAGCACGAATTTCGAAATCCGAAAAAAGTCCGAAATCCAAAGTACGAAATTACGGGGCCTGCGTCTGGAGTTTCGGATTTGGAGTTTGTTTCGGACTTGGAATTTGTTTCGGAAGTCGATTTTCGGATTTCGGATTTACGGTTCGACTTCGCCTCGGGCAATTGCCCTCTTGTGAATAACCAACGAGTCCATCATGTCACGATTCTTCATCGATCGACCGATTTTCGCGGCGGTGTTGTCCATCGTTATCGTCATCATCGGCGTGGTGGCCTTGGTGAAATTGCCGGTGGCCCAGTATCCCGAAGTGGCGCCGCCCACGGTGTCGGTGACCGCCAACTTTCCGGGGGCCAGCGCGCTGGACGTTGCCGAAAACGTGGCCACGCCCATCGAGCAAGAAGTCAACGGCGTTGAGAACATGATCTACATGCTCTCCAAGTGCACCAATGACGGCCAGATGATCCTCGATGTCACGTTCAAGCCGGGCACCGATCTGAACATGGCCCAGGTGCTCGTTCAGAATCGCGTCTCGATCGCCGAGGCCAAATTGCCGGAGGAGGTGAAACGCCAGGGAGTGACGACGAAAAAGAAGTCGCCGAGCATTCTTCTGTGCGTCAACCTGATCTCGGACAAGGTCAAGGATGCCAAGACGGGCATCGAGGATTATCGGTACAACCAGCTTTACTTGAGCAACTTTGCGACGCTCAACGTCAAGGACGTCCTGGCACGCTTGCCGGGCGTCGGCGACGTGACCTTCCTGGGGCCGCGCGACTACAGCATGCGCATCTGGCTCGATCCCGACAAAACCGCTGCCCTGGGCATGACGCCGGGTGAGGTTGTGCAGAAGTTGCGCGAACAGAATCGACAGGTGCCGTCCGGCCGCATTGGCCAGCCGCCCATCCCCGCCGGCCAGGATTTTCAATACCCGCTCAATACGCCTTCCCGATTGGTGAGCGAAGAGGAATTCGGCGAAGTCATCCTCAAGACCGGCGACGGAGCGATCGTCAAGCTCAAGGAAGTGGTCCGTGCCAAAGACGGCATCGAGTTGGGCGCCAAGAACTACGACGTCAATAGCTACCTCGACGGCGAGCCCTCGATCACGCTGGCCGTCTACCAATTGCCCGGCTCCAATGCCCTGGAAACGGCAAAGGAAATCAAAGATACGATGAAGCAGCTTTCAGAGGACTTTCCCAGGGGCGTCGAGTACCGCATGGTTTACGACACGACTGTCTTCATCGATGAATCGATCACCGCTGTCTATCACACGCTCATCGAAGCCATCGTGCTCGTCTTCATCGTCGTGCTGGTCTTTCTGCAAAACTGGCGGGCAACCATCATCCCGATGATTGCCGTGCCGGTGTCGCTCGTCGGCACGTTTGCGGTCATGTCGTCGATGGGCTTTTCGCTCAACAATCTGTCGCTGTTCGGCCTGGTGCTGGCCATCGGCATTGTCGTGGACGATGCCATCGTCGTCGTGGAAAACGTCGAGCGCTACCTGTCAATGGGATTCAGCCCGCTTGAGGCATCGCGCAAAGCGATGGACGAAGTGTCCGGGCCGGTGATTGGCATCGCCATGGTGTTGTGCGCCGTGTTCGTGCCGACCGCTTTCCTGGCGGGCATCAGCGGCCAGTTCTTCAGGCAGTTTGCGCTCACGATTGCCGCCTCGACGCTAATCTCCGCTTTCAACTCCTTGACGCTAAGCCCGGCCCTGTGCGCCATCATGCTCAAGGGACACGGTAAGGGACACGAGGGTGATGGGCATGCCGGTCACGAGCATGCGGAAGCGCTGCCGAGGCTGGGCATCGTGCTTCTGGGCGGGCTGGCAGCCTACGTCTTCCTGGCGCCGCACGTGGCGCCGCTTTTTGGCATTGAGATGGGGCATGGCAGCCACGGCGCGGAAGCGGCCCATCTGGTCAGCGCCGGCAAGTTGTGGGCGTTTCGCGCCGCCGTCTTTGCCGTGGGCGCCGTCGCGGGCTGGTTCGGCAGCAAGCTGGTCAATCTGGCTTTCGCCAAGTTCTTCAAGGGTTTCAACTGGGCCTTTGATCGCACCATCACCGGCTACGGCCGAAGTGTGTCGCTGTTGATCAAGATCAGTGTCATCGCACACTTGGTCTACGGCGGCCTGCTGGCGGGGACAGTCGCCATGTTCAACGTCGTGCCCGGCGGCTTCATTCCCGAACAAGACAAGGGGTATCTGGTCGTCAACGCACAGCTTCCTGACGGCGCCAGCCTGGAGCGCACGGAGGAAGTCATCAAAACGATGACCGATATCGCCCTGCACTCCGACGAGTTCAAGGATGCCATCAGCCACGCCATCAGCGTGCCGGGATATTCGATCCTCACCGGCACCAACATCTCGAACGTTGGCGGCATGTTTGTGATCCTCAAGCCCTTTGAGGA
>JAKEFD010000161.1 GCA_022616245.1 Gemmataceae bacterium
GCGCTCAACACGTCATCGTCAATTTCGCGAACGTCTTTCTTGCAACGTTCCGCAGCCAAGCGCACGAAGTGCATGGAAAGTTCGGCAATGTCCTCACGCCGCTCGCGGAGCGGCGGAACGCGAATGGGGAAAACATTAAGCCGATAGAAGAGGTCTTCGCGAAACCTTCCTTGGCGAATGAGCTCTTCGAGGTCCTGGTGCGTGGCGGCGAGGATGCGCACGTCTACCTTGAGCGATTCACTGGAGCCGACGCGCTCGATGGTTTTCTCCTGCAAGACGCGTAAGAGCTTGGTTTGAGTTTCCAGGTTGATGTCGCCGATTTCGTCCAGGAACAACGTGCCGCCATCGGCCAATTCGAAACGGCCCACCTTGTCTTTGTGCGCGCCGGTGAACGCCCCCTTGACGTGCCCGAATAACTCGCTCTCCAAGAGACTGGCGGACAAGGCGGCGCAGTGGACTTTGACAAATGGCTTGCCGGCGCGGCTGCTCTGGTCGTGGATGGCGCGGGCGACCAACTCTTTGCCGACTCCGCTTTCGCCGCGAATCATGACGACTGCGTCCGTAGCGGCGACTTTGCGGACTAGCACATGCAGATGTTGCAAGGCCGGTCCGGAGCCGACAATGCCGCCCAGATACAAGTCTGTCCGATGCTCGGATAGTGCATCCTCCGGGCCGGCTGTTGCTTCCACGTCTGTTTGGCGGCGCAGTTGGCTTTGTAAGACGAGAATACGCCGCTGCTGCTCCGAGATCTTCTCCACTTTTGCTTGCAGCTCACGATTGAGCTGCTCGATAGTGCGATGGCCTTCGGCGCCTTCGAGCGCCAGCACTGTGAGCTGCGAAAAGGCTGCCAACAGGTGAAAATCTTCCGACCGATAGGGAGAGCCCTTCGGTCCCAGCACGAGCAAGGCCAAAAGCCGGCCCTCGTGCAAAAGTGGATGGGCGATTTCTCCGCCGAGGTAGTGGAGCTGACGCTGCGCCGGAGCATTGCCATGCTCGTCGCGTCGCCGGGCGCCGATCATCTGGCCCTGCTGCGCGGCTTCGATGAGCGGACATCCCAGTGACAGCTCGGTCAGCTCTGGCGGTTCACCCAAGGAGCCCGCCAGGCGAAACAGCGGCGGGTCGCCTTGGCGCAAAAACATGGCCCCCCGGGATACGCCCAATAGTTCCGATGTCGCCTGCATCAGCTTTTGCGCGTGTGCGACGGGGTCGACGAGGCGTTCAATGGCTTGGCCCATCCGCTGCAGTGTGCGGTCGAGCTGAGACTTGTCGCGCGAGAATCGGCGATCGAGGATCTTCTTGAAGCGCGTGCGGGCCAGGTCGAGCACGAGCATGAGCAGCAACGCCGTGGTGCTGACCGCGATCGCCTCGAACCACGGCGGACTGGCGATCACCTGATTGAATATCAATGTGCCGACAAAGACAACTCCGTAATACATGAGGCCGGCAAGGAAGCTGATGAGGAAATAGCCCATGCCGGAACTGATGATCTTGTCCAACTCCATCATGCGATAGCGCGTGATACTGACGGCGAAGGCCAGCGTGAGGCACGCGGAGGCGGCGAACATCGGCCAGGTGGCGCCACCCGAGGCAAAAACATCCGGACGCCACACAGCCAAGTACCACGAATAGGTGATGGGGAACAGGGATGCGACCGCGCCATAGAGAATCCATTTCACCTGGTTGCGCTCCATGCTGTCAGCAGCGGTTCGGAAGCTGTTGACCAAAGCAAACACGCATCCCAAGTAGTAAACAGCGGCGACGCCCAGGTACACATACACCGTCTTTCGAACCAGTTCGAAGGCGTCGAGCGTCGCAGCCAGCATCGCTTGCGCTTGAATGGGATCCGCGTCAGCGCCCAGAGCCGCCCGCGCTTGCACCAAGCCACGGACGCGCAAATAAAAAATCAACAAGATGGTCAGAAAGGCGATAGGCGGCCCGTAAATGGTGGCCAGCGTCCTGCGCGGGTTCGAGGTCAGCCAGGACTTCTTCCGTGGAAACACCAAATAGAAGTGCAAGCTGGCTACCGGCAGCATGACAGCGCAGACTATGAAGATGAGCAGCAATATCGGTTGCGTGGCGATGCGCGCCCAGTGATAACCTCCCATGAAGGCGCCAAGCGTTACAACGCATAGCAGAAAGAACTGCACGGCGGCGTCGTCGGTCGGCCGCTTCCATAAAACCAGCGCGCCGACCAAGAACAGGCTGAGCATCAAGAAAAACCAGGCCAACGAAGGGACAAGTTCTTCCAGAGGCAAACTTCCAAAGACGCACCAGCTTTCATAGGTGTGTGTCGCTCCGGCGCGCCGGAACTGAACCTTAACCACCGTCGCTTGGTCGCCATCAATTGTGACTGTTTTGGCCCAGTTGGGAAGTTCGCTTATACTGTGCAATTGATCACGCAACTTGAATGGTGCGTGGAGAACATCCGCCCAGGTGCCGACCGGTGTTTCGCCGATCTTCTCGACCACGTCGCCCACTTCCGGACGAGGGCCAGCATAGATTCGTGGCGGGCCTTGGATCGCTGGACTGAATGCGGTTGTCAGTCCAATTTCTGGAATTGCTTGAACGTAGAAAAGCACTGTGATTCCGTAAAGGCAGGCAGCAATGCCAGCCCCAATTAATAGCACTCGAGGTGAAAGAAACCAGCTCCACATAGCATCGACCTTGTCGATTGCGCGCCGAAATCTCAGCGCCGAATCCTAAGTATTGAAGAAGGATAAACTTAGGAAAATGCTGCCAATCGACAATCTAGTCAAACTGATGGTTTAGTCAAGGAACATGATTGTTTTCAACGAAAATGGCGAGGTTTCGGCGCTCAAAACTCGGACTCAGCCAAAATGCAATCACAACTCACACTCGTAAGGTTTTATTCTTCAACACTTTGTAGAGCCTGCATTCTCCACTTGCGGTTGGCATGATTACTGCGTTACGATAATGCGCCATTCTTGTTGTTCGGCAGAGGATGAGGCGTGCGCGCATCTGCGACTTGGTTGAAAAGCATGGGAACGCGGTTCCGAGCCGCCGGGGGAACGGTGGGCTGCGCTCAGCTCACCAACTACACCGCGCAATACTGCGAGTGGGGCAGCGGGCCTCCCGTTGTGCTTGTGCCAGGCTTGGCAGGCGGCTTTGAGTTATTGGGCCCACTCGCGGCGTCGTTGGCCCGAGATTTTCGCGTTATCAGCTATCAATTGCGCGGTGAAGACAATTGCTTTGCTTTGCGCCGGCCATTCAATTTGAACGACCTCGTCGATGATCTAGCCGAGTTTCTTCGTTGGCTGCGTCTGGAAAAGCCGACTGTTTTTGGCGTTTCCTTTGGCGGAGTTCTCGCCTTGGAATTCGCCGCACGTTTCCCACATCAATTAAAAGAACTCGTATTGCAAGGGGTCGGCGCTCGATTTGAAAAGAGCTTGTTGCAACTGATCGCCGGCACTGTACTATCGCGTTTTCCTCTGCCGCACGATTCCCAGTTCGTCAATCAGTTTTTCAATCTTCTGTTTGGCCGGCCACAAAAGTCGGAAGAGTTGGTTGATTTTGTCACGCGGCAGATTTGGCAGACCGATCAGAGCGTGATGGCGCATCGCTTCCAGATGGTCCGCCGCTACCACATGCATCATCGCTTTGACAAGATCCGCGTGCCCACGCTGATCCTGTCCGGCGACCGCGACATCCTTGTATCTCGACGCCGTTTGCAAGAATTGCGGCAAGGAATTGCACAGGCCCAGGGAGTCGATTTGCCCGGTTGTGGGCATTTGGCCTTCGCCACTCATCCGGAACTCATCGCTAGGCAGGTGCGCAAGTTTCTCGCCGCATAAACCGAGCCAACCCAGGCGAGAGGGTGCGTTTCCTAGGATTTCGGTCCCTGGGACGCACCCTTTTTGATTTCGCTGAATTGGATCTGATACCAACACTACGGCACTTGAATCACAAGCTTCAAGGCTTCTCCTTCCTTCGGCAACAGCTTTTTGTTGGTCTCTAGACGCCAATTCGCCTCCTCTTTCGTGTCGAGATTGCTTTGAAACACAGTGTCGTTGGTCACCGGAAAAATCGTGATCAGCGTGCCCGTGAGGTCCGCCCCGTATACCTTGTCGTCCTTTTCAGGATCAGTGTTCTTGAACGCCGAACCGGTGAAAAGCCACTGCACTTTCGGAAAGGGTTTGTTGGAGCGTGTATCGAGCATGGCTTCCTCAACCGTGATTCGTTTGCCGTCCGGCAGTTGAAGTAACAACGTCACTTCCGGGCCCGCAGCCTTGCCGTTTTCGCCGAGCGCTGGTTTGCCTGGTTTGAGGCCGAGGGATTCCAGTGCCTTGTGCACGTCGCTCGGCTTGGCCTCGAAAGTGACAATGGTCTCGTGCGCCTTTTGGCCTTTGGGAGAAGGCAAGGTTGCGATCACTTCGAGTGGATAGATTTGTTTGAGATTGGGAAGCATCCGGGGTGCGATCTTGCAAGGGATCGTCACTGTTTTCTTCTTCTTGTCCACGTCAATGACGGATTTCTCGCCGGCGTGGGATACGCCCAAACACGCCGCCAATGCGATAAGAACTAGGCTCCTTGTCATGATCTCCTCCTCTTGATGCTTCATCGATGCAAATATGGATTATCGGCAATGACCCCCCCATGGGCAATTGGATTCCGCGTGCGAGTCATTGTCCTTGCTGCTCGCTGCAACGACAGTTTACAATGCACCTGTAATGAGAGCCGTTGGCCTTACGGGGTAACTGCGTGGCTTCTGCCGTGATCTCGATGTCGTCCGAGTTACGCGCGAACTTTGCCGCGTTGCGTCGCCGACTTCAAGTTGCCCAACTCGCGCGCAGCGCACTTTGTTTCGTCCTGTCGCTGGTCATGCTTTTCCTCGGCTGGTTTCTGCTCGACGGTGTCCTCGAGTTTAGCACGACCGGTCTGCGCGTCGGCTTTGCAGCATTTCTTGCGGCCGGCCTGTTTGTCGGCTGGCGCGCGTTTCTTGCGGTTCTGTGGCGACCGCCCACCAGAGCGCACTTGGCCGGGCTAATTGAGAAACGAAACCCGCACTTAGAAGAACGCCTCACGAGCGCGGTGGAATTAATGGCCGAGCGCGAGCCGGCGCACGGAGCGGAGACATTAGTCGCTCTCGTTTGTCAAGATGCGGCGCAGGAATGCCGGGGCTTGGATTTTCGAGCATGTTGCTCGTTGAACGCGGCGCGGCGTCAAACGTGGGCCGCAATCATCTTGCTCGCCGCTGCGCTGGCGCCCGCATTCTTCGCGCCCGCCTATGTCGCCTTTGGCGAGCGATTCTTCCGATCCTGGTTCGCGCCGCTTGTCGGCTACACCCTGGACGTGACGCCGGGCGACGCCGTCGTTGCCGCGGGGCGGCCAGCCATCGTTACGGCTCGATTGGAGCGGACGAACCCGCACGCGCCGTTGCCCGATTCGTGTCATGTTCGCATTCGACTGGGCGAAAAAGTCAACAAGCAGCGCATGCAGGAAAGCGAGCCTGGCCGCTTCACATTCGTGCTCGATCAACTCGCAAGTGATTTGTCGTATCAAGTAGAGGCGGGAGAGGCGTCCAGTGCGCTCTACGCGCTGCGCGTGGTTGAGCCGGTCCAGTTGGCCGCCGACAGTCCCGTCATCCAGGTAGTGCCGCCGCCTTACACCTCCCCCGAGATACATCCGCCGCACTCAAGCCGTCACTTCAGTGACTTCTCGGCACTGCAGTTCAGCATGATCCGTTTTGAATGCCAGCTTACCCGGCCGGCAGTCTTGGCACGCATCGACTGGAAAACCGAAGCGGGCGAGGCGCGGACGCTGCCGGCAACCTGGAATTGGCATGAAGACAAAGCAGCCTTCACTGTCTTGCTTCCCGCGAAGGAACTGGGCAGTTTCACTGGAGAACTGGTGTTGGAGGCGGAGCACGCGATCACGACGCGCTATGCCCTGCCGCGTTGGAAGGTCTGGCGCGACGATCCGCCGATCATCTTAGAGCGGCTGCCGAGCGCCGGCGCTACGATTGCAGCCGATGCCGCGCTCTCCCATTCGGCAACGCCGGACGATCTCCTGAAACTGCGCTGCGCCGTGGAGGACATCGTTGGGCTGGATCGCATTGACTTGGAGTATCGGGTCAATTCTGGTCCCGCGCAGTTGCAAGCCATCGCTCAACCTCATGGGAAAACTCGCTGGCGCGGCGACTTCGCGTTTTCGCTCGCAGGCAAAGTCAAAGACGGTGACACTTTGCACTATAGATTGCGCGTCCAGGACGGTCGCAATCTAAAGAAGAACGCGGTCGCCGTTCATATGCCGGATATCGACCTGATGCCGCAGACAAGTTTCGATCCGCCGATGGAGGATGGCCAAGACCGCTGGTTCGCGTTGCGAATCTCCAAGGAGACTGAGCCACTTTCGATGCAACAGATCCTTGCTCAGCAGAAAGAAATTCACAGCCTGCTGGAAAAAGTCAAGAGACTGTTGCGAACCGAACGCAAACAAGTTGACAAGGCACGGCAAACGGCAGAGCATGAACCGTTCTTGCTCGCCGATTTTGCCCGGCAACTAGGAAAAGCGTTTGGCACGCACCGGCAGGCGGTCGCCGCATTGCAAGACTTAGCCCGATTTGCATGGAAGGAGCCCGCGCTGGAGGCCCTGGCCGAACTGGCTTTGGACATCGTTCAGGAAGAAATGAACCGGGCCGGCGCTCATCTGGCGCAGGCGGAAGAAAAAGAGGAAACACGCGAGCAGCGCCGGGGAAACTTGCAGAAAGCCGACCAGCAATTAGCTCAAGCGCTCAAGCGACTGGACGAAATCGACAAGTTCAACGATCGGCTGGCTCAGGACCGGCTCGATCAGCACCAGATGGAACGGCTGGCGCAACGGCAAGACGATCTGGCCAAGAACGTGAAGGACTTGGCTGCGCGCGCTGGGGAGCCGCGAGCAAAGGAAGAACTGGATCGATTGCGGGCAGAGCAGGAGCAAATCGCGAAGGATCTCCAGCAGCTTGCCGAAAAGAGCCAGCTTTTCAAGGAAGCGCTGGAAAAGTTCCGAGCCGGCCAGGCCCGCGCTTTGGCCAAGGAAGCGCAAATGCTGGCGCAAGAGCAACGTGAACGAGCGGACGGCACCCTCGACAGCCTAGAAAAGGAGATGCAAGACCAGTTAACAGACTGGGCAAAGAAGCAGGCTAACTTAGCGCAACGCGCTGAAGCCTTGGCGGCCGAAGCCAACGGCAAGCATACCGAGTCGTACTTTCCGCCGGCGAATCAGGCGGCGGAATCGCTGCGTGGCGGCAAAGTGAAACAGGCATTAGAGCAGCAGGACCGCGCTCGGGCGGAATTGGATCGCTTTGCCGAGGATTTGGAGCGGTTCTTGTCCATGGGCAAGAGCCCGCGTGAAGCCGCTCTGCGCCTGGCCAAGCGCCAGCAGGAACTGAGAGAGCAACTGCAGAAGCTGGCGGAGGATTTTCCGCGCTTACCTCCGGACCAGGTGCGCGAACGGCTCGACATGATCACAAAGGGGCAAAAAGACCTGGCCACCGCGCTCAAAAAACTTGAGACACCCAAGGAGGCGGAGGCAAGCAAATCGGCGGCGGAACAAGAGGTCGCCCGAATCGCGGACTTGCTCGGGCGCAAGGACGCGTACAACGCCTTCGAGAAAATGGCCGACGCGACGCAAGTGCTCGACCGGCTCGCCGCGGCCTTGCCAAACACTCAGCCCGCGCCGCCTGATCCCAAGGACTCGCCGGAGGAAGTTCTAGCCAAAAAGCGCGCCCAAGCCGCACGCGCATTGGCCCAAGAGCAAAGAGACCTACGGAACGCCGTCCGCAAACTTCTCGACGAAGCTCTGCGCGCCAGGGGTGATGCGACGGCGAAAAAATCGGAGCGCATCGGCGAGCAACTAATGAAGCTAGCGCAGCAATCCGGGTCGGAAAAAGCACTGCACTTAGCCAAGGAAGCCGCCCAGGCCGCCATGGAAGCAGCGAAATCGCTCAAAAACCAGCAATCGAACGAACTTCGAATGGGTGAGACCGGCAAAAAGGCGGCGCAGCAACTTGAAATGGCGGCTAAGAAGGCCGATGATGCCGCCCAAGCGCTAGAGGCCGGCATGAAATCCAAGGACGACGCGCAGGCCCGCGCCGAAACGGGTGAAGCCCTCCAGCAAAGCGAAAAACAAGTCGCGGAGGCCAATAGGCGCCTGCAGAAGGAAGGCGGACAGCCTGCCACGCAGTCGGCCATGAAACAGGCTGCGAAATCGTTGCAGAAATCGGCGCAAGCCGCTGCCGCCCAAATGACGCAAAAGGCTCAGGCGACCTCTAAAGCGCTTCGTCCCAAGGGATCTGTGGGCGCAGGCGGATCGGGTCAGACTATAACCGGGATTCTGCCCAAAGAGCTGGAGCCCTATGCCGGAAAGTCATGGGGTCAATTGCCCGGCGAATTGCAAACCAAGCTGATGCAAGACCTGCGCGCCCGTTACGGCGAGGACTACGCTCCGATCATTCAGCGATATTTTCAACGCATTGCGGAAACGCCGCTTGCCGGCGGCAACGCGGGCCCGAAACAATGAAAGCTATTGCAGGTGTTCTTTCGCTGCTCCTGTTGTTGTCCGCGCCGTCCTTGCTCCCAGCCCAAGCCAAAGACAAGGACGCGTTGGAAGAGCGCGTCGACCGCGCCCTGGCATTTCTGAAAACTATGCAAGAGAAGGACGGCGCTTGGGGTATGCCAGGACACGGCGAAAAAAGCCACGCTATCACGTCGCTGGCCGTTATGGCGTATTTGTCCGCCGGCCATGTGCCCGGCGAAGGGCCTTACACCGAAGTTGTCGACAAAGGCATTCGCTGGGTGCTCGCCAACCAGCAGGAAAACGGTCTCTTCTCCGGCAATTTCGGCTTCGAGATGTACCAGCACGGCATTTCCACACTCATGCTCGCCGAAGTCGTCGGCATGACCGACACTGCGTTGGCCAAGCAGATCAAGCCCAAGCTGGAAAAAGCAGTCGCGCTCATTCTGCGCGGCCAGTGTCAACAGCCCAACGCGTATCGCGGCGGCTGGCGCTATCAAGTCATCAGCCACGACGCCGACATGAGCGTCAGCGGCTGGCAAATTCTCGCACTGCGCGCGGCGAAGAACGTCGGTTGCGACGTGCCCGGCGAGCGCATCGACCAGGCCGTCGAGTTCGTGCTGCGTTGCCGCGACTCCGCTAGCGGCGGCTTTGGCTACACGCCGGTGGGCCATACGACTGTACCCTGCACCGGCACTGCCATCCTTGCCCTGGAAATCTGCGGCAAGGACAAGCACCGCGCGCGCGCAGCGCTCCAAGCTGGTTCCTTCATGCTCAAGCATCCGCCGCGCTGGGGCGAAATGCATTTCGCGTACTCGATTTACTACTCGTCGCAGGCCATGTTCCAGCTAGGCAACAACTACTGGAACTTCTATCGGCCGCAATTACACAAGGTGCTTTTTGACCATCAAGAGCGCAACGGCTCCTGGTTGAGCAATGACGGATTCGGCCCAGCGTATGCCACATCGATGGCAGTTTTGGCGCTTACTGTGGAGTATCGACTGCTGCCCATTTATCAGCGAAATGAAGAGCGCAAAGAGATGGAATAGCCGCAAGAACATCTGTGCCAAGATTGGTGTCAGCAATGTGTCAACAATGTGTCAATTCATTTTCCACAACTCTATGCCAATTGGGGAGTAATAGAAATTGATGACACGATCGCCAAATGAATGATCTGTCATCAATTTTTCGACCAATGTTTTGACGTAAATCTATACTTGGATTAAAGTTAAATTGCTGACACATCATGTTTTATGCCAACTCGTGCATCGGCACACCGCCGAGAACTGTTAGCAGTCGCTAACAGTTCAACTTCAACAGGCACACTCGACCGAAAGCGGGGTTGCGTAAGCGCCCCGCTCCATCAGAAGCGACCTCAACTTGAATTCAAATTCTCTGTATTCCCACTTGACAGGGTGATATATACTTTTGTACACTATACGAAGTGGGACAAGAATGATGCATGCAACGAGGAGAACATCATGGAACTTTGGAAAAAGGCCTGGCGGCACGGGTTGTCGCCGCGGTTGTCCGAGGCCGGTTTGGCGGCGTTGCGGCAAGCACTCTTGCACAACGACCGCCGGCTGATTCAGAAGGCGACGACGTGTCCCAGTCCGTGGGCGCTTTATTACCAGGAGGAAATTGAAGCGGCCTGTGCGCTGGGATTCTGCGCCTGGCAAGGGGACGGGCTGAAGACCGTCGGCGAAGTTTCGGACTTTTTCGAAAAAGTCTGTCAAGCAGCGGATCAAGCGCTCGGCGAGCCGGCGGCGTGCCGGTTCTTTCTGAACTGGTTCGACGACACGCCCCGGCCGCTCATGCGCCGGCTACTGCTCGCTGAAGTCAACCGCGCGCTGCGCCGGCGGCAAACTGTCGCCGCCTGAGCAATGTCCACAACCGAAACCCAAATCCGAAATCCGAAACACGAAATCCGAAACAAATGCCAAATCCAATGAAGAAATCTCCAAACAGACTTGGAGTTTTCTTCTTTCCATTTCGAATTTGTTTCGGATTTCGAAATTCGAATTTCGGATTCTGATTCTGAGGTATCGCCCATGCGCTGTCAGAACTGCCGACGGCGGCGCAGCAACCGCCCGCGCCGATTGTGTTGGCGTTGTTATTACAAAAGCGGAGTCCGCGAGAAGCACGGCCCCATAGAGACCAGGTTTTCGCGGCGCGGCCCCGGACAAGGGCATCTGCCGAGCAAGCTGCCGCCGTTTCCCACTTCCGCCCTGCCCGGCTCTGCCGCCAAGATCGCGGTCCTCATGCAACGCGCCGAGATGGGACTGGAACTATTTCACCCGGACGACGCCACGGAATTCTCGCCCGGATGGCTCGATCTCGCGGGCTAAAGACGTGAATCAACCGCTGAGGCGCAGAGGCACGCAGAGAGCACGGTCGAACGGTTGGGTGACATGCATGCCACCCAACGAATAGGTTTCTCTTTTCGCTCAGGCGGCTTCTCCCGGTCGCACGGAA
>JAKEFD010000015.1 GCA_022616245.1 Gemmataceae bacterium
GCGTCGCCCGGCGGCAGCCGCATCGCGTCCATGGCGATTTCGAGCTGCCGATCGAGCTCCCAGGCATTCACGGCGTCGATTTTCTCCTGGATTTTGCCCAAATCTTCCAAGAGCTTTTCCATCGCGTCCGCTTCAAGCGGCTCGCCAAGCTTATTGCTGATTTCCTCGTGGCGAGTGAGGAGCGCCCGCGTGGGGGCGACCGCTTCCTCGATGTTGCCGCGCACGTCTTTGCCCTCGGTCAAGCGCGGCTCCTGCGGCACGAAGCCGACCGTGTAGTCTTCCGTCAGGCGCGCGCTGCCGAGGAAATCCTTTTCGGCAAGCGCCATGACGCGCAACAGCGTGCTTTTGCCTGAGCCGTTCGGGCCGATGACGCCGATCTTGGCGCCCGGATAAAACGCGAGCCAGATGTTTTTGAGGACTTCGCGTTTGCCGTAAGCCTTGGACAGGCCTTCAATCGTGAAGATGTATTTCTCGGACATAGTTGCGCGGACTCTGAGTGCAGTGAAGTTACATCGCGAGGGACTATTCTACGAAAACTTCGCGCCGCGCACTTCCTCATAAGGCGCCGGTATTCGGGTACATTGTCGACAGCTCGTAGCCGCAAGCGGCCTCGCTTGCAGCCTGCGCAATTACTCCTCGTAGTCGCAAGCGGCCTCGCTTGCGGACAGGCGAGCACGCAAGCGCGGCCGCTTGCGGCTACGATTGGCCAGAAACGAGAATGCTCTCCCTGTATTCCGTTGCTTACGCGCCAGCAATTGGCCAAGATGGGGCTGGCTTGCAAGGAGAGTCACGATGCAGAGGACACTGGTTTTGGTCGCGGCACTGTTGATATCGGAATCGTCGCTCAGGGCGGGCGGCAACAAGGAAGCTGCCTTCCCCAAGTTCCGCATGCAGGAAATCGCCACCGACCTGGGCGTCGGCTACGCCGTGACCCTCGCGGACGTCAACAACGACGGCAAGAAGGACATCGTCGTCGTCGATACCAACCGCGTGCTCTGGTACGAGAACCCGTCGTGGAAGCCGCGGCTAATCCTCAAAGGCGTGACCAAGCCAGACAACGTCTGCATCGACGCCCACGACATTGACGGCGACGGCCTCATCGACTTCGCGCTCGGCGCTGAATGGAAACCGTTCAACACCAAGTCCGGCGGCACGCTGCAATGGCTCAAACGCGGCCAGTCGCTCGACGAGTCTTGGACCGTTTACCCGATCGACACCGAGCCGACCGTGCACCGCATCCGCTTCGCCGACATCGACGGCGACGGCAAGCCTGAGTTGGTTTCCGCCCCGCTCATGGGCCGCGGCGCCACCAAAGCAGCCAATTGGCTGGACGGCTCGCCTGTCCGCGTCACTGCCTATCGCATACCCAAGGACCCAACGAAAGACCGCTGGGCCCCCGAAATTCTTGACGAGAGTTTGCACGTCATTCACAACCTTTGGCCAGTCGCGGGCCGAGGCAAGGGCAAAGACATTCTGACCGCCAGCTATGAAGGCGTGAGTCTTCTGTCGTTGCAAGACGGTAAATGGTCGCGCACGCATCTGGGCATTGGCATTCAGGAAAACCCAAAAAGCAATCGCGGCGCCAGTGAAGTAAAGCAAGGCACGCTCAAAATCGGCAAGAAATACATCGCCACTATCGAGCCATGGCATGGCGATCTCGTAGTGGTTTACACTCCTCCCCTCGCCCCCGGGGGGAGAGGGGTTGGGGGTGAGGGGGCGCTCTGGGATCGCTACGTCGTCGACGACCAACTGCGCTGGGGGCACGGCGTTTGGACCGCGGACCTGGACGGCGACGGCGGCGACGAACTCATCATCGGCGTGCGCGACGATCCCGGCAAAGGCGACAAGGTGACCGACCGCCGCGGCGTGCGCATCTACAAAGCGCTTGACGAGCGGGGCACAAAGTGGGCCCGCGCCATCATCGACAACGGCGGCGTCGCCGTCGAAGACCTGTGCGCCGGCGACCTGGACGGCGACGGCCGGATCGACATCATCGCCGTGGGCCGGCAGACGAAGAACGCGCGGATTTACTGGAATGTGGAAAAATGATAACCGTGCCGAATTTTCCCAACGAAAAATCGGTGAGTGTTATTTGAATTGTTCGAGGTGGACGAAGTTGGAAGTCATCTCCTCTGCACTGAAGACGTTGAGCAAGCGCAGCATGCGCTCGAGCAGTAGACCGTAGTGACGGCTACCGAGTTGTTGCGAAACGATGATGCCGGCGTGCGGGCGCCCAGTTGCTATCCTCTGTTCGTGCAATGGAGCGAATTCCCGAATATTGAAAGTGTGCGGGAACCGCGTTTCCTTAGCCCGTCACGAGGTGTCGTACGGTGCTTCGTGAACGTCCCTGGTCCTCGCTTCCGTCAGGATCGCTCGCTTCTCTTTCGTTGAGAACTCAAGTTGTTCTTCGTCTGTAGCCGTGTCCTTCCTGGCTTCCTGGGTCGTAAGAACGTCGAATCCGCGGCCGCGCAAGTCGACGGCCAATTGGGTAATAATGTGACGGTCAAGATAAAGTCGAACGAATAGCGTCTCAAGGTCGGGTGTATCGGACATGGGCTTGCTCTTCCGCGGTTACAAGCGCAAGGATTTCGTCGCGATGGTCGAAGAAGTAACTGAGTGCGTGATACACTTGTGCGTCCGAAATGCCCAAAGTTCGGACGATGTCGGCAATTGTCTCGCCGCGTTCGTGCAAATTGGCTACGTGGCGCACGGTGACCCGCAATCCGTCGATGATCGGCTCGCCGCCGCAAACGCCTTCAAGACGGACAATGTGGGGATGCTCGGTCTTTACTGCTTCGGGCATTGTGCCTGTCTCCTCTGACTTCTTTTTCCAATGACAGTCTAGCAGACACACGCAAGCAGGACTATACGTCGTCAACTTGGCTAGGTAAAGGGTGCGTTGCCGCGATGAAGGTAAGTAAACGCATGGGATCTCCTGGCGAGCGACGAAGAAATGCGGAACCCGAAAAAGGTAACGCCAGGCCGTTACACGGAGCGCCGACCATTATCTCATTTGCTGTGCGGCGTTAACTTGCGTCTTGCCGCGTATGAACTGAATTGCACCCCAAATGACAGCGCCCCACGCGATCACAAAGCGGCCGCCTCCCTCGGAGACCATGGCCATGGTCCCAAGCGTCACGATCAGTCCGCCGACGAACCACATGCCGCCGAAAAGCATGTTGCGCCGCCCAAGCTGGTCGAGCAGAACCTTCTCTTGTCGATACAAACTGATGGATTGATTGGAAACCACCGCTGCAGCGCCTTTCTTCTTGCCTTTTTTCTTCTTTCCCCCCGATGGAATAGGCGCCGGCGGAGGCGCAACGCCGGCATTCAGCGCCAGCATGGTCAAGACTCGGTGCACTACTTCATTGGCCAATTCAGGAGGATAGTCCAAGGCAATGAGGTGTTTTCGAATCTCCTCCGGTTGACTTCCTTTGTTCAGGCAATCGTGAACGTAAGCAACCAAATCATCGATAGTCGGCGAACTCTGCGCCGGCGGATTTGGGTCAGCAGGTGGCGGAGGGATGAACATGTCAGCGTCGTCGAATGGGCCCTTGAAATACTCCCAGAAGAAAAAGAACAAGTCCAGTCAGTATCATGCCCCATGCTGCCAATTTCAAGCCTGGAGAAGGCGCATCCCAATCACTCCATCGATGCATCCCTTCCGTAAGTGAAGCAATCCCGACGCCGACCACGAAAAGCCAGAATCCCCACTTCATTTCAACTGCCCTATCAATCCGGAAGTTGAACTAAGACGTCTGTCGACGCGTGGACTTGACACGCCGCATGGTTGCGATATGGCGGCAGTCGATCACCTCAAACGCTCCGTCTTGATAAACACAGATGAGATTCCCCGCCGGTGGGACCATTAACTCGTTCGCGGAGCCGACTTCAAAGTCTTTGCGGTCAACTCGCAGATAAACGGGCCATTGGGTTGTTGCCAACTGGCGTCGCAATTCGTCCATTGTCATTCGGCACCTCGCACTACCACCGCGATCTGTCAACCTTCCGTTGTAGCCACCCCTGCAATCATTGTACTTGTTGTGCCATTTACCCCATCAGTCCCGCAATCGGCTCCGCGTGATAGATGAAATGCGGCCGCTGGTTGGCGTTGCGCCAGGCGGCGGTTCTTGGCAAGCCGAGCGTATCGTAAATCGTGGCGGCCATGTTCTCCGGGGTTTGCGGGCTGGTGGCGGGGTAGCCGCCCTGGCGGTCGGACGATCCTACAACTGTGCCGCCGCGCACGCCGCCGCCCGCGAAAAACACTGTCTGCACACTGCCCCAGTGATCGCGGCCCGGCAAGGCATAATGCTGCGGCAACAGACTGATCCGCGGCGTTCGGCCAAATTCCCCGGCCATCACGATCAGCGTCGATTCCAATAGGCCGCGCGCGTCCAGGTCGTCGATCAGGGCCGACACGCACCGGTCCATCGGCGGCAGCAGGTTGTCCTTCAAATGCGGAAAGGCGTTGCCGTGCGTGTCCCAGGTTTCGTTGCGACCCAGATTCACTTGCACCATGCGGACGCCGACTTCCACGAGGCGGCGCGCTAAGAGGCATGACCAGCCGAAGAGATTTCGGCCATAGGCGTCTTGCACTTGCGGGCTTTCACCAGAGAGATCAAAAGCGCTGCGCACCCGGCTGGACGTCAACAGCGACCAGGCGCCGGCGCGTTGATCGTCGAGCGCTTGCCGCGCAAGCTGCTGATCGAGGCGCAGTTGCTGGTGCTCGACCATTTCCAGCAAGCCGCGCCGCGAGGTGAGTCGGCGCGGATCGATGCCCTCCGGCAGAGACAGATTCGGCGGCTGGAAGACGGGTGACAGCGTGTGCTGATGCGGCCGGCGCTCGTGGTCGATGCAGAAAGGGCAAGCGCCGTAGCCGGGACAATTTTGCGAGGCGGCAATCACCCAGGGATCGTGGCGCGGCCCCATCTCGCCCGCGAATTGGCCGGGGATGATCCGGCCCGAATGATGAATGTAATGGAATGGGACCACTGCGGCGGAAGGAAGCTGAGTCTGTCGCGGCACAAGATTGCCCGCCAGTGCTGCCAGCGATGGATAATCGCTGGGCATGGGCCGATTCGGGTTGAAACCAAGCGGCGCTTGGCTGCGGCCGGTCAGCATGATGTGATGGCCGA
>JAKEFD010000162.1 GCA_022616245.1 Gemmataceae bacterium
CGCCGCGTCTGGCATCTTCGGGGCTGGCGCTCTTGGGTTTGGCCTCCGTGCTCGAGCGACGGTTTTTGGTCGCAGGACTCCTGTTCACGGCCGGGGCGCTGTTGCATCCCATCATGGCGGCCATGGGCATTGGTGTCGCCTTGGTGTGGGCACTCTGGAATTACCTGCCGACCCGCTGGAGCATCGCATTGACCTGTACCGGCGCTGCAGCCATCGTTGCCGTGCTGATGACACCATCCTTGTCCTGGCACTGGTTCGGGCAAATGGACGACGCCTGGCTGTCCACCGTGGAACTGAGCGGGCCGATTCTGTTTCCAGGGCGCTGGACGTGGATGAACTGGTTGGGCATCGCGATTCAATTGTCTCTCCTGTCGGGAGCCCTATGGGTGCAGTTTTGCAACGAGCGCTCTCGTGCAAGTCTTCTCGTAGCCGTGCTGATCGTTGTGATCGGCGGCGTGTTCGCGACTTGGGCGGCGACCCAAAACGGCTATGCCCTGTTGGTGCAAGTGCAACCGTATCGGGCATTATGGATACTGGCGGTCTTGCAAATGCCGCTGGCACTGTGGCTTGGCTGCTGGGCCTATCGGAACGGACTGCCATGGCTGGCGCTGGCGGTCTGGGCCATCCCGTTCTGGTCGTGCCACCATCTCGAGATTCTGTTTTTTGCCTTTATTGCGGCATCAATCGTTGGACTACGGCTGTTGGCGCAAGGACCGCGGCAAAGCGATTGGGTTTGGCGCTCGGTGCTGGTGAGCTTGATCCTCACGAAAGTTTGCTGGTCCTTTTTCCGCTTCATCCTGTGGTTCCACGTAGGTGATGGATTACTGGATCACTACAGCGGACTAGACCTTTGGCCGGGGCTGATCAATACCTTTATTCCGTTGCCATTGATCTTTTTAGTTCTGGGACTGTTGCGCCAGTTCGGCGCGGACTGGGCACGGCCCGCAGCGGTCTACGTTTTGTTGGGCGTCTTTCTCATCGGTCACTGCGTTGCCTTTGTCGCGCCGAGATTCGAGGCCTATCGCGAGAGATTTCAACGCGACGCCGTCGACGTGGCTTTCGCGCGCGATTTTCTGAAGCAAGCGGGTTTCGAGGACCGGCCGGCCAGCGTCTACTGGTCCACGTATCACATTGACGCGATCTGGCTCGGGCTGCGGGCGCGTAGTTATTTCAACACCTATCAGCTCGCGGGCGCGGCGTTTCATCGCGAGACGGCGCTGGAAGGGAAGCGGCGCGCGATGGTGGTCGCGCGGTTCGAGTTGCACCGCTTTCACGCCCAAAAAAACTTCATGTTGGATGTCTTCACCGATACGGTCCAAGGCTTGTTCGCCAGCGCCATGGACGGAGCCAAACCCGGCTTACGCGACCTCGAGCGCCTGTGCCGCGAGGACGGCGTCGATTTCGCCATCCTGAGCGTGGACTTTCCAGGGTTGAGTTCGGCCAGCAACGGCAGGGTGTACATCTACGATTGCCGGCAGGTCCGGGCGGCGCTGGCTCGACCCGAGGCGTGGGCGGCCGCCCTCGGCGACGAGGACTAGGACCGTTTCCCCTTCCTTGTATTTTTGTAGTCTAACTACAAAAATACAAGGAGGCTGAATCGGTGATTCCGCGACGACAATACCTGACGGACATTCGGCTGGCGTTCCAGCACAATCCAGTTTGCGCGATCCTCGGCCCGCGGCAATGCGGCAAGACCACATTGGCGCGCACTTACGCGCGCGGCAAAACCACGCATTTCTTCGACCTTGAGACGGCCGTGGGCCGGGCTCGCCTCGCAAATCCGGAAATGGCCCTCGGACCGCTCCAGGGGCTGGTCGTCATCGACGAGATCCAACGTCAGCAGGAATTGTTCACGACGCTGAGGCCGCTGGCCGACCGCAAGATCGGCCGTGCCAAGGTTCTGATCCTGGGCAGCGCAGCGCCGGAATTAGTTCGAGGAGTCTCCGATACCCTGGCGGGGCGTGTGGCTTTTATCGACCTTACCGGTTTCCAGTTACGCGAAGTCGGTTGGGCGCACGCAAGGAAACTGTGGTTGCGCGGCGGGTTTCCGCGCTCCTTCCTGGCGCGCTCGAATCTTTTGAGCTTCGAGTGGCGTCGAGATTTCCTGCGCACGTTTCTCGAACGAGATGTGCCGCAACTCGGCATTCGCATTCCTACGGAATCGTTGCGCCGCTTTTGGATGATGCTCGCTCATTTCCACGGTCAAATCTGGAACGGCTCGGAGCTCGCCCGATCCCTGGGTGTGACAGAACACACCGTGCGCGGTTATCTCGACGTTTTGATTGGGACCTATGTCCTTCGCGCGTTGCCGCCTTGGTTTGAGAATATATCCAAGCGACAATTCAAGTCACCCAAGGTCTATGTGCGCGACTCCGGGCTTTTGCACTTCCTGTTAGGCGCCGGCGATTGGGCAACGCTGGAAGGGCATCCGAAATTCGGCGCGTCTTGGGAGGGTTTTGCGTTGGAGCAGATTCTCGGAGTTGTGGATGCGCGCCAGGCTTATTTCTGGGGAACGCACGCCGGCGCGGAACTCGATTTGCTCCTCTTGAGCGGCGCCAAGCGCTTTGGCGTGGAATTCAAGACCAACGACGCTCCGGATATGACCAAATCCTTACACGTCGCGCTCGCCGACTTGCGCTTGGACAAGGCTTGGATCGTCTACCCCGGTCACGTCAGCTATCCGGTTCATGAAAAGGTGGATGTCATTTCCTTGCCTGCTTTGCTGCGCAAGCTTGAACAATCGAAGCGCTAAGCCTCAAACCAAGACCTCGCGGACCACCTGGCCATGCACATCGGTTAGGCGAAAATCCCGTCCGGCATAGCGATAGGTCAGCCTTTCGTGGTCGAACCCCAATAGATGCAAGATAGTGGCGTGCAGGTCGTGGACGTGGACCCGATCCTCGACGGCGGCAAATCCGAATTCGTCGGTCGCGCCGTGGACATGACCGCCGCGCACGCCGCCGCCCGCCAGCCACATGCTGAAGCCATAGTGGTTGTGGTCGCGGCCCGATAGCTGCGGCAACTCCGCGACCGGCGTTCGGCCAAATTCACCTCCCCAGATCACCAGCGTGGTTTCGAAGAGCCCGCGCAGCTTCAAGTCTTCCAAGAAAGCGGCGATGGCCTGGTCCCAGGTACGCGCTAATTCTCGATGCTGGGCCTCCAGGCCGTCATGGTTGTCCCAAGGCTGTCCCGCGCCCGACCAGACCTGCACGAAGCGAACGCCGCGCTCCAGCAGCCGGCGCGTGATCAAGAGTTGCCGGCCATGCACGTGGCTGCCGTACTTCTTGCGGAGGGGCAGCGGCTCGCGGTCCACGTCGAAGGCGTCGGCGGCTTCGGACTGCATGCGGTAGGCGAGTTCGAACGATTGCAGACGGGCTTCGAGCTGAGCGTCTTGCTGGCGTTGCTGCAGGTGACGCTCGTTGAGCTGCCGCACCAGGTCGAGCTGGCGGCGCTGCTCGGCAAGGCTTTGTTGCCCGTTGCGAATGTTCTCGATGAGCTGCTCGACGGCGGTGTGTTGCGTGTTGACATAGGTGCCCTGGAAAGCGCCGGGGAGAAAAGCACTCCGCCAGTTCTGGGTGGCGACGATCGGAAAGCCGCCGGGACACATGGCGATGAAACCGGGCAGGTTTTGATTCTCCGAGCCAAGGCCATAGGTGATCCAGGCGCCCATGCTGGGACGCGGCAGCCGGCCGTCGCCGCAGTTCATCAGCATGAGCGACGGCTCGTGGTTGGGAACTTCGGCGGCCATCGAGCGGATCACGCACATATCGTCGATTTGGGCCGCGGTCTTGTGAAACAGCTCGCTGACCGGAATGCCGCTTTGCCCATAGCGGCGAAACGCGAATGGCGAGCGCATGGCCGCCCCGGTCCTGCGCTCGGTGCGCAGATTGGCGGTCGGCAGCGGCCGGCCGTGGTACTTGTCGAGCTGCGGCTTGGGGTCGAAGGTATCAACGTGCGAGGGGCCGCCGTTCATGAAGAGATGCACGACCTGGCGGGCGCGAGGGCGAAAATGCGGCTGCCGCGGCGCCAGCGGGTTCACGGGCGCGGCCTTTGCTTCATCTTGAAACAGTGAGGCCAGGCCGAGCATGCCGAAGCCCATGCCACAGCGTTGGAGGAGTTGGCGGCGCGTGAGAAAGAGGTCGGCGATAGACGAATGGACCATGGGCATGAGTATCCTAGTGCTTCCGCGCCGCACGAATCAGCTTTTCGGCCCAGGCGGCGGCGCTCGCACTTAAGGGCACATCCGGGGACCCATCATAGTCAATATCCAGATCATAGCGCAAGCCGTCGTAAACCTGCGTTAGTGTGTCTTGTAAGTCCAATGGAACATCCGGATCAACTTTCATAAGAGGCACGGGAACGACGGGCAAGTGTTCGTTGAGCAGAATAGGCCAGATTTCCGTGTGCGGGCGCCGGCGCGCGCGGCTTAAGAAAACGAAGTAATCCGCTCTTGGCAGCTTCTTTCTCATCGGCGGACGCAACCCTTTACGCAACAAATCGATCTCGATGAGATGGACTGGGCTGCGAAGCAAAGCCGATCGTTTTTCGAGGTATTCCTGCCTGCCAAGGCCTCGTTTGTTCGTTGGGGATAGGATTTCGATTGCAGTCACCAACTTGCGATTGCGCGTATCACGAATCTCCACCCAAAAGTGCGGCACTTTTTCCTCGATAACGGTGGGCAGCACAAGAGGCGCCTCCAATACGCCAACCGTTCCACCAGCGGACGTTTTCGCCTTTTTCCGCGCATGACGCACACCAACATCGGCATAGATAGCTAGCTCACTGTCTTCGTCCCACAGCGGCGCCAAAACAAATCTCTTTTCTGTCCGTGCAGTGTATTTTGGTGCGATCTTGGGCGTCAGCTGCCGCGCTATCTCCGCGGCAAGCTGTGAATGCACCGTTGTCCACAGCTCCCCTTCCAGATATGGGTCCATTCCCGGAAACGGCGACGGCATTTGTTCCTCCCTTGTTCCGCGAAATCACTCAGTTGCGTTTTTCGGCTGCGCGCAGGAGCCGATCGGCCCAGCCGGCGTATTCCGGAGACAAGCTCACATCGGGAGGCAACGAATAGTCGATGGCATAAGCAAGACCAAAGGCATCATAAACGCTGCTCAACACCTTTTGCAGGTCCAATTCAAGATCTGCGTCGCCCGGAAGCAATGGAATCGTAACAGTGGGGAGCGGTTGTTGCAGTGAAATCGGCCAAACGTTTGTTTTCGGACGACGGCCGGCCCGACTAAGAAATACGAAATAGTCGCCATGAGGGAGCTCGTGCTTCATCGGCACACGTTTGCCCATGCGCAATAGGTCAATCTCCAAGAGATGTGTTTGACTTAGCAGAATCTTTCTTCGCTTGCGTAGGTACTTTCGTCGCCCTTGGCCCGACTTGTTTGTCGGTGAAAGAAGTTCTATCGCTGTAATCAATCGCCGATTCTTGCTATCGCGAATCTCGATAGCCACGTGAGGGATCGGAATTGAAACTAGGGTATCCAGTTCGACCGATGGCGATGCCATAGCGCCTGCGCGCGGCACAACCGGCGTCGGCGCGGCTTCCGAAATGCCGACATCAGGTGAAAGAAGTCGTTCAACTATTTCAACCTCTTCCGGATCGGCGGGAAGAAAATACTTCACAGTAAATGCAATATAGCGCGGCACTAGGCGGGGAGTCAGTTCCCGGGCGATTTCCATAGCGAACTCTCCGTGAAAGTTCGCCCATAGCTCCCCTTCCAAATACGGGTCCATTCCCGGAAACGGCGACGGCATGACTTGCATCTCACAAAAGCCCGATTTCCATCCTAGTACGGTTTTGCGGCTTGCCAACCTCACGGCAACAAGTGCGGCTTCAACAGTTCCGGCCCGTGGTCCTTGACTAGCTCCTCGAAGATTTGCCGGTCAGTTTTACCCGCGTCGATTTTCTTGCCGAGAATGCCGCGCATGAACTTGGGTTGGCCGCAGGCGTTGGGGTTGCAACTGGCGAGCGTGTAGAAATGGCCGGTGCAGCGGTCGCCGCGCACGCCGCAGGTGCAGTAGATGTTGGCCAGGAACCACTCGATGCGCTCTTGCTTGTCCTTGCGCGGGCGGTCGATGTC
>JAKEFD010000163.1 GCA_022616245.1 Gemmataceae bacterium
CTGGGGGGAGAGGGGTTGGGGGTGAGGGGCTGGACACGCGCACGAGCGGCCGAACCAGCGTCGGCCCGCCGCTGCCGTCCCAGAGTCGATCTGCGGTGATAAGGCAAGAGGACATCGCCAACCATTTTGAGCCAATTCCCGCGAGATTTCCATGATGATATTCGTTAACATGTTGCGCGCCGGGTGGCATGCTTTCGCCGATCCCGAGCAACGTGTGCGAACCCAGAATCGGCACGGCGAAAGCATGTCGAAGCGCCAAGTTGCGTGGCGCTTTGCATGCCACCCAGGACTGGCTCATTGCGGTGAGGAGGCGATTCATGCGAAAGGCGCTGGCGATCATGGCTGTTCTTGCCATCGTGAACCCGTTAGCCGAATCCGCCGGCGGACAGGTCGAAGACGCGAAACTGGCCACTTTCTTCAAAAGCTTCCTCGATGAAGAATTCAAGCACCGCCCCCTCGAAGCCACGCGCCTCGGCGATCACCGCTTCGATCATCTACTGGACGACGTCTCACCCGAAGCACGCGCGAACCACAAAGCGCGACTGCAAAAGACGCACGACGAGCTCCCCCAGCGCATCGATTACAAAAAGCTCACGCGCTCCGGCCAGATCGACTTTGAAATCTTGCAGCATCATTTGAAAAAAGAGCTATGGCTTATGGATAACACGCGTGTCTTCGAGGAAGACCCGCGCGTCTACAACGACTACATCACCGAAAGCGTCTATCTCCTTCTCACGCAATCGACGCTGCCGCAGGCGACGAATGTGAAGAACGCCGCGGCGCGGATGGCGTTCATTCCGCGCGTGGTGGAAGCCGCCAAGGCCGGTCTCAAAGCCGCGCCGCGCGTCGTCGTCGAAACTGCCATCAAGCAAAACCGCGGCGCGATCTCCTTTTTTCAGACCGGCATCTTCGAGCTGGCCGGCGAAACACCTGCCTTAAGCGCGTTGCGCGATGCTTCCAAGCCCGTCATCGCGGCGCTCAAGGATTATCAGAAGTTTCTAGAGGAAGAGTTGTTGCCGCGGGCCAAAGGCGAGTGGCGACTCGGCAAGGAGAAGTTTGCCCAGAAACTGAAGCTCGAATTGAATTCGGGCATCGAGGCCGACGAAGTGCTCAAGGAAGCCGAGGCGGAGGCGGACCGGGTCGAGTTGGAAATGTTCGTCATCGCCCGCCAGCTCTGGGCCACGATCTTTCCCGGCCGGACGCTGCCGCCGGACAGTCCCGAAGGCCGCCGGCAAACGGTCCTCTTGGTGATGGATGAGATCAGCAAGGAGCACGGGCGGCCCGAGGACTTGGTCAAGGATGCTCGCGCCACCGCCGACAAGGTCCGCGCCTTCATCAAGGCCAAGGACATATTGAAGCTGCCCGATCCCGATCGCTGCCGGATCATCGAGATGCCGGAGTTCCAGCGCGGCAACTCCATCGCGTATCTCAACCCCGCGCCGCCGCTTGATCCCAAGGCCTCCAGCTACTATGCGATCAGCCCGCCGCCGAGCGAATGGGAGCCGCGCCGCGCGAAGACCTATCTGCAGGAGTACAACCGCCACATGATGCACATCCTCACCATCCACGAGGCCTATCCCGGCCACTACGTGCAACTGGAATACTCGAACCGCCATCCCTCGCTCATTCGCCGCGTGCTCTATTCCGGCGTGTTTGCGGAAGGCTGGGCGGTCTACACCGAGCACGTCATGCTCGACCAGGGCTACGGCGACGGCGACCTGAAGCTGCGGCTTTGCCAATTGAAGTGGTACCTACGGACCGTGTGCAACGCCATCCTCGATTACAAGATGCACTGCACGGACATGAGCGACGAAGAAGCGCTGCGGTTTCTGATGTTCCGCGCCTTTCAATCCGAGGCGGAGGCGATCCTGAAAATCATCCGCGCCAAACAAAGCTCCTGCCAATTATCGACGTACTTCGTCGGCAGGATGGCGTTTGTGCGCCTGCGGCGCCGGGTCCAGGCGGAATTGGGCGAGCGTTTCGAATTGGGCCGATTCCACGAGGCTTGCCTGGAGCACGGCACGCTGCCGGTGCGCTATTTGCCGGAGATTGTCGGCGATAAGCTGAAGGCGTCGCGCTAAACTCTATGTAAGTTCAAGAACAACAGCGCAATCGACACTAGCAAGGCAAACTGTCCTAGCCACAGTCGCAATAATGCGGGATAATGTCGGAAATAATGGATAGGAAAAACTGGCATGGCGCGGGCAAGAAAAAACGGTAACGGCCGTCTGGATGAGTCGGTGGTCAATCTGAATCAATCGGTTGCCATGCTGAATCAGGCCATGGCTACGTTTTTAGCCCGGATGGCCGAGAGCGACGCTCGCTTTGCCCGCATCGAAGCAGAAATGGGTGAGATTCGACGGCGAATGGATGACATCGAAACCATCCTTCATGAACACAGCCAGGTTTTGGAAGCTCTGCCGGATGCAGTCCGCGCCAAGTTCGGTTTCCAAACTCCGGAACGCTGATTTATCAGCGCCCATCTACTCGGATCGCCTATCTTTGGACGCGATCTCACGCAGCGTCTTCACTTCTTCGGTCCCCAACCGGCGCGACTTGCCGGGTCGCAGCCGACCAAGTTGCACCGGTCCCAGCGCGACGCGCCTGAGCCGCAGCACCTTGTGCTCCAGCTTCGCGAGCATGCGGCGAATCTCGCGGTTCTTGCCCTCGCTCAAGACGATTCTAAGCCAGGTGCTCTCACCTTGCTTCTTGATCGCGCGGGCGCTCTTGGCGCGCACGTGTCCGTCGCTGAGCCAGACGCCTTGGAGCAGCTTCTGTAAATCCTCGTGCGACGGCTTGCCTGCAACCTGCACGAGATAGGTCTTGGTCACGCCGTAGCGCGGATGCGTGAGCTGGTTGGCCAGGTCGCCGTCGTTGGTGAGGAGCAACAGGCCTTCGCTTTCCTCATCGAGCCGGCCAACCGTGTAGACGCGCTCGGGCACGTGCTCCATGAGGTCGATGGCCCGCGTTCGTCCAGCCGGATCGGCATTGGTGCACAAGACGCCGCGCGGCTTGTTGAGCAGCCAGTAGACGTGCCGCTCCGAGCGCACCGGTTGGCCGTCGACGGACACGGTTTGCCCCGGCGCTACGCGCGTGCCCAGCTCGCGCACCGGTTGGCCGTCGATGGTCACTCGGCCGGCGACTATCAATTCCTCACAGTGCCGCCGCGAGCCCAGCCCCGCATGCGCGAGGTATTTGTTCAATCGATCCATAACAAGGATTGCGGATTTCGGATTGACGATTGCGGATTGTTCATGGGCGTTGCTTCAGTTGTTCCACTTCTTGACGCAGCGCCGCTACTTCTTGGCGTAACTCTGCCACGCTGGCTTCCAAGGCTGTGAAGCGATCCGAAGCAGGCGCAGTAACGACTGCAGCAGTTTCCTCAGAACGCGGCTGGCTGCGCACGCGTTCCAATTCCTCCAGCGCATGGAAGCCGTGCGTGATCTGCGTGCCGCGCCGGCCTTCTTCGCCCAGAAACACGACCAGCCGCCGCTCGGCCATCGGCCGAAGCACTTGCCGCAGAGCATCCAAATCGTCGATCGGCTCCATGCGGCTGGCCCGGCCGCGCAGCTCGCCCTCAGTTTGCGGTCCGCGCAAGAGCAACTCGGTCAGGATGGCCAGCTCGACTTTGCCGACGCTCCAGACTTCGTACAGGTTGTGCCGCCAGCGCTCGACCCGGCCGCCCGTGATCCTTGTGACCAGTCCCTGCTTTTGCAAGCCGACCAGCGTCTCTTCGGCCTGCTCGTCGTTGATGCTAATAACGGGATCGCGGTTCGACTTTTGGTTGCTGCCGGTAACGACGGAGTTGAGGCTGAGCGGGTACACGTCGGGCGTGGTCTTGGCTTTTTCCACCAGGACGCCCAAGACGCGCCGCTCCATGACGTTGAGCACAGGCCAGCTTGGTTGGGTTGTTTCGTCTGGCATAGGGTTGGGCTATATCGCTGTGCGCAATTCCGCTGCACCAACCCGATGCGTAAGCGAGGGGGACACGCGAAACCCTCGCTGACGCGTCGGGTTAGTGCAGCGGATTCGTGCACGGTCATTTAGTGTTGAAGAACTATTGTATAATTTCCTTGTACGGACCCCGCCGAAAAGAGTAGTATCAAGCAGTCGAATCTGGGGGCAAGGCATGCTGCGCGTTTTGGGATCGCCGAAGAAACTGTGCGACGGCTTGACGCGCCGCGACATGCTTTGGGCCGGCGGTCTTGGCTTCCTCGGCCTGGGCCTCGACGGCTTTTTCCGACTGCAGGAAACGCAAGCCGCGTCGCCCGAACGCCGCCCGCTTCACGCTCATTTCGGCCAGGCCAAGTCGTGCATTCTCTTGTTCCTGTACGGCTCTCCCAGCCAGCTCGAATGGTGCGACATGAAGCCCGACGCCCCGGTCGAAATCCGCGGCGAGCTGGGCGGCATTCGTTCGACCCTGCCCGGTTGTGACGTGTGCGAGCTGTTTCCGCACATGGCCCGCGTCATGGACAAGGTGACCGTCGTTCGCTCGATGACGCACGAGCACCCCATCCACGGCGTGGCTTTCGCGACCACCGGCGTGCCGACAATCGACATTCCGATGGAACTCAATCCGCGCGACCCGCGTCATTGGCCGTTTGTCGGTTCGGTCGTTGACTATGTAGAAAGAAACAATCCGCGCAATCGCGGTCGTCGCCGTGAGATTCCGGACAACATCGCTTTGCCGTTTCACTTCAGCAGCCAGCGCGTGGGCGAAGTGCCGCGGGCGGGCCCCTATGCCGCGTTCCTTGGCAACGCCTACGACCCTTTGTGGACAGAATTTCGCGGCACGGCCAACCGCTCCATCACCAAGACGCTGCAAGACCAGACGATCACCGTGCAGGAGCCGTATGTCGGCATCACGCACGATAGCCGATTCGAATTGGCGACCACCACGCAGCTTTCGCCGGAGCTGACGCTGGACCGGCTGAACACACGGCGCTCGCTGGTCGAGCAATTCGACCAAGCACGCGCGGCGCATGCACGCAGCGACGCCGGCCGCCATCTCGACCGCTATCGCGACATGGCCTATCAACTCATCGGCTCGACGCGCTTGCAGCAAGCGCTGGACGTTTGCCGCGAGCCGATGTCATTGCGCGAAGCCTACGGCATGACCATCTTCGGCCAGGCGGCGCTGTCGGCGCGGCGTCTGGTGGAAGCCGGCTCGAAATTCGTCACCGTCTTCTGGGACGAGTTCGGCCTGGCCGGCTCCGGCTGGGATACGCACTGGGAACACTACCCGCGCATGCGCAACGAATTGTGCCCCGGCTTGGATCATGCACTCTACGGTCTCATCCGCGACCTCGATCAGCGCGGCATGCTCGACGAAACTCTGGTCATGGTGCTGAGCGAACACGGCCGGACCCCGCGCCTGAACAACGCGCGCGGCGGCGGCCGCGATCACTGGTCGCAAGCCTATACCTGCCTGTTCGCGGGCGGCGGCGTGGCCCACGGCCGGGTCGTCGGCCGCACCGACCGGCACGGCGCGACGGTGACCGAACGCCCTGTGTCGCCCAAAGACATCCTCGCCACCGCGTATCACCTTTTGGGCATCGACCCCGAAACGCACCTCTACGACCGCACCAGGCGGCCGTTCCCCTTGGTGCAAAACGGCCACGTCGTCGCAGAAATGCTGGCATAGGTCTGGCGTCTGGGATTTCGGCAGCGTCAACGTTTCCGGAGCGTCACTTTTTCGTCCACAGTGACGCTCCGGAAGAAATCTCTAAGTTGTTATTTTTCTAGTACTTCCAACCTTGATTTGCTCCGGAGCGTCAAGCGTCACACAGGTACCCCCCCCTTTGATTTCACTATGTTTATAAACATAGTAGACATTATTCTCGCGGTTCGTATCTCGTCCCCTCATCTATTCCAATTAATGTCGTCGAATGCCAATCGTAGTTTTCGACCCCGTTCGGCGTGAATCGACGCGACATGCGCGATGCGTCCCAAGAGATGCGCGCGGAATTCCGTATTGTTGGTGCGGTTTTGAAGATGCGGGCCATGGCGGCGGCAATTGTGCAGGATCGCCTTCAACACGTCGTAGTCCTTGCGGCGGATGTTGGGCCGCACGTTGACCACGACGCCGGCAAGGCGCTGCTGCGTTGCGGGTCGCATCCTGCGCGTTTTCTTCCAATTCACGTCGAAGCCTTCTTCCAAAATGATGCGCGCGGCGTGGTGCTGAAAACGGCGGGCGGCCCGGGCAAAGTCGGCACCGCCGGAAAAAGCCAGATCGTCGGCGTAGCGCGTGTACCCGGCGCCGGCCGCGTCAGCCAAACCGCTGAGGCGCGCATCCAGGCGAAAAGCACAGAGGTTCGCCAAGGCAGGCGAAGTAGGCGCGCCTTGCGGCAAATGCGGCCCGGCGTGGCGGCGACGCGTGAGCCAATCCTCGTTTCTTTTGCGCTCGCTCAGTACAGGATCGGAATTCTGTCCTGCGTTGTCCGGCCAGGCGGCTTCCGGAGTGGCGTGCGTGCACAGGCCGGTGAGAAGATGCGCGACCTGCCGCGGATAGCCCAGCGTGCGAAACAGTGCGCGGACGCGCCGCGCCGGGACCGACACAAAGAAATCACAGAGGTCGAGCCGCAGCACCATGGCTTGGCCGACGTGCGGCGCAGCATAGGTCACAATCGAATGGCCGCGGCGAAACCCGTGAACCGCCGCATGTGCTGGAACCAGGTCCAGGAGTTCGTGCAGTATTTTGCGCTGCAGCGCCTTCAGCTTTTGTTTGGGAGACTCCAGCAGGCGCACCCTGCCGTTGCTCTTGCGAATGACGTGATACCTGTAATGTTGCAGCGGCCCAAGTGGCGCCCGGTAATTGCGGCGGCGCACGTCCGCAAACCAATCCAACTCCGGCAGCGTCAGTCCGAGCCAGTCCGCAAGCTGTCCCGGTGATGCGATGGCCGGCAGGTTCCAAGTGTGCACTGCTGCCGCGGTCGGCTGCATCGAGGCGCGCGGATAGCAGAATCCCAATAACTGCCCGCGGTAGATGCGCTGACCAAATTCGGGGTCGCGCATCAGGAATTCAGTCAGATTGTCAATGCCGGCGGACGCGCGGTCGGGGAACGCGGCCAGCACGCGGCGCACGAGGGACGCTAAATCACGCGGACGGTAGCAATGCAATTTGCGGGCGCGAGCAATGAGAAGCCGTTCGATCCAATTGCCTCGGAGGAAGGCAGCGGCAAAGTACGAGGCAGAGAATCGGAGGGAATACATAAAGGGCGTCCCAACCAGACTCGTGCGGCGCGACGTAATCGGCGCGAGGCGCCGGGCCAGTCGCGCGGCGAACTGCCTAAACCACAATGCTGCCCCGGGGTAACCCCGGAGAGACGGCGAAGCCACAAGGACTTAAGGCCGTCCACTTGGGACGCCCAGGCTCCGGTCTATGGCGACCATCGCGCAACGTCAAGCTTGTCGCCCCACGAAGCGCACTCGCAGATAGATGTTGACGTCAACTGGCATGTAAGCTACAGTAATTTGAACAAGCCGCTTAGAGTCTGTTCCCTGCCTGAGACGATTGTCTTCCACAGACTCAAGGCTTGAAACTCGCCCCCCAAC
>JAKEFD010000164.1 GCA_022616245.1 Gemmataceae bacterium
AGTTGGCCGAAGGTGCTGCCCAGCTCGAAGTAGATGTTGCGGATTTTCGGATTGCGGCGCAGGATGCGGAAGATGTCGCTGATCCAGGGGATTTCCTGCGGGTCGTCTTTTTGCGGATCGTTGACGCGCTCGCCGGTGCCGCGGGCGATGAGACCGGTGCCGCGATAGGCCGAGTGATAGACGATGAAGTTGAGGTCGGGCCAGTCGCGGGCTGCCTTTTCCAGGTCGAGCGGGGTGCACGCTTTTTCGTTGAAGGCGCCCAGGGGCAGACCTTTGTGCACGCACAGATTACGGATGCCCAGCCGCCGCGTGCGTTCCCAGAAGGGATAGGCGACTTTCTCGTCGTCCATGAACCAGGCTCGTTCGCCGATCTCTGCGCCGGTGTACATTTTCCAGGCATCGATGCGCAGCTTCTTGACCTGCCGCTCCATCTCTTCAAACTCAGGTTTGCCGAGGTTGGGACGCAGGAGACCGTGCGACAGGACGCGCTGCGAGCCGGCCAGGCCGTTGACGTATTCGCGCGTCGCCACCATCTGGTCGGGCGGCAAGGGATTGCGGTCCCAGTTGCGCGACGGCACGCCGCTGATGACGGCCATCACGGTGTCCGAGTCGCCGAAAACTTCCTTTACGTAATGGGCGCGGTTGAGCAGCTCGAGGCTCTTTTCGAGTGAGCCGGCCAGAGGCCGCAACAAGCGGAAGAAGTTCACAAGCTGTTTGCCGTCCGGCGTGTTGTCGTACCACTTGCGGCTGACGTCGACGTGATGTGTTTGAATGTCGAAGATGAACTGATCCTTGGGCCAGCGTTCGCGGAAGGCTTGCTGATCCTGAATCTCGGCGGCAGACACGTCGTAGCAGTTGCCGAAGACTTCGTTGAGTGCCCAGAGCGCGGCCGCCATGCCGCTGCCGGTGCGCAGGAAGCTGCGGCGGTCCAGGCCTTGTGCTTTGGCCGCCTTATCGCTGATTTCTTTCAAGCGCGCTTCATATTGCTTCTGTTCGGGCGTCTGCTCAGGCGGAATGAACTCCTCGTTGGAAGCGATCCGGCTCGGGATGGGCAATGGGGCATCGTTGTCGGCGTCCAGCTCGCATTGACGGACCCACATGGCGGACTCCTTTTTGAAATTGAGGATTGCGGATTGCAGATTGCGGATTTATCGAGCACTACCGCTGTCAGCGCATTCGAGTTTCAAGGGACCACGTAATCCCAAATCCGCAATCCACAATCCGCAATCTAATGATGCGCATGTCCGTCCGCGTGTGCAGGAGGAGCCAGGCTGATTTCGGTCGGCGTCCATTGGAAGACGCCTTGAAGCCAGCCGCAAAAGAGAGTGGCTGCCGCGACGAGACCAACGGCGCCCAATTGCCACCAGAAATTGGCGACGTACGCAATGCCGATGTTGTATTCACTCGGAGCGATGCGCGACCACGCAAGTGCGGCAACGATGATGAGCAAGACGACCGGCGCCCACGCGCCTTGGGCCAGCGCCGGCCAGGTCTTCTTCCAGTTCACGGCTAAGAGCCACCATGCGAACCAGGCAATCAGCAGGGACCATTGCATCCCCAGCGCGACGAGATCGGCGAGGATTTGCAAGGAATCCAGGACCATGTGCCAGAGGGTTTGGACCAGCGATTCGAATGGACTCATGCGGCTCCTTAGTGGTTTTCGCTTGGAGGCAACATAGAATCAGCACGAGACTCCGTCAACGCCTACACTGAGGATGTTTGCATGCCGCTTTTGGGCGCACACATGTCGATCGCGGGCGGCTACTACAAAGCGTTGCTCAAAGCCAAGGAATACGGCTGCGACACCGTGCAGCTTTTCACCAAAAACAACAACCAATGGCGCGGCAAGTCGATGACCGACGAGGACATACAGCTCTTTCAGCAACACTGGCGCGACTCCGGTTTGCGAATTCCCATCGCCCATGACTGCTATCTCATCAACCTGGCGTCGCCGCAGTTGCCGCTCTATCGTCAGTCGGTTGAGGCGTTCGTCGATGAGATGGAGCGCGCGGAAAAGCTGAAGCTCGCTTACCTTGTCACGCATCCCGGAGCGGCGACGGATGGCGACGAAGCTGCGGGCTTACGACGTGTCGCCCGGGCGTTGGATGAAGTCCACCGCCGTTGCAGGAAGTTCAACGTGCGTGTCTTATTGGAGACGACGGCAGGGCAGGGTAGCAGTCTCGGACATCGCTTTGAGCATTTGGCGCGTATCCTGGATTTGAGCAAGCATCCGGACCGGATCGGCGTTTGCCTCGACACCTGTCATGTCTTCGCGGCCGGCTACCCTCTATCTCCCCAAAAGGAGTATCGGGCCACGTTTCGCGGATTCGATCGCATCGTGGGTCTCGACAAACTAAAGGCCTTTCATTTCAATGACAGCCAAAAGCCGCTCGGCAGCCGAATCGATCGGCACGCCCACATCGGTCAAGGCTGCCTGGGACTGGAGCCATTTCGCTACCTGGTCAACGATCGCCGTTTCCGCAACCATGCAATGATTCTGGAAACACCGAAGGAAGGCGCAGACGGCGCGGACATGGATCCTGTCAACTTAAGGGTGTTGCGCTCGCTCGTGAAGAAATAACCGGCATATTCCGTCTCTGTCGGAAGTACCGAGCAGGCTGAACATTGAACAGAGACTGCATGTCAGGAACAATCTTCACGAAAAGGACATGGACGCGGTCTTGACGCCGCCAGCCATCTCAAGGGCATTCCCAAGCCTTCCGATTACTCCTCTTAGCCACGACGGGCCGGTTCGGAGACGGCGCGAATCCCCCAAGCGCCGTTGAAATCGCGCGGGCAGTTCCCCGGCTGCAAACGCGGACGACCGGCCCCGACGGGCAGGGGCTCCGGCCAACCAATTGGGACCCCGTGCCGCTGGACACTCGCAAAGATCTTCCCTCTCTGGCAAGGTCCACTCCAGGCGGTCTACTGATGCAACACAGGCCGGAGCCCTTCTTTTTTGCGCTTTGAAGAGGACAAGACAATTGGAACAGGTTCGTCTATACCAACGATGACGGTTCTGCCGATCATTCGACCTGTTTCAATGAGACGAAGATGGACATTCACAGCATTCATGGGCGGGAAATCCTCGATAGCCGGGGTAATCCAACACTGGAAGTGGAAGTGATCCTGACCGATGCGGCGGCGGGTCGCGCCGCTGTGCCGAGCGGGGCGAGCACCGGGGCGCACGAGGCTGTCGAGCTGCGCGACGGCGACAAGAAACGCTACCTCGGCAGGGGCGTACTCAAAGCCGTCCAGAACGTCAACGAGACGATCGCGCCGCGGCTTGTGGGCCATGCCGCCATGGACCAGACCGGCATTGACGCCAACATGATTGACCTGGACGGCACGCCCAACAAAGGCAATCTCGGTGCCAACGCTTTGCTGGGCGTCTCGCTCGCCGTGGCTCACGCGGCAGCCAATTCGCTCGGACTGCCCCTCTATCGCTATCTCGGCGGCGTCAACGGCAAGATTCTGCCCGTGCCGCTCATGAACGTTCTTAACGGCGGCAAGCACGCGGACAATAACGTCGATTTCCAGGAATTCATGATCATGCCTCTCGGCGCCGCCAGTTTCCGCGAGGCGCTGCGCATGGGCGCCGAAGTCTTCCATTCACTGAAAAAGGTGCTGCACGACAAGCACCTGAACACGTCGGTCGGAGACGAAGGCGGCTTCGCGCCCAACCTCAAGTCTGTCGACGAGGCCTTCGAAATCCTGGCACAGGGGGTCGAAAAGGCCGGCTACAAGCTCGGCGACGACGTCGCCTTCGCGCTCGACCCGGCCACAACCGAGTTGTACGAAGAAGCCAAAGCCAAGGGCAAGAAAGGCTACTGCTTTTTCAAGAGCAGCCCGCACAAAGTTATCAGCACGGACGAGATGATCGAACTCTGGAAGGGTTACTGCAAGAAGTGGCCCATTCGCTCTCTTGAGGACGGTTTGGCCGAGGACGACTGGGACGGCTGGCAAAAGCTGACCCGCGACCTGGGCGACAAGGTCCAGCTCGTCGGCGATGATTTGTACGTGACCAATGTGAAACGATTGCAGCAGGGTATCGACAAAAGGGCCGGCAACAGCATCCTGGTCAAAGTCAACCAGATCGGCACCTTGACCGAGACGCTCGACGCCATCGAACTGGCCCGGCGCAACGGCTTCACCGCCATCGTCAGCCATCGCAGCGGCGAGACCGAGGACACAACCATTGCGGACATAGTGGTGGCGACCAACGCGGGCCAAATCAAGACGGGATCAACGAGCCGGACGGACCGCATCGCCAAGTACAACCAGTTGCTGCGGATCGAGGAAGACCTGGGCGATTGTGCACGGTACGGCGCGGAGCTCTTGCGGCGGTGAGCGGAATGTTTGCGTATATTCGGCAACGCTTCTTGTACTTTGCAACCCTTGCAATTGCGCTAACGTTGGCGGCGGCGGTCGTGTTGGCCCCGCTTTGGCCGGATGGAAATATTCCGGCGCTGGTGTCCGTGTTCGCACGCGACGCCATCGTCCGGCAAACGGCGCTAGCATCTTCGGTGGGTTTAGCCGTTACTGCTTTCGTGTTCTTCCGGCCTGCGGGGTTCCTACGCCTCAAGAAAAACAAGTCTGAGCCGCCAATCCCAACTGCGGGAGCGTAACATGCTCTGGTGGCTCGTCGATAACGCCAACTTTCTTTTTCTTTTTCTGGGCATCGTCGCCTTGTGTTTCGGCGTTGCCTTTTGGCTCAACAAGAGAGTGAAGTATCTGGGCGGCGTCGGGGCGGCAGTCGTAGCCATTGCTTTGCTCTGGCTGTTGACGCGCATCGTGGTCACTGATCGCAAACAGCTTGAGCTTAATCTAAATGCCATGGCGGAGGCGGTCGTTGCCGGCAAAAGGAGCGAATTGCTCGAGCACTTCGCCAAGGACTTCGAGTTTCGAGGCTACGATCGCGCAAGCGCCGCCAGGTTTGCCGTCGATATTGCCGCCCGACACAAAGTGGGGCAGGTTCGGATTTGGAGCTTGGAAGTCGATGAAGTGTCGCGCGAACAGAAATTCGCGACAGTCGGGTTCAATATGACTGTTTTCGATAATCAGGGGGCAGTATTGCACGTCGACCAGGCCCAATGCCGATTCGTCTTCGAGAACGACAAATGGAAGTTGCAACAGGCAAAGTTCAACAAGGAGGGACAGATTCCTCGGAAGTGACAGCGACTTTTTTCGGCAAGAAGCGAGCGCGAAACGTAAACGGTCAACTACAGGTCCAGCTTCCAGGCGCGCATCCGGTCCAGCAGCGGTGTGTGGGTAAGGTTGAACTGCAGAGGCGTCACCGTGATAAAGCCTTCGCCGAGGGCCATGACGTCGGTGTCCGGGTGCGGCTCCGGGCAGCCGAAGTCGGGGCCGCTCCAAAAGTACACCCGGCCGCGCGGGTCGACACGGCGGTCATAGGTCTCCGTGTAGGGCGCGACATTTTGCGGCACGACGCGGATGCCGCGCACCGCGCCTTTCTCCAGACTCGGTATGTTGACGTTGAACAAGGCGCCCGGTTGCTGGTTTTGCTCCAGGATCTGTTCGATGACCCGGCGCGCGTAGCCGGCCGCTTTGGGAAAATCCAGCGGCTTGGGTTTGGTGTATTCCAGGGAAACGGCAATGCTGGTTTTTTGAAAGAACGCGCCTTCAATGGCTGCCGCCACGGTGCCGGAATAGAGCACGTTGATGCCCGCGTTCGAGCCGGCGTTGAGGCCGCTGACAACGACGTCCGGCGGTTCCTTCAAGAGTTCCAGCAACGCGAGTTTGACACAATCCGCCGGCCGGCCCTCCACCGCGAAACCCATCGGTTGTTGATTCTCGTCAAGCACTTCTTGCACGAGCAACGGCGTCAAGAGCGTGATCGAATGCCCGACCGCGCTCTGCTCGCCTGCAGGCGCTACCACGGTCACGTCGCCGAGCTTCTTCAGTTCCGAGCGCAAGGCCCGCAGCCCAGGAGCATACACGCCGTCATCGTTCGTCAACAGTATTCGCAAGCTTCAATCCCCTTCGAGTTTCTTGCGCCGCAATAGATGATGATAGTGCTGCGCAAACCGGTGCGCCTCGTCGCGCACGTATTGCAAGAGCCGCAGCGCCGCCGCGTGCCGGCTCAAGCGCAGCGGTTCCGCTTCGCCCGGACGATAGATTTCCTCTTCGCGTTTGGCCAACGAAATCAAGCACGGCGGTTCCCGGTCCAGCAGTCGAAAAACGTCGAGGGCAGCGTTCAGTTGGCCCTTGCCGCCGTCGATCAGCACAATGTCGGGAAAAATCGTCTCTTCGCGTAGGATTCCCTCGCTTGCGCGTCGGGCTGGTGTGGCTGCTCGATAGCGCCGCGAAATCACTTCACGAATCGACGCAAAGTCATCGTTGCCGGCCACCGTCCTGATTTTGTAGCGGCGATAGCCCGGCTTGAACGGCAAACCGTCGAGGAAGTAAACCAGCGACGCGACTTTCTCGTCGCCGTGCAAATGGGCGATGTCGATGCCCTCGATGACGCGCGGCTTCTTCTCAAGTCCCAAAATCTTCCGCAGGCCCGCCAGGCCTCGCTTCGGGTCGATCTGAAAGACCTCGGGCTGCACGTCCTTGTCCACCTGGCCGCGCAGGCTGAGATTCCTGAGCGCTTTGACTTCGTCGCGCAGCCGAGCCGCCTTTTCGAATTGCAGCGCTGCCGCGGCTTCGGCCATCTCGTTTTCCATTTCCTTGAGCAGCTTGGCCTTCTTGCCTTCGAGCACCAGGCGCAGGCCGCGGATTTGCTTGCGGTATTCTTCCTTGCTGACGCGGAAATTGCACGGCGCGGTGCACTGCTGGATGCTGTGCAAGATGCAGGGCCGGAACCAGCGCCAGCGCGGATCGTCTTCCTTGATGTCGAGCATGCACGTGCGGAACTTGAATATGCGCTGCAGCACTTGCAGCGCCGCCCGCAGTCCCTTCGCGCTCGTGAACGGGCCGTAAAGCTTGACGCCGCGCCGCCGGGGCGTGCGCGTGAACTCCACGCGCGGGAAGTCTTCGCGCATGCGGATTTGCAGATACGGAAACGTCTTGTCGTCTTTCAACTCAACGTTGAAGCGCGGCTGAATGTCCTTGATGAGTCTGGCTTCCATCAACAGGGCGTCGACTTCCGTTTCCGCTTCGACAAAGTCGATGTCGGCGATCAGCTTGATGAGATCGCACGTCCGCTGATCGAGGGTGGCCGCCTTCGTGAAATAATGCCCGGCCCTGTTGCGCAGGTTTTTGGCTTTGCCGACGTAGAGGACGCGTCCCTGTTCGTCTTTCATGAGGTAGACGCCAGGGGCCGCGGGGAACTGTTTGACCTTCTCCGCCGGGGATTGGGGCGCTTCCGCCGGCGGTGTATCATCCGACATTATGTGGCTTCCGTAGTTGGGGGCAAAGGACGCCGCCCAGACGAGATCATTATAACGCAGAAACCAGAGAGGTCATTTGAAGCGGCGCAGGACGACCATGCTGAGCTTGTCCCCCTCGCGCTCGACGAAGTCCTTGGGGCGCGGCTCGTCCTTGTTTTCCTGGATGCGGATTTTCAAGTTGTCGCCGTCTTGCTGATAGATGGCGCGGTCGATGTTGCCTTTGCCGGGCCCTTCGACCACAGTCAAGTCGATCTCTTTAGGCTTTTTCCCCGGATCGATCTTGAATTGGAACTTGCGAGATTGCTTGCCGCCTTCGCGCACGTGGATGTGAGTGCCGGAAAAGACAATTTCCGTGTCGCGAATGTCGTCTTGAGAAACCAGCTCGCCGCGCTGGACGGCGGAAATGACCTTCCACGTGCCTTGCAAATCGCGCTTGTCTTTCTGGACTTGTTCGGAATCTTTCGAACCGCCCGCCAGCAAGGCCGCAGTGACAAAGACGAGAATCGTTTTCATATCCACTTGATGCGAAACATGCGCAAGAGCGAGAATGGCCGATCGGGCCGTTGCCACGGCACTTTCTGGTAAGTCCCAAAAACGCGGTCCCAGACATCGATGCCGATGCCGAAATTCGTCTTCCACATGTGGTTGTCGTGGTGGATCGCGTGACAGGGGCGGATCATCCAGAAACAAAGTTCGGGAAACTCATGCTGCAGTTGGTGTGAATAGGCGGCGAAGGCGGCGTAGCTCAGGCCCCCGGCCGCAAAACCCCAACCCGCTTCCCAAGAATGGATGAAGCCAACCGGCAACAAGAAGCCGGCGCCGACGACGTAATCGACAAACTCCCAAAACCAACCCTGGCCGTCGTTGTCGCGGTGGTGCTCCGCGTGCTTCTTCTTGAGCAATACAGTGTGCATGGCCCGATGGCCCCAATACTCGGCCAACGAGCCGACGACGAATCCGATAAGGCAAGCGGTCAGCCAGACGGGCATGGCGGGGCCACCTCTTTCGGGTCAAAACACCGTGCAACCTCAAAGGTAGTGGCGCATATCGGCACTGTCAAGAGACCAGGTGGAAGTGGAAGCAACGAGCCGTTGCGAACTTGTGGCGCTCAGTCTTTTTTCGGTCACACGTGGCAGCGCCGATGTCCGACCACCGTTCGCGGAGAAAGAGCCCTCCGAAGGATAAGTGGCAATGGGGAAAAAAGCGGGCAAAAAGGGGCACGGGGCTCTTTCGGGACAAGTCCAAGGTCAACAGCCTGTCGTTTAACCCTGAAGGAGAGCGCCTCGCCTCCTCCATCTTCATCAGCACGAGTACGGGCTGTTCGATCAGCCGAAAGACCCTCAAGCCCGGGTCCATAGACTGCAAATCCTCCGGAGCAATATGCCGCTCGTGGAGCAGCAAGTTCGCAACCTCGAAATTCAGACCGGCTTCTACCTTAGTCGTACCACCATCCTGAATCACAAGAACAGCGGCCGGGTCGTCCAACTTATTCACGTCGACTACATACGGCTTGAAGCTCGCTTGCGGGTCAGCCTTGTTGGGGTGGAAATGCGGCCAAGTTGGATGTTGCTTGTCTTCAAGGCCAGCGACCGCCGGTGCATCATCCATCAGCAGGAGGCTGTTGCCCAGCCAATCCTTGCCGCTCGCATTTGTTATCTGGGCCTCGAAGTTCACCCGCAGCCCTTCTTTCACCCCAGTGGTATCGGCCTTATCCTCCTGTTGGAACTTAAGCGTTATTGGTTCATTGTCCGTGCGTGTGACCTGCATGTTTAAGGTGTCGATCGTAGTGTTCGGCTTCTTCGTAGCGTCGAACGTCACCTTCACCGGGGCGTCGTAAAACACACGCCACTTAACGCCATCGGCTGCCGTGATGACGATGGAATCGGCCTGCGCGGCTGCGAGATTCAGGCTCAAGATGACGAAAACGACTTTCAGCATACGGCAAGAGACTCGGAACATGCTCCTCACCCTCCATCGCGGAAAGGCGCAAGTTAATGCGCAATTCGGCTCGCACACCAGATGCACTGACCTAATCGCGAATCTTGACGTTGGGAATCGTAAAGGGCACCCCCTGTATGTCCTTTCGATCCGGCAAGTAGGCTTTGATGTTAATCGTACCCACCTGCACCTGCCGCGGCACGGGGAGGTATCCGTCCAACATTAGGAAATCTGGCTTGAGAAGACCCTTGGTGCGTACGAAATCAACCGGCTTTTGCCCAGTGGGGAACTCGAACTCGACCGTCAAACCGTCCGGCGCGAGCTTTCGTGGATCGTAATAGGCATAGGATTCTTCTCCAAGACCTGGGGTGCCAAGGTAACCTTCAACGTGGGCTTCCCGGTCACGACGCAAGATTCCCGCTTTACCGATCCCAAATTTCGAAAGTCGCTCGTGGACTTTATGCATTTTCAAAGTCACCGGGCCGTTAAAGTGAATGATGGGCGCCTCGCTCGGCCGACTGCCGTATTTGGGGTAGCACGTTTGCCGGTAGTTGCCTGCGCTTCGAATGTCAATCGTAGCGGGGTTCTTGCGGAGGGGAAAAACGACGAGATCCACGTGTTTACTTTTGCCGATAGGATCGTCGATGTCCCCAGCAGGAAAGCTGCCGTGAATGCCGATGCCGACCCGTTCGCCAGGGTCAGTCAGATCGCCGTTGCCGTTGCGATCGACGTATAAGGTGTTGCCGTCCAGCACCAACCACACGTGCAGTTTGGCTTCGGGACCGAAGACCAGCAGGCAATACTCTTGTTTTTTTGTCTGGTGAGCAGGCTCCTTTAGGATCTTGCGCTCAATTTTGGTCAGATCAACCGTCTTCTCAACTACAAGCTGAGAGGTGGTTTTGGCCGGTTCCTGTGCCCAGGTAACGGCTACCGCGCTGGCTATCGCCAGTAAGCCTGTGAGTTCAAGCGGTATTCTCATGCGTCTTCCCTCCCCTCGCAGAAAAGTTGTCGGGCGAGGAGCAAAACACGACTTGCTTCATTTTGCATTGTAAAGGCCGTTCGCTACGCGGTCAAGCATTTGTCCGTAATTTGAAGGAGCAGATGAGAATCCGGCTGCGCTGTGATATAATGCTCACGGAACGGACGCGAAGGGAATCAGGCTTTACGGTGCAATGTTGTATGACACACGTCGAGCAAAGAGCGACCTTGGCCGATCTGTACCAATCCACGGGCAAAGCCGAGCTTGTCGGGGGAACGATCGTGGAGCTTATGCCGACCGGACGAAAACCCAACCGCGTGGCATTTCGCATCGCGCGCAGTCTGGATGACTTTGCGCAAGAGACGGGCAAAGGTGAGGCATACACCGACAATATGGTCCGGGCTGGCGCGTCAAAGTGGATTGGCTATTCGGGTAGGCCACAATCCCATCTAGTCTTGTAATTCCGCGTAGATTCGTTCGAAATCCGCGGCGCATTGCTCAAAACACTGAACCAGAAGCGAGTCGAATTGCGTCCCGTTGCCGGCGCGGATCATCTGCACGACGTCCGCGTGGGGCAGGGCGGGTTTGTAGATGCGGCGCGAACGCAGCGCGTCGTAGACGTCGCACACGGTGACAATGCGCGCGGCAAGCGGTATGGATTCGCCGGCCAACCGGTCAGGATAGCCGCTGCCGTCGAAGCGTTCGTGGTGGTGGCGCGCGATATCGATGGACATCTTGAGAAACGCCAGCGCGAAGCCGTGACGCTCGGCGACCTTTTTCAGCGTGCCGGCGGCAATGGTGGTGTGCGACTGCATGATGATACGCTCGTGCGGATCGAGCTTTCCCGGCTTCAGGAGGATGTGATCCGGCAGGCCGACTTTGCCGATGTCGTGTAGCGGGGCGCAGCAGGCGAGCATATCGATGAAGTGATCGTCCAGTTGGCTGTTCAGGGCCGGATGGCGCTGGGCTTCTTGAGCGAGGCGGCGGCTAAAGACCTGCAAACGCAAAAGATGCGCGCCGGTTTCTTCGTCGCGGTTTTCGGCCAGTGTCGCTAGCGCAAGGACCAGCGCGTTGCGGGCTTCAACCAGGTCGCTGTCGCGATCGTGCAGGTGGGATTCGAGCTCGCGATTGAGCGTGAGCAGATCGCGATTGAGCAGATCGCTGCGCTCTTGCGCTTGCTTTAACTTGAGAGCGGCCTGAATGCGCGCCTGGAGCTGCACCGCGGTAACGGGCTTGAGCAAGAAATCGTCGGCGCCGGAAAGAAGCATCTGTGCCATTTCGTCCGGATGTGAGCGGCCGGAAAACAAAATGATCTTGAGGTGCGGCCTGTGCGACAACTTGCGCATTTCGCGGCAGGTGGCCAGCCCGCCCAATTCAGGCATGTCCAAATCCAAGAGCACCAAATCGTAGTGATTCTCGACAAACGCGGCGAGCGCGATCTTGCCGTTGGCGGCTTCGTCGCATTCCAGGCCGATGGACTCCAGCAACATCCGGCTGAACAAGCGCACGTCCGGCTCGTCGTCTACGAGCAAAACTCGCCGAGAGGATTCCGCCTCATGGCCGACAGTCAAGCTTTGCTTCAGCGCCATCGGCAGGACAATGGTCGGCGACAGCGCTCGGCAAGGTTGGGCAGGCGCGGCCGTTCCGTTCGTCAGAAACGGTTGCAGTCCTTCCGCCAATGCCAGCGCGGTCAGACCTTGTCTCATTCCAGTAGTGAATTCCACCAGCAGCTTGTCCAGATCGAAAGGGATCTCGTCGCGATAGAGCCGCGGCGGCACAAAAGTTTCTTTGCCGCTTGGATTGGGCACATGATGCGTGAGCAGCCAAAACAGGCACAGCGCCAGACCAGCGGCGTCGCGTCGCTTTTGATCGTCGAGACTGGGCAAATCACTTTCGCTAGTGCGCGCATTCGTCTTTAACCCAAAGTCGACGATCCGAACCTGGCCCATGTGATCCAGCCGCACACTGCGCGGTCCAAAACAGCCGTGCACGAGATCGGCGGCATGCGCGTCGGCAAGCGCCTGTGCCGCTTGCAGGATCCACGCGCAACTTCTGCCGATGGGCTGCGGGCCATGCGCCGCGACCAGGTCGTAGAGATCATGCCCGCGAACGAATGGTGAAATGAAGTAAAACCCGGTCTTTTTTTCGCTCACCGGTCCCGCGTCTGTAACGGGGACGACGACGTCGCTTTGGAGTTGCGCTGCCTCGTGCGCGTGCGCCAGCATTTTGTCGGCTCGGTGCGCTTCGACCAGGCGCAAGGCCACGCTTTGGCGCAAGAAGCAATGCTCGGCCTGAAAGACGTGAGCGTTGCTGAGGCATTCGCGAAGTCGGTAAGGACCGACTATCAGGGTGTCGAGCTTGCCGGCTTGGACCCAGTCCGCCTGAAAGCGCGTCAGCGCGTCCGCCTGGACCAAGGCCGCCAAGAGCTCGTTCTCCGAAAGCGCCGGCAACTGATCCGAAAGTCGCCCGGCCTTGCGCTGCCAGTTCACCCGCAGCAAGCGCGCGTTTTGCAAACGCCGCAACAGATTGAGGGCGGCGAAGTCGGACATCGTCAGTCTTCCTCGGGAGCAAACAACACTAGAATATACCGAGCGACAAATCCACTTTCCACGGAGCATTCCATGAAGGGGAACGGCGAACTGTACGACGGCGACGCGGATGCCGCCGAAACCAAAGATTGGCTGGACGCGCTCGGCGGCGTATTGCTCACGCAGGGTCAGGACCGGGCGCGATATTTAATCTCTCAGTTGAAAGCCAAAGCCGCCCGCAACGGCGTCGATGTGTTCACCGTCCATACGCCATATGTCAACACGATCCCGCCCGAACGTCAAGCGCCGTTTCCCGGCAATCGAGATCTCGAGCGCCGCATCAAAAGTGTCTTGCGCTGGAACGCGATGGCCATGGTCGTCCGCGCCAATAAACGATCGGGAGTCGGCGGCCACATCTCCACCTATGCGTCGTTGGCCACGCTCTATGAAGTCGGCTTCAACCATTTTTTCCGCGGGCCCGAGGCGCCCGGCGGCGGCGACTTCATTTATTTCCAGGGGCATTCCACTCCCGGCATCTATGCCCGCTCCTTTCTCGAAGGCCGCCTGCCCGAGGCGCGCTTGGAAAACTTTCGCCGCGAGTTGGACAAGAACGGCGGCCTGACCAGCTATCCGCACCCCTGGCTCATGCCCGATTATTGGCAGTTCCCCACGGTCTCAATGGGTCTCGGGCCCCTCATGGCCATTTACCACGCCCGCTTCTTGCGCTACATGGAGCATCGCGGCCTGCGCGACACGTCGCAGAATCGCGTCTGGGCCTTCATCGGCGACGGCGAATGCGATGAGCCGGAAACTCTGGGCTCTCTCACCCTCGCTTCGCGCGAAAAACTCGACAACCTGATCTTCGTAATCAACTGCAATTTGCAACGCCTAGACGGCCCGGTGCGCGGCAACTTCAAAATCATTCAGGAATTGGAAGCGGCCTTTCGCGGCGGCGGCTGGAACGTCCTCAAGGTCATCTGGGGAACCCCTTGGGACGATCTTTTGGCCCGCGACCGCACCGGCCTCCTCGTCAAGCGCATGAACGAGACCGTAGACGGAGAATACCAGCGCTACAGCACCGAATCCGGCGACTACATTCGCGAACATTTCTTCGGCAAGTATCCAGAGCTTTTGAAACTGGTCGAGCATCTCAGCGACGAGCAATTGACCAAGCTGTCGCGCGGCGGCCACGACCCGGTCAAGGTTTACAACGCTTACAAAGCCGCGGTCGAACACAAGGGCGGGCCAACCGTCATCCTCGCCAAAACCGTGAAAGGTTATGGCCTGGGCGAAGCCGGCGAAGCACTCAACATCGCCCACCAAGCGAAAAAAATGGTCGGCGAGCACCGCATTGTATTCCGCGACCGGTTCAACCTGCCGCTAACCAACGGCCAGGCGTCCGACGCGGTCTTCTACAAACCCGCGGACGACAGCCCGGAAGTTCGCTATTTGCACGAGCGCCGCAAAGCGCTGGGCGGCCACCTGCCGGCGCGCAAAGTCAATTGTCCAGCATTACCAGCGCCGCCCGACAGCCTGATCGAGCCGTTCTTCAAAGGCAGCGATGGCCGGCCCGTTTCGACGACGATGGTCTTTGTCGATTTGCTCAAACGGCTGCTCCAGAGCCAGGAACTCGGCAAGTACATCGTCCCCATCATTCCGGACGAGGCGCGCACCTTCGGCATGGAAGGCATGTTCCCGCGCTACGGCATTTACTCCAATGTGGGCCAACTGTATGAGCCTGTCGATTACGATACGATGACGCGCTACCGGGAAGCCAAAGACGGGCAAATCATCGAGGAAGGAATCACGGAAGCCGGCTCAATGTCGTCCTTCATCGCGGCGGGAACGGCCTACGCCAATCTCGGCGTGCCCATGATCCCGTTTTACATCTATTACTCGATGTTCGGCTTCCAGCGCGTCGGCGATCTCATCTGGGCCGCCGCCGACATGCGCACGCGCGGCTTCCTCCTGGGCGGCACCGCCGGACGCACCACGCTCGAAGGCGAAGGCTTGCAGCATCAGGACGGGCACAGCCACCTCGCCGCCGCCACCATCCCCAACATGCGCAATTACGACCCGGCCTTCGCCTTCGAAGTCGCCTTGATCATCCAGGACGGTATTCGCCGGATGTACGAAAAGGGTGAGAACATCTTTTACTATCTCACGCTTGGGAATGAAAACTACCCCATGGCGCCGTTACCATCTCCCCTCGCCCTTGGGGGGAGAGGGGTTGGGGGTGAGGGGGATGTGCGTGACGGCGTTTTGCGTGGCATGTACAAATTCAAATCGAGCGAACTGGTGAAAACCAACGCCGTGACGAAGGTGCACCTTTTGGGCAGCGGCTCCATCCTGCGTGAAGCGCTACGCGCCCAGGAGATCCTGGCAGAGAAATACGCCGTCGCCGCCGACGTCTGGAGCGTGACCAGCTACCGCGAGCTGCGCCGCGAGGCCTTGGCATGCGAGCGCTGGAACCGGCTGCACCCCGCGTCACCGCCGAGGAAGAGCTACCTCGAAACCGTGCTGGAAAATGAAAAGGGAGTCTTTCTGGCCGTCAGCGATTACATGAAGCTCAACCAGGAGATGATCGCCCGCTGGGTCCCCGGCGGCCTGTGCGCGCTCGGCGCCGACGGCTTTGGCCGCAGCGACGGCAGACAAGCCTTGAGGCGATTCTTCGAAGTCGACGCCGAATGCATCTGCGTCGCCGCCCTGGAACAACTCTTGCGCCGCGGCGAACTGAAGCCGGCCATCGTTGAGAAAGCCATCAAGGATCTTGGCGTCGACCCCGAAAAGCCCGACCCCGTCAATGTGTAGCGGAATTCGCAAAAATTCCGGCCGCAGCGACACTTTTCACTTTCTCGCGAAATTGAAAAGTAGGTTCGCCCAAAAACCGCCAGTATCAAATGGATTAAAACAGGGATGTTTTTGTCATCAAATTGATTACATGAGGGGGGGGTACCTGTGTGACGCTTGACGCTCCGGAGCTTTTTGGAAACGCAAGATATTCATACGCAGTCACTTGTGTCGTTGTTCCGGAGCGTCAAATGGTAGGGTGAATTTGACGCTCCGGAACCGGTGACGCTCCGGAACCAAGCGCCACCTGCCTGTTAGTTCAACTCACGGCAAAGACGACAGCTATTCTGGGGCCGCAAATTGTCCCGGGTCCACTTTCTCTTGGGCCTTGACTTCGCTTACGTCCAGGACGACTTCGGACTTGTCAACTTTGGTGAGGACACGCATAGGAAGTTTCAGGCCGCCCGTTTCCTTGTAATCGTGGTACAGAAACTCAAACATCTTTTCCTGGCCGCGCGGATCGGTCAGTTGTATTTCGGATTTGGCGACCAGGCCGGTCTCTTTGTCGAAAAACAGTCTCACTTCTGTGCGTTCTTTGCGCGCGACCGTCAGGCCCAACGTGACGTGATCGCCGACCTTCACTTCGCCCAGCGGCGACAGCTTGACCTCCTTATCCAACAGTGCCGACAGCATGTGCGGCATGCGCATGGCCGACAGCATCCCGGTGATCATGGGCACCGTGTCTTTGGGCGCTTCCTCGACCTTGCCGGAATCGAGGTCTTTCGCCCAGCCTTTGTCGCCGTTGATGACTACCAACATATTCTTGGACTTGCCGCCAATGTCGGCCGCGACGGTCATGCGGTATTGGTCCCATCCTTGCCAGGTGGCGTTCAGCGTGGCAGTGAATTGCATGTTGCCATCCTGCACGTTGGCCGTGGCCTTGCAGTTCCCGGTCTTGAGGGAGGCGACTTTAGCCTCTCCCCCCGACGCTTTGATGGCTTTAGCGACCATGTCCTTGGCATCCGCGTCGCCGCCGCGGCTCGCGACCGCCAGCGCCAATACCAGAAGCCCGGCAGTCAAAACGACGATGTGTTTGCTCATGGCAGATCCTTTTCTGAAATGTAATTCTCCGAGTTCAGGGAGCATGCGAA
>JAKEFD010000165.1 GCA_022616245.1 Gemmataceae bacterium
GGCCGCGCCCACCAGACGCTGCGTTTCGAGTTTGTCGAACAAGGAAAAATAATCAACATCTCCGACAACGAGATCAAGAAGCAGTATTTGCACGAATCGGGAGGACGCGATAACGGGTTGGTGCTCCTCACTTCACTCAAGAGCTGGCGCAACGATGGCTGGCTCGCGGGCCGGCGCAAATACACAATCGACATGTTCGCGGAAATCGACCGCAGCAAGCGCCGGCAGATCAAAGCTTCCATTTTTCTCCAAGTCGGCATCGGCATCGGTTTAGCGTTGCCGGCGACGGCGCGCAACGAGTTTGTTCAAGGCATCCCTTGGAGCGATACGGCGCGCGCTGCCGGAGGAGGCGGCGGGCATTATGTATTCGTCACGGGTTTTACGACCAAGGGTCTGACGTGCGTCACCTGGGGCCGCAAACAGCACATGACGTGGGGGTTTTTCGACAAGTACTGCGTGGAGGCCTACGCCATCGTCGACGATCTCAATCGCTTCGAAGCAGACGATACTGGTGTTGATGTGGAGGCAGCGCGAGAATTGCTGAACGAGATTGATGAGGGTTGATCGCTTGGCCACGCGCTCTCGGCCATTTCACTTTAGCCTCTGCATCCACGTGCACAAAACTTTCGCAACCTGCTCCATGGGCTCCGGCGCGCAATTGGCCGGCGTGTCGGAGAGCTTGTGCCAGTGGGGATAATCGAAGTCGATGATATCGATGGCGGGTATGCCGGCTTCCTGCAGCGCCAAATGGTCGTCGAGGACGCGGCCGCCGATGCGCTGCTGAAAGACGTTCAAGCGCAGTTCACGGCCGATTTCCCAGATCTCGCGCACAAGCTCCGGGTGCTGAGCCCAGGAATAGCCTTCAGCCGGGAACTTGGCGTCTTTGCCGGCGATCATGTCGAGAAGGACTGCGGCCAAGTATTGCGGATCTTTCTTGTTGTTCAGCCAGGTCTTGGCGAAGTGTTCGCTGCCGAAGAAGTACTTGTCGCGGTCCTTGTTGAAGATGTACTCCTCGCCGTCGAAGATGACAAAATCGAGGCCGACTTGCAGTTTGAGTTCTTTCATGTGATGGGCGAGCTCCATGAGGAAGGCGACGCCGGAGCCGCCATCGTTGGCGCTTACGAACGGTTCGCGCCACTTGCGTGGATCGGGTTCCTGGTCGGCGATGGGCCGCGTGTCGTAGTGGCAGCAAATAATGACGCGACGGTCGCGGCGCGGCGGAAAGGAAATCACCAGATTCGTCATCTCGACCGCGTTTTTTTGCGTGACCTGTTTGGCCTGAAAGACCTGGCTCTTGACCTCACCGTCGAACTTCGTGAAATGCTCACGGAGCAACTCCTGCTGCTTCTTCATGCCCGGGGTGGCGCTCATGCGCGGGCCGATGGCGCAGACGGCTTCGAGATACTTCATCGCGCGTTTGCCGTCGAAGGGTGGCACTTTCACCTCTTGCGGCAGGCGATCGGCGGCGAATTGCGTCTGTGCCGGCAGACTTGGCTCTTCGAATGCTCCCCAGTACGACATGGCCAGCCACCCCGCCGCCAACACAGCCAACACCGCGATCATCCTGCCGGGCATGTGGTAACTCCAGTGGCGTGCAGCTCAGTTGACTCGGATACCGAGCGCCCAAGTTGAACTGCGCACTTCCTCTCTTGTAACAAAAACGCGATCCGAGAGCTAGGCGGACAGCACACGGCATTGGAGGAAAGTCAACTCAGGTCCAATTGAACCTTGATCACTTCTTCGACCAGGCCGATGTCAGTGGCGCTTAGCTTGCCTTTGCGGTTCTTTAGTCTCGACTTGGCTACAGTCGTGATTTGATCTGCAACTGCTTTGTGCTTTTTACCCTTAAACGATACGACAGCTTCACTTGGAAATACTTTGTCGAGCTTCGAAGTCAAAGGGACGACTTGAACGCGGTTCAAGAATCTGTTTGCAACGTCGTTGCTCATTATGACTGCGGGCCGTTCCTTGCGAATCTCAGCACCGATCGCTCCAGGAAATTCGACCCACCACACATCACCGCGTTTCATCGGCTACATCCCCACAGGTCCCTTCGGCCCATTCTTTCGCTTCGGCTTCTCGCTCCTCGTCCAGAGCCATCGCGCGATAGCCTGCTTCCAAGTCGTCTCGCAATACTTTCGGACGCACAAGAGTCTCGATGAACTTGCTAATCTTCCTTGCCCCGATTAGTCGGTGGAGTCGTTCATAGACTTTTTCGTCGATTGTAATGGTCAATTTCTTTTGCATCGTTCGCTCCAACAGCAACATATACGTGTAGTATACGTATACAGGCCTGCGCACACCACGTCAGCATCGCCCAATGATATACCGGTGCGGGTCGACTTCCTCACGAAGTATCTTCAATTCCTGCTCCGTCGGCGGCTTGGTGATTTGCAACGGTTCGCGCAAGCCGACCTCGAAGCTCGTGTTTTGCCGCACTTGGTCCAAAGTGACTCCGGGATGCAGGCTGATGACTTCCATACGCTTGGTCTCGTCGTGGTAGCCGAGGATGGCCAAGTCAGTGATGACGCGGTAGGGTCCCGTTCCAGGTGGCAGACCGGCGGCTTCGCGCGCGCCCGGGCCGGTCAAGTAACCAGGCGTGGTAAGAAAATCGAGTTTGTCGACGAAACGCCGTTTGTCGTGGCTGGTCACAACGAGAATGCGCCAGCAGAAGGACGCGAGGTCGTTGGCGCCGCCCGATCCGGGTAGGCGCACTTTGGGCTTCTTGTAGTCCGTGCCGATGACGGTGGAGTTTAGATTGCCGTAGGCGTCAATCTGCGCGCCGCCGAGAAACGTGTAGTCCATGAGGCCGCGCTGACAGGTTTCCATGACGTCGGCCATGCTCGTGGCCATGGCGCCTTTGTAAAAGGTGCGCGAGTCGCCGACGCTGATGGGCATGGTGGGTAGCTGCGGCGCGACGCCGCCGGCCTCGAAGAAGATGACCAGGTTGGGCGCCGCGGTTCGCTGGGCGAGCATCGCGGCCGCGCAGGGAGCGCCGGTGCCGACGGCAACGGTCTTGCCGTCCTCCAAGAGACGGGCGGCGCAGGCGATCATGAGTTCCATGGGGTTGTAAGACATTACTCTCCAGTCTCTTGTCGTTGCTTGATTCCGTCTGCGAGCTTTCTTAGTCCTTCCAAATCCGGTAGCGGAGATGGGATTTCATGACTTGAGTATCCGCGCTTGGTCTTGACGACGAGAGTTGGGTGAGCGCCAGATACTTGGCTCACGTAGAATCCATGATTCAGCAGGTGAGCGTTCTTCGTCAGGTTCTCGCGGAGTTTAGGGTTTTTCTCGACATCGGCTTTACTTTCCAAGTCCGGAATCATCTCCACGAGTTCGAAGGCAACACAGGCCTGCCCTGCCATTTGACGCATTCTCGCACTTCTATCCGTCAGACTCTGACGAATGAAGTCGCAAAGGAACTCCTTCGGAAAGTTCGGCCGGAAATACTGCAAATGACTCAATGCAGTGAATCGGACATCGCCATTCTTCGAAAGCAACAGAGAACGCAGTTGGGAACGAGCGGTAGGTAACCCTTCACCGAGCAATAGCAACAAAGAAACTGCCATTTCACGAAGGTCTCTTTTCTCGGACTGTGCCAGTTGCGTTATTGGATCCAGCGATGGCGGCTGTTCGCTTTTCGTTGCAGTGCATCGATCAAAGCAATCCAAGGCGGCAAGTGCAATCTGCTTGTCGGTGTCCAGGTTCAGGATTGCCCACGACCGAAGGGAAGACGGGCGAATGTACTTGCTTCGATCGGACTTTCCGTAGCTGCAGTCCAGGACGAGTTGGTTGCTGGGAACCGCCGATTCAATCTCCGTTTTCTTTTTGATAAATTCTAGTATGAATCCGCGCATTTGCTCGAAGGCTTTTTCGGTCACGGCCAGCATTACTTCACCCGTCTGCAAGTACGCAGCCTTGTGCGCTAAGGTATTAGCGATCATCTCCCCCGTACCGATCACGTTCGACCCTGGAAAAGGAGTTGCGGTAACGCCCAAACAAATGTGAGCGACTTGGCGGTCAACGGTCTGCTTGATGCTCCATTCCGGTGGCGGCACAAGATAATCGGGAAAGCTCTTCCAGACGCGTAACGCGCCTTTCCGTGCCGCAAGTAGGCCTTTCTTGTCGGTTTTTCCCTCAGCGAACTGCTCCGAAACTTCCACGGCCAGTTTGCTATTCTCATCGCTAATGAGGTCCCAGATCATTTTGCGGACCAGCATGCACGCACATTTCCTGCGCTGCGCGTCCGTGTACTTTTTCTCGCACAACGGGCCAACGCTCTGGCGAAATGCTCCGAAAAAAACAAAATCCTCGATGGGCATCGCTCACTCAACCTGCTTCACTAGTTCAGGGTTGCATGCGCTTGAGCATCCGTTCCGCCTCGCGTGTCAATCGCGCTCCGGCAGCGCCTTTCGCCAATGCGGCAACCAGACTGCGCGCGTCAGAGTTCTTTATCCTTTCAAGCGCTTCGAGAGCTCGCAGCTGCTGCAATTCATTGGGTCCGGGCATCTGTTCGATGAGCCAGCCTTCGAGAATCTTCTCGATGCGCCGCTGCGTTTCTAAACGTAGTTTGCCGCGCAGGGCTTCCTCGAGCGCCGGCTCGGCCACGTCGCCGATTTTCTCGATGGCCACAGTCGCCTGTTGCCGCACGACCAGCTGGTCGCTGTCCAGATCGGCGATAAGTTTGGCAAGTATGTCGGCGTTGGCCGGGGGAATCGGCCTCAAGTGATCCTTGAAAAAGGATACGGCTACGTTTCCTTGCGAAGCGAATGCGCTGATGGCCTGCGACGCTAGTCCGGCATCGTCGCCGGCGATCTCTTTCCAGAGTCTCCTTAATTCGTCGGCAGCCAGCGATTTCGTAGCTTGCTCCGGCAATTCGGGCACTTTCCAAACGAGAGCGGTTGTATCGCGGCTACCGGAGATGAGTCGTTTGGATTCGCGGTCAAATAAAAGTGACGTCACCGGCCCGAGATGGCCTTTGTATTTGGCCAACAGTTTACCGTCATACCGATGCCAGACGCGAATGACATGGTCCTGCCCTGCGCCGGCAAGCAGCAAGCCGTCCGCCGAAAAGGCGAGCGCGACCATAGCGCCTTTGGGAATTGCGGGCATCTTCATCCGATTCTTGCCGGTCAGCGTTTCCCACTGCTGAATCGTGCCATCATAACAGCTCGCGGCCACGGATCGGCCATCGGGAGCAATGGCGAAGCACGCGATGCCGGCGACTGCCAACTCATGCGGCACAGCGAGCTTGCCCGTCACGGCGTCCCAAACCCGCACTGAAGTAATCATGTTCGCCCGGCGCGAGTCGTAATACCTAAGCGCTGGATTCGGCAGCAGGGAAGCGAGTTTCGTGCCGTCGGCGGAAAAGAGCAGCGTCGGTGTGGCATTTCCGAAATAGCCGCTCACTGCGTTGTTCGGTTTTTCTTGGAGTGGGACCGGCTCGGGCAGCTTGCGAATCTCTTTACGCACTGCGACGTCCCATAAGCGCGTGGTGTTATCCCGGCCGCGCGTCGCCGCGGTCTTGCCGTCGGGAGAAAGCGCCACGCCGAACGCTTCGCCTTGGTGTGCCTTCCAGTCCGCGCGCTCTTTGGGGTTTGGCTTCTTGTCGGGGTTCCAGTAGTAGAATTGGGCTTCCGGGAATTGGCGGCCACCGAGGAACAGCGCGCTGCCGTCGTACGCCAGGGCAAAGTGCGTGGTGTTCGAGAAATAGTAAGGTAGTCGGCGTTGAATGCTCGTTACCAGTTTGCCCGTTGCCAAGTCCCAGGCGATTAGCCGTTCGTCTTCGCTGTAAGTGACGACGCGCTTGCCGCCCTCGGCAAGGGCAAGCGCGAATACAGCGCCTGCATGGCCCGGCGCGGACTCCAACTCTTTTCCGGAAGCAACGTCCCATTGCCGCAAGACGGTCGCCGCAGTGCCGGAGGCCAAGCGTTTGCTGTCTGAAGAGAAAGTGAGATTGCTGAAGGCGTAGCCCCGAAAGCCAGAATCAAACTGGTCGTTGTGACGCCAGACCTCCTTGCCGGTAGCGGCCTGCCAAAGCTGCAGGGTTCTATTGAAGTTGCGCCGTGTCGCGATCCAGGCGCCGTCCGGAGAAAACGCAGCCAAGCTGACGGGGTTGCCTTTCTCGTCGGAGAATAACTTGCGGATTTCTTTGCCGGCCTCGAGATCCCAGAGTACTAGCGCGTAGTCTTTGAGCAAGAGCAGTTTGTTGCCGTCGACGGAAGCGGCGAGCACTTCCGAAGGATAAGGGCCAATGCGCAATTCTGGGAGTTCTGTCCCAGTCTCTACATTCCATTGCTTTACTGATAAGAACGACACGCCTTTCTCGACACCTCTTGAGGTTGCGAAAAGGCTGGTGTCCTTTTTGCAAAAGCCGAGCAAATCGCGCGTCACGCCAAAGGACATGTTTTTCGACGCTCCGTCGGGCCATGCAGCGAAGGCGCGGAATTCTTTGCCGTCCAAATCCAAAAAACGCACGACTTGATCGTTCGTCTTGGCGACGACATATTTGTCTTCCGGTCCAAAGACGAGCCCGGCGATTGCGCGCTCGGAAATCGGCGTCGTTTTGACACGATCCTGGCCGGTAGCTACATTCCAAATGGTGAGCTGGCCGCCGCTGGTTCCGGCGGCCAGCAGCTTGCCGTCTTTGGATAGCGCGAGCGCATTCAATATCACCTTGGGCATCATTACCGCAGCATTAGGGCCGTCGCTCGCGTGAAACTGGCCTTCATCGCCACCTACAGGGTTCCAGGCCTGGCCGAAACTTCGCAAATGGCGGCCGGACCTAGCATCCCAGACGCGGATGACGCCGTCCGTGCTCGCTGTGATGACTGTTTGCCCGTCCGGCGCGTGCAGGGTGTATGCGATTACAGCGCCGTGACGCCAGCGGGTCGAGCCAAGGCGGACAAGTGCCCCATCCGGGAGTGGATCGCCTGCCAAATCCACGGGTGGTTCTATTGCTTTGGAAGAATTGCACAGGGTAAACGCAAGCAGGAAAAGCAAGATGGCGCGTTTGGTCGACAACATGAGGCGTCTCTTCTTGTGCAGAAGTCGTTGCTAGTTGACTCTGCTCAGACGGTAATTGTCAACGCTTAGTTTCTTCGTGTTTCTATTTTCCAAGATGCAGCAGCAATTCCTGTCTTCGAAGCTCTTGCAGCCTCGGCAACCCACCGCAAAGCTGCAAATACTCATGGAAGTCGCGCACGCCGAAAAGGTACTTTTCCAGAAACGCCTTGAATGAGTCCAAATCCTGCTGCACGTGCAGCCACTGCTTAAGATGCGCCTCGTCTGAGAAATACTCGTAGGGCATGTTGCCGGGATAACTGCCGAATGGAACTTCGCAGACGGCATCGACGCAAAAAAAAGGAATGACGGTGCGCGTGGGGTCGCTGCGGATCTCCTCCGTGGGAATGAGGCGCTCGCAGGTGATGATGAGTCGCAGGGCGGCACGGGCCAGATCGAGGTCGGCGACGGTGGTGCCGCGGATACGGCAGTTGCCGAACCGGTCCGCCTCATGAACGTGGATGGCCGCTACGTCCGGATACAAAGCCGGCAGTGCCGAGAGCGTCTCACCGGTGAAAGGGCAGGCGATGGTCTTGGCGGCGCTTTGGCGAAAGGTGTCCGTGCCGAGCATCGATCGGCTCGGCAGAAACGGCAGCCCCATGGCGGCGGCCTTGAAGCGCACCGCCAGCGCATAGTTGGACCATTCCGTGCATTCGACCGCCCCGGACTCGATAACACGGCGGGCGTGAGGCGAGAGACCGCGTGCTTCCAGGCCGACTGAATAGGCATTTTCCACCTTGGCAAGGAGTTGACCCCGCCCGGTGAGGTTGCCGGCGCACAGGATTTGGAAATCGTGTGTGGCGGTATGGCCGGCGAAGCGGAGATTCTGCTTCTTTTGTCGGACAATTTCGTGGACGACGGCAGTGGGCAGCCGGGCGCCGCCGAAGCCGCCGACGGCAAGATAGTCGCCGTCGTGGACAAGCCGGGCGACGGCATCGGGCACGGGCGACACTTTATCCACGAGCGCTTTGGACTTGGCCCGAAACTGGTCGCGGGCGCGATTGGCGGAAGGGTCCGAAAAGAGTTGACCTTGTGAGGTGGTCATTTCTCGAATTCGCGGAGGAGTTGGCGAAAACGCGGATCGTGGCGGATAAAGTCCAGGTCGCGATCTTCTTTCATGTACCGGAAATCGCGATAACCGAGCTCGATCGCGCGGCGCAGCGTTTTCAAGGCCGGATCGGATTTTTTGAGAAGGGAAAAGCTGCATGCGAGATTGTAATGCGCCAAAGCATCGGCGGGACGCAACAAAACCAGCCGCTTGTCGATTTGCATGCCCTCAGCGAAGCGGCCTTTCAAGGTCAAGTTGTTGCCCTGCACGCGCAAGACATCGACATAGTCTGGACAGCGCTCCAAGATGGCGCCGAAGAAATCGATTTCGAAATCCAACTGGCTTTGATCGGGTGACCGCACCAGCGCGCTGCCGACGGACTTGGCTTTCGATTCCTCGTGCTTCCCCTTGTGCGCCATGACGACACCCACCGTGCGACGTTAACGGGCCTGGTCAGACGCTCCCCGTGCACGCAGTCACCAGGGCCCTAGAAACCGTTTGCAGTATATCGAAGGGCTCCTGGGAACGCAATTGCTGCGCACGTTTCTTTCGCGATTGTTCAGACGTCGTTCACGGACTACCTGGTTTGCAATGTGAGCACGGCGACTTCCGGGCGGACGCCGTAGCGAATGGGCAAGCCAAAGCCGATGCCCTTGTTGACGTAGAGCGCGGTTTGCGCGACTTGATAGATGCCGGCGGCGAAGCGGCGTCCCTTGGGCCCCAGCGCCACGCGGCCGACTCCGGGCAACAGGACTTGGCCGCCGTGCGTGTGGCCGGACAGCATGAGGTCGCAGCGACGGCTGCCGAGTTTTTCGACGGTGCACGGATTGTGCGCCAGCACCACGCAAGGCGCGCCGGCCGGCACGCTGCCGAGGGCTCGCTCGAGATCACAGACCCTGCTCCAGAGGTCCTCAACCCCCGCCAGGTAAAGCTGATGTTCGCCGCGCGTAAGCGGCAGCGCTTCATTGCGCAAGACGCGGATGCCGTGATAAGCCAGTGCGTCGGCCACTGCGCGGTGCAAATGCTGGTGCCGGCGAATGCCCAGGGAACTGCGCACGGAGTAGTCATGATTGCCCAAGACGGCATAGACACCCAAGGGCGCCCGGAGTTTACCCAGCGCCTGCGTCACCGGGTCGACATGTCGAAAGCCCTTGTGCACAAAGTCGCCGGTCAGCACGATTACGTCCGGCTCTTGCGCGTGCGCTAGTTCGACAGCTTCGGCTAAGTATCCCGGAGTGACACGCCGGCCGCCGTGAAAGTCGGTCAGGTGGGCGATGCGAAAGCCCGCAAAGGCCGGGGGTAAGTCGGCGATAGGAATCGGGAGGTGGTTTACTTCCAACCAGGTCGGCTCAACCCTCGTGGCGTAGGTGAGGCGGGCCCAACTTCGCCCCAGCCAGCGAGCGAACCGGCTCTTGCCGCGATGCAGCGCTTCGCGCCGCATCCAGGACACTACATTGTGGAGGACCATGGCTGTACCGCTTCGAAGCTAGTCGTCGGCGCCTATGTCTTCGTCTTCCTCGTCCTCGTCGTCTTCATCTTCGTCGTCGTCCAGATCGTCGTCGTCAAAATCATCGTCTTCGAAGTCTTCGTCGTCAAAGTCCTCGTCGTCAAAATCCTCATCATCGAAATCTTCGTCGTCGAAATCCTCGTCTTCGAAGTCGTCATCCTCGAATTCTTCGTCTTCCTCCTCGGCGTCGTCTTTCTCGGCGTCGCCCTTCTTGTCGCCGTCGTCTTCCGCGCCCCCATCCTCGTTCGCCTTACGCGCCAGGCGTACGAGGCCGTCGTCCCACAAGCGCCAAGGCGATTTTGGTTCCGCGATTTCCTCTAACCATTCTAATGTACCGGCGAGCATTACCATTTCCTCAACTCGAAGCATCAATATTGGACTATTCATTGCATTGCGGAGAGTCGAGCACTCTCGTTCAATAGTTTTTTTGGTATCGACCGTTTCTTCCGACAACTGCAAAATCCTCGGCTGGAAAAGCCGGCAACTCTGTCCTTCCAGTTGCAGCCGACCGTACGGCGCTCGACCTTTCATAGCACAAAAATGGCCGGAAAATCGCGATTCTGCGTCGAACTAGGCCAAAGGTACTCATTAGCTAGTGAAGCAGCGGGGGGTCGTCAAGCACACGTAAAGTCCAGCGGCGTTTTTTCTTGCGATTTGCGGCTTCCGCGGACTTCCTGGTTTTTTCAGCGCGTTAGCAGACCCTCGCTCGCGCGTCGGGCTAGTGTTAACCATTCAATTCCACTGCCTCTTCCCAGTGCTCATACAGCTGTTCCAAAGAAACTTTGGCGTCTTCGAACGCTTGCATCGTCTCCTTTACTTTGTCGCCGTCGCGGTATAAGTCCGAGGAGGCCATCAGCCTTTCCAGTTCATGAAGATGTGTTTCCTCGGCGGCGATTTCCGCCTCGATCTCGTCCACTTTACGGTAAGGAAACCGCCGCTTGCGTTTGGCCTTTCCGGCCGGCCCGGGCGCTTCTCGCGCCGGCTCGGCCCCCTTCTCTGCGCCCTTCGTGGGAGACGGGAGCGGCAACGATTGCAAGGTGCGCATGCGCTCATACGTGTCATAGTTGCCGAAGATCACGCGGGCGCTGCCGTCGTCTTCCAGGACGACGAGCACATCGACAACGCGATTGAGGAAGTAACGGTCATGGCTGACCACGAGGGCACTGCCGTCGAAATCCAAAAGCGCTTGTTCCAGCGCGTCGCAGGCCCACAAATCGAGGTGATTGGTGGGCTCGTCCAGCACGAGGACGTTCACGCCCAGCGCCACCAATCGGGCCAGTGCGGCCCGGCTGCGCTCGCCGCCGCTTAATTGATTCACGGTCTGATAAACCTGATCGCCGACCAGGCCGAAGCGTCCGAGCAAATCGCGCATGGCCTGTTCGGTGGCGTCCGCGTCGCCTTCGGGCCAGATCGCGCGCAGCACCGTCTTGTCGCCCGGCAGCGCTTGCAAATGCTGATCGTAGTAGCCGAACCGCACGAGATGCCCGCGTTCGATTGTGCCCGCATCCGGCTGCTCGTCGCCCATGAGAAGGCGCAGAAGTGTCGTCTTGCCGGAGCCGTTTGGCCCCAGGATGCCGAGGCGTTGCCCGCGGCGCAGGCTGAAGTTCAACTCGCGAAAGAGCGGCCGATCATACGCCTTCGCCAGGTTTTCGACATGCAGCACCACGTCGCCCGTGCGGCGCACTTCGCCAAAGTGCATGTGCGGGGACTCGACCCAGGCCGGTTTCTCTACGCGCTCCAGCCGGTCCAGTGCCTTGCGCCGCGATTGCGCTTGCTTGTGCAATTGCCCGTAGTGCACCCGGCGAATGTATTCTTCCTGTTTCTCGATGTATGCCCGTTGCGCCTGCCAGGTCTTGAGCTGCTGCTCGAAGCGCTCGCGCCGCAAACGCCAGTAAGCCTGATAGTTTCCAGGATAGGATTGTATGCCGCCGGCATTGAGCTCAAAGACTTTGGTAACGACCTTGTCGAGAAAATAACGGTCGTGGCTGACGATCAGCATCGCTTCGGGTTGCTGCACGAGGTAATCTTCGAGCCAGCGCGTCGCGGCAATGTCGAGGTGATTGCTGGGCTCGTCCAGAAGAAAAACGTCGGGCGCGGACAGCAGCAGCTTGGCCAGCATCAGCCGGCTTTGCTGTCCGCCTGAAAACGTCTCCATCGGCCGATCATATTCCGTCGGCCGAAAACCGAGTCCGTCCAGCACGTGCTCGACGCGGTGATCGACGTTGTAGGCGTCGTGATAGCGGAGCATTTCGTTCAATCGCTCATAGCGGTCGGCGAGCGACTTTTTGTCGGCGGGGTCGGAGGCATGGGCCAGCGCTTCGGCCGTCTGGATCATGTCGTCATGAGCGCGAAGCAGATCTTCGAGGGCGGAGCGGGCTTCCTCGAACAGGCTGCGGCCCGGCTCGAATACCGGCTGTTGCCGCAGCAATGCCGCGCGGGCGCCCGCGTGACGGCGGACCGCGCCGGTGTCGGGTTGATCCAGGCCGGCCAGGATGCGCAACAGTGTTGTCTTGCCGACGCCATTGGGCCCGACCAGTCCGACGCGCTGCCCCGAGTAAAGCTCGAAACCCAAGTCTTGAAAGAGCGGCTCGGCGTCAAACGCCCGCGATAATTGCGAACAACTTAAGAGCAGCATGGTACTCGACTATCCATCACCATGAAACCTCAAGAGTTATAGTAGGACAGGTTTTCAACCTGTCCGCGCTGGCACGTCGCGGGAGGGCGTCGAATATCTGTCCACAAAACGAAAGTAGGACAGGTTGAAAAACCTGTCCTACGAAAATGCAATGCCCACTACGCCTATGCGGTCGGAGGCGTTGCTGTGCCGCTCTTGCGCCGACGCCACCAGTAGGCGGAAGCGCAGCCCAGACCGATGAGTCCGGAAACGAGCGTGGCTGGTTCCGGATAGTTCTCGGTCGGCGGGTCGCCCGTTTGATCGCCCGGCGGCACATCCGGAGGCGGGACATCTGGAGGCGGCGGCGGAGGTGGCGGCGGCGGGGGCGGGGGAGGTGGTGGCGGCGGCGGGGGAAGAGCCCCTTTCGTCGGTGGCATATCCTTCTTGCCCTTGCCGCCGATCAGGATCAAAGAAACCAGCACGCTCTCTTGCGTTGCCTGCACCCGCAACTCGTCCAGGCTTTGGCCGATGCCGCGCAGGTTTTCCCACAACACCGACCAGCAATTATTGTCCGCTGACTCTCCTCGACTAGGGTCGAGGATATCGGCCGGCAAGAATCCAAACGGTTGATCCGGCTGGGTCAGTCGCGTGTCGCCGGGCTTCGGCGCGCCGACCAGCAGTTCGGCTTGAGCCGTGCCGCAAAGGAGCCAGCCGCAGGCGGCCAGCCCCGCGAACACGCCCCAGCACTTCATTCTCTGTCCATCCATGACATTCGCCCTCCAAAGCGCGCTCTGTTCCATCGAGAGCTCGTCTTTGCGCGGCATCATAGCCACGTTCAAGTCCAAAAAAACAGCCCACCTCTATAGTCCGATGGCCATTTGGACGTGACCAATGGCCCATCCCGCCCATTTGGCAAGCTGGAGAAGCTTCGGAAGCTTTGTCTACTTTTCCCGCTCGACGAGGCTTGCTGCCTTTGCGACTCCCTCTTTTGTTTCTTGCAATACCCGTTTTCCGGCCGATGGGGATGTTGAGGAACGTGACGGCTTTTGCGCAGTTCCCTATTTTGCCGTGTCGCACGGTAAATTGGGCGAAATTCCAACGCCGAGTGAAACTCGGCTGCGAAGCGCACAGGTTCGCCTAAAGAAGGAGACCCTTATGAACGCGGGCCGCTTGCTGAGTGGTATCGTCTTGGCTTTGGGGCTCGGAGTGGCCGTTTCTTCCGCGCAAGATCCGGCTTGGAGACCCGTAAACGGTTCGACTCGTCCGGCAGTGTCCCTGGGCGCACCACTTGTCGCGCCGGCAGCCGCCGGCCCACGAGTGGTTCGGGCCAAGGTGCACGAGGAGGGGGCCGCGAGCGCGACGCGCGCGCAGGGGACTGTCCAGGTAGCAGCGGACCAGTCTCCACCCTCCCTCGAAGGTGACGAATCCGGGCAAACGCACCCGTCCGGCTCGGGTTACCTGGTTACGAAGCACGTCTCGCCGTTTTCACTTCGCAATGGCGCGGCCCGCATTCTGCCGTCGCGAACGCTACCCCGAATGTATCCCGATTACACGTCCACCGTGTCCGGTCTGCGCATGATGCAGCGCTCGACGGTATTGCCCACGATGCCCGCGCTCATTACTCCCGCGGCCGGCGCAAAAGGCAAGGTCACGACCGCGAACGCCTTGTATGTCCCAAGCGTGCAAGAAACGAGCGTTCGCATTGCCCAGAGCCCAAAGACGCCTGCCATCATCGTGGAGGAAGTCCCCACCAATAACGAAATGATTTACGGCAGCATCGAGTATTTACACTGGTGGTTCCGCGGTCAGAACCTGCCTCCGCTCGTCGCCACCGCGCCCGCCACCGTTCCCGAAGACGTGCGCGGCACGCTGGGCGACCCCAACACGACCATCCTGTTCGGCAACGAACGCGTCGATGAAGAGCCGCATTCCGGTTTGCGCATTCGCGGCGGCTTCTGGCTCGACTGTTGCTCCTGCTGGGCCATCGAGGGCGGCTACTTCATCCTGGGCGAGCGCAACGACGGCTTCTTCGACGCCCGCGACGTGCTCACGCGCCCGATCTTCAACGTCAACTTCGGCGTCCAGGACCGCCAATTCGTCTCCACACCAGGCATCCTGGCGACCGACAACTTCATCCTGCGCGGCAACGTAAGCGTTGACACCAGCAGCGAACTGCAAGGCGGAGACCTCGCCGTCCGGTGCCTCCTGCTCGAAAACTGCCGCCGTAGCTGGTCGGCCCTGGCCGGTATTCGCTTCTTGCAATTAGACGAGGGCCTTTCCATCACCGAAAACGTTGTCTCGTTCCAGGCGATCCAGGACCTGCCCGTCTTCGATCCGGGCAATCTCATTGTCGTTAACGACATCTTCGACACCCGCAACCGCTTCTACGGCGGCTTCCTCGGCGTCAACGGCTCCATGCGCCGCGGCGACTGGTACTTCGAAGGCCTCTTCAAGCTCGGCATCGGCGTCACCGACCACCGCATCCGCATCCGCGGCAGCCAGAATGTCCTCACGCCGGCCGGCGCCCTCTCGCAATTCAACGGCGGCCTCCTGGCAACGACCACCAACATCGGTGACCACTCCGACAGCTCCTTCAGCGTCGTCCCAGAGCTTGGCCTCAAGGTCGGCTATCACCTGACGAAGAACATCCGCGTCTTCGCCGGTTATGACTTGCTCTACTGGACCAACGTCATGCGCCCCGGCGACCAGGTGGACCTCAATGTCAACGTGACCAACGTGCCCAACTTCTGCCCCCCCGGCACCTGCCCGCCCAGCGACCTGGCCGTCCCCGCCGTCCCCTTCCGCCGCAGCGATTTCTGGGCAACCGGCTTCAGTGCGGGTTTGGAGCTTCGGTATTGATCCCAAACGAGATTCCGGAGCGTCACCGGTTTCCGGAGCGTCAGATTTTCGGTACATGTGACGCTCTGGAACAACGACGCAAGTATTTACAATAGAGTGCTTTGCGGTTCCAGAAAGTCCCGGAGCGTCAAGCGTCACACAGGTACCCCCTCCCATTGACATCAACATGAGACGATTCGAGGGTCAGGGTTGTATCAAACGTGCACTCGAATTAAGCCTCCCATTGCAGTAGCTAACCCGTGTTTCAATTGGCGAAAAAGTGAAATACAGGTCGGAAAACCGCAAAGCTCTCTAAAGATTGGACTTGCGAAGAGTTTGACCCCCGACATTTCAAATTGTGTGTTAGTCGGGATAGTGAAACGGCCACCTCTAGACTCGCCTTCCGCCTGCACTTCTGAGTATGCAGTGCCTTTCGATTGCACTCCACTTTCCTTCACGGAGTGAGGGACAACGTGCAAGTCGGCAAGACCGCAGCGGCGCGCTGTGCGTCAAGGACCGGCGGCATATGTTACCAGAGCATCCTGAACTCTCTATCGGAGGTGAGTCATGCGGGCACACATCGCTTCGATCCTGGTGGTCGGTTCACTCGTGGCGACATGCCGTCTCTTGACCGCTAGCGAGGACAAGAAAGGGGACGCGGTCAAAATGGAGATGAAGCAGCTAGAAGGCGTCTGGGTCTTGCAGTCGCTGGAAAACGACGGCAAGCCCCTGTCCGAGGAACAGCTCAAGCAGATCCGGCTGACGATCAAGGGCGACCGCTACACGGTCGAGGTCGGCGACCGGAAGGTGGAGCTGACCTACAAGCTGGACCCGTCGAAGAAGCCCAAGACGATCGACTTCTCCCTCGTCGGCGATGACGAGAAGAAGACGACCCCGGGCATCTACGAGCTGGCGACGGACACATTCAAGATGTGCCGGGCGGCGGAGGTGGGCGGAAAGCGGCCGGCGGAGTTCTCCGCTGCCGAAGGTTCGGGCCGAATTCTGGCGGTGTACAAGCGCGAGAAGAAATGACCTACCGGGAGTCCGGCAACCGCAAGAGCAGACGACGGGCAGGTCATCGGCACAACTGCTTGCCGTCCTTTCCAAGCTGGCGGATGAGTTCGACTTCCGCGGGCATCAGCGCTCGCGGAAACACCGTCACCTCATCCAGGTCGCCTCTCAGATTGTGGCCCAAGAGATCGACGATCGGATCAGGGGCATCAACCATTTGCGTGTTCGCGCCGCCACCCCCAATATTGTCAATCGTGAATTGCAGTGTGCCCTTGCCGACCCCCCCGCTACGCAGGACCAAGGCCACAAACTGCCAGACTTCGGTGCGGAGGCCATCCCGGCCGAAGCCCATGTGGGCCCACGGGTCCGGCTTGCGGTGCTGGTTAAACGCGGCGACGCGGACTTCGAGGTTCGGCGGGATGAGTTGAATCGCAAAGGCCGGCGCGTACGGCTTGAGTGGATCGCCCGATTGGTAGAGACGTTGCGGCTGGTCCTTTGTCTTGATGGGGCGGACCCACGCCGTGATCGAGAAATCTGGCTGACGGTTGATTAGCGACTTACCGAGCCGCAGGGATGCTGCCGTGCGACACATCAAGCCGGCGCCAACCTTGCCATCGGCGTTGAACTCCACGTTTTCACAGACGCCGTCATTCCCCCGGCCGCTGAGGTCGCGAACGTAGGTTAAGTTGCCTTTTTTGTAAAAAGTGTTCTTTTCGAAGGTCATCAGCAAGACGGCCTCGCGCAGCAAGTCAAGAGCGGGCGTGACCGTTCTTTCCGAACCATTGACGGTTGGCGGCTTGCCGTTGCTGTTGACGACCGGACCATTCCCCGTGCCCTTCTCCTTCTCGGGGAGAATCATGATGACGACCGCGACCGCGAGCACACCGAGCATCCCCACGACCGCTGCGGCGCGCGCCCAGCGCGACGGCCATGGCTGCCGGCGCCGCCGACTGGGCGCCGACTGGGCGATGCGATCAAGCTGCTCGGCGACCGCCGCCGCCGAAACGGGCCGGCCGACGGGGTCCTTGCTCAAGAGCCGCATGATCAGCTCCGAGAGAGTCGCCGGGCACTCCGGGTTGAGCTGTTGCGGCGGCGCGGGTTGTTCGACCGCCAGCGCTCGGAGGATTTGCAGCGTCGAGTCGCCGCGGAACGGCCGCACGCCGACCACCATTCGGTACAGGACGCAGCCCAGACTGAACAGGTCGCTGCGCGCGTCCACGGGCTTGCCCTCGGCCTGCTCGGGCGCCATGTACGCCGGCGTACCCACGACCGTGCCGGACTTCGTCAGCTTCGCCTCGTCCACAGCGGCGCGGGCCAGACCAAAGTCGAGCAACTTGACCAGTCCACCACTCACCTCTCCACGACTCACCAAAAAGATGTTGGCCGGCTTGAGGTCGCGATGGATCAGGCTGCGCTCGTGAGCCGCCGCAAGTCCCTGGGCGATCTGCCGTCCCAAATCCGCCGCCGTGGCGATCGGTATGCGGTTCTCGCGCGCTAGCCGCGCTTCGAGCGATTCGCCTTGCAAGAGCTCCATGGCCAAAAAGCCAACGCCCGCCTGATCGCCCGCCTGGAAGATGGTGACGACGTGCTCATGCCGGATCGCGGCGGCAGCCTGGGCTTCGCGCAGGAAACGCTGCCGCGCCGACGGCCGCTCGGCCAGGGCGCCGCGCAGCACCTTCAGGGCCACCGGCCGCTTGAGGACGCTGTCCTCGGCGACAAAGACGACCCCCATGCCCCCCTGGCCCAGCACCTTCAGGACTCGATAGGTCCCGAGCCAACCGATCTCGCCGCCGTCCCGCGCGGGCTGCAGCATGGACGTGGGATCGGAGGTTTCTTCCGAAGCGTCGCCCGCGGCCGTAGGCGTTTCCACGCGTCCGACCGCCCACTTCTCGAGCCGCTGCATCATCGCCTCGACCGGCGGCGAGATCGCCA
>JAKEFD010000166.1 GCA_022616245.1 Gemmataceae bacterium
GGCTGGTGCACGACGAAGCCGGCGCTCCGTGCTACGCCATGCGCTTCATCAAGGGAGAAACGCTGAGCGAGGCCATCCGGCGCTTTCACGAGGCGGGCCGCCCCGAAGGCGAGCGCCGACTCGCCTTGCGGCAGCTCTTGAATCGCTTCGTGGCCGTTTGCAATACGGTCGCCTACGCCCACAGCCGCGGCATACTGCACCGCGATCTCAAACCGAGCAATATTCTTCTGGACAATTACGGCGAGACCCTGGTGGTGGATTGGGGGCTGGCAAAGGACATGACCGCACGAGAGCCCGACGAGGAGAGTGCGCGGTCTTCGCAGCAAAGCCTACACGTCTGCGGCGGTTCCTCCGTTCCCACGCAGGTCGGCGAGGCGATCGGCACACCGGGTTACATGAGCCCGGAACAGGCGTCCGGAGATCAAGAACGGGTCGGTCCCGCCAGCGATATTTACTCCCTCGGAGCGACCTTGCGCATTCTCCTGACAGGGCCCGCGCCGAAGGAAGACTGCCTATTGGAGAACGAACCCGAAACAGTCCCCTACCGCGCGACAGGCCCGCATCCGCGCTGGAAAGGCGTGCCCCGCGCTTTGCAGGCGATCTGCCGCAAGGCGATGGCACCGGATGCGCGCGCTCGCTACGCAACCGCCCTCGACCTGGCTGCGGACGTCGAGCACTGGCTGGCCTACGAGCCGGTCGGCGCCTGGCGCGAGCCGTGGACCGTGCGGATGCGGCGTTGGCTGGATCGACATCGCACGCTGGTGACGGCTGCGGCCGCCGCGGTACTGGCCGTCGTCGTGTGCCTGAGCGTGGCCACTGCGCTCTTGGCCGCCGCCCACGACCGCGAGCGCCAGCAGCGAGAGCGGGCGGAAGCCAACTTCCAACTGGCCCGCAAGGCGGTGGACGGCTACTACACGGAAGTCAGCCAGGAGGTGTTGTTGAACCAACCTGGCATGGAGGAGCTTCGCAAGCGGCTGCTGCAGACAGCCCGCGACTTTTACCGGCAGTTTGTCCAAGAGCGCAGCCTGGACCCCGCCGTCCGCGCCGAGTATGGCCGCACCTATTGGCGACTCGCCTTCCTCACGAGCGAAATCGAATCCAAGAGCAAAGCCATCGAGCACTACCAACAAGCCGTGGCGATCTTCGAAGAACTGGTCCGTGATTGGCCCGACGTTTGCGCCTATCAATATGACCTGGGCAAGAGTTTCAATAATCTGGGCTTCGCCTGCAGCGAGGTCAACCAGACCGGCGAAGCGGAAGCAGCCTATCGACGGGCGCTCGAGCTGTTCGAGAAACTGGCGGCCGAGGATTCAACGGATCCTGATTTTTCCAAAGGCGTGGCCGCGACCTGCAACAACCTGGCCCTGCTCTACCGCGCCCGCAAGGAGGACGCCAAGGCCGAGGAAGCGCACGAGAAGGCCTTGTCCATCCGTCGCGGCCTGGCTATCGCGCACTCCAGCGTGGCCGAATTCCAGCATGACTTGGCCGCCACGCTCAACAACCTCGGCATCCTGTTTCGGTCGACGCGCCGAGCGGACAAGGCGGAGGAAGCCTTCAAGGAAGCCCTGGACGTTCGCAAACGCTTGGCTCTCGCCCACCCCAAATCCGCCAAGTACCAACACGACCTGGCCAACAGTTACAACAGTCTCGGCCTCTTGTGCAGTACGACCGACCGTTTTGTCGAAGCCGACGATCACCTCAAAAACGCGAAGGCGATTTGGGAGCAACTGGTTCGCGACCACCCCCGAGTCGTCGAGTATCAAAACGGCCTGGCTTCGAACCATGCCAACCTGGGCAGTGTGTATACGCGCAGTCAGCGACCCGAATTGGCCAAGGCCAGTTTTCAGAAGGCCAGCACCATCTTGGAAGACCTGGCCCGTGCCCATCCAGACCGCGCGCAGTTCGCGATTCGGCTCGGCGGCAGCTATGCCAACTTGGGAACTTTTCTGAAAGAGCAGAACGAACCCGCGGCGGCGCTCGATTGGTATGGGAAGGCAATCCGCATCTTGGAACCGGCGCCCGAACAGGCGGACGCCCGGCGTTTCCTCCGCAACGCCTACTGGGGCCGCGGAGAAGCGCTGACGCTTTTGCAGCGCCACCAGGAAGCGCTGGCGGACTGGGACCGCGCCATCGAAGCGGCGACGGGGGCCAGCCGCGACATGATGCGGCTGCAGCGGGCCGGCTCGGTGGCCCGCATGGGCCAGCACACACAGGCAGTCGCGGAAGCGGAGCGCCTGGCCCAGCAAGCGTCGGCCCCTCCGGGCGTGCTGTACAACGCCGCCTGCGTCTATGCGCTCGCCGTGTCAGCAGTCCAAAAGGACTCCGAGCTTCCCTCAACCGAGCGAACGCGGCTGGCCGAGAAGTATGCGGTGCGCGCTGTCGAATTGCTGACCAAAGTTCATTCGGCGGGCTTCTTCAAACGGCCGACCATGGCCGCACACCTGCAGCAAGACCCGGACCTCGCCGCGCTCAGAGCACGCGCGGACTACCGGCGGCTGGTGGACGAGTTGAAATCAAAATAACAGCGGGAATGGAATCATCGATGCATTAACATATCGTCGCGGTGCAATGATTTCGTAGAGCCGGAAGCAAATTCGAAATCAAACGAATCACCGGCGTGGAGGTGCGCGAAGCGACGGCGGAAGCCGAGCCGACCACCGGAATTGTGGTGCAGGCTTTTACGAGCGGCACCGTGGTGCAGTCTTCTTGCCAACAATGAAACGGCCAGCACATGGAGCGGGTCGGTGCCCGACGGCAATTCTTAAAAAACGAAGTTTCAGCCTTATTCGGGACTTGCTATTTTGGCTTCCCGCGGTAACATCAATCTACGCAAATCACAGATGCGAGTTGTAGTCGGATGACTAGGTGAAGGGCAACCCGGGCGTGCCGGGGGGCTCGTTGACGAGTAAGCCGACGTGGCCGAATACCCATGGTTTTCGGCCACGTCGGCTTTTTTTTGGCTGCCGTGCAAGCCAAGGCGCTGTTTGAACGGTCTGACTGACAGCGGATCGGGCGATTCGACCTGTTTACAAGGTGAAACATGTTGGTCTTGACCAGGAAAGACCAGGAATCTGTTGTAGTCGGAGGGTCGGTCGGCTTCGAGCAGATGCTCAAAGTCACGGTGCTCGAAGTCAGACGCGGAAAAGTGCGACTAGGCTTCGAGATTGCCGCGGATGTCCCTGTCCATCGCCTGGAAGTGTGGGAAGAAATCCAGGCCGGCGTCCCAAAGGGCGTCGCGCTGTTTGCTCCAGACGACGAGCGTTAGGGCAGATTCCTGTAGCGGAATTCGCCAGAATTCCGGCGGCTTCCGCGTCGGAACTCTGGCGAGTTCCGCTACACCAGCGTGAAAACGCGCTCTAGCCTCGAAGTGACAGAGGAGGTCCCCATGTTGGAATTGGACCTTATTGGTGCGTCCTATCAAGAATTAGTAGTCGGGCCTTTGGTAGATTCCCTCGCAATGACACGGACGGAAGCTCTCCAGCTTGAGTTCCGCTGCGGTCATCCGCAAACCGTTTCGTCTTCCCGAAATAGCCCAGATGCTCTTGGAACTGGCGCAAGAAGTCAACTTGCAACCTTCCTAGGAATGAGCGCACTCTCATGTTGACCAGTTACTTGGTGGCGTGTCCACATGACAACTGTAAGTGGACCGGCAATCTGGTGGCTTTGGCCCTTCAAGACCGCGCCAACGCGGAGGTTTCTTCGATGCAGCGTGCCAGGTTTCGGTGCCCACAGTGCGAAGGAGTTTGGGAAGTACGCATCACCGAAGACAGGGTGACGATCCTGCTTATCGACAAACGCCCTCTGAACCCAGCATTTGCATTGAACAACGTAGGCGCTTCGGCCTTCTTTTTCTCAACCGTCATGTTTTGCCATCGAAACCGGTTGACGATTCCTAACTGGAGGGGGGTGTGGGTGTGTCACGCAACCAATCCCACAACTTCCTTGTCCTGAAACAAGTTACGGCAACGGAAAGGTTGCGCGTGTCTGTTATGAATCTGGTCGCTCGGGCTTGGGCCAATTGTCAACTGCGAATTACGGGTGGTGAGATAGACCCGAAGCGGCAGATTCTTCCGAACCGGAACAGCTTCGCTGAATGGCATGGCTTGCCAGATAAATGAGCAAATCTTGGCGTTTCTCCCGATTCGAACTTCAATCGCAGCGCTCACTTCGTTAGTTTGCACTTCACCGCCGCAACCGGCGGAAGGCGCAGAAGAAGAATAGGCCGGAACTTCGAAACCCTCCTTACACGTGGGTCATACCCACCGAACCGCATGCCCGCCCAATCGGTTTCTTCCGCTGCGCTCGCTGATGTGGAGCAGGTCTCTGGTCCCCCGCATGAATCGGCCGACCAACGACTTTCCCCACGGGACTCGCCCGCCGCCCCGCACTGGATCCCCGACATGACTGAGCAGGCAGCGCTCGCCATGAATAAGCCGGAACCGGAACTGACCGAGATCTTTCACGATGAGCCGATTGACCTCAAGGTTCTTGACTATACCCGCGAGAGGTTTTTGGACGGCGCGGTGGAAGACGGCATGCGCGATTTGTTGCCCGTTTTGCAGGCGCGGCGGTTGAAGTCGAGCGAGCCGGAATGGGCCGAATACGTTGAAGCCTGCTTGCGGCATCCGTTGCGTGAGCTAGTGCACCAGGACCCGTTCACGCTGCGGGCCTTCGCCAAGCCGCGCGGCTACGCGGGCGACGCCGACCTTTTGGATTTCATCTATGGCCGCGAGGAAGGCTGGCCGGTTCCCGCCGATACCACTGACTTGGGGCAAAAGATCTTCCATTTCACGACCGGCAGCGCTGCCTGCGAGGCGGTGCGGGCGCGGCGCGGCTTCATTGCCGATCTCGTCGATCAGGTTGCCGAAGAATTCACCAAACCGCACGTATTGTCGGTGGCCTCGGGGCATCTGCGCGAGGCCTTGCTGTGCTCGATGGTGAAGCGACGCCGCTTTGGCCGATATGTGGCGCTCGACTCCGATCCTTTGAGCCTGGAAGAAGTGCAGCGCTGTTACGGCAGCCACGGCGTCCAGACCCATCAGGCGACGATTCGCCAGCTCCTTACCCAGCGCGTGGAGCTTGGCCCGTTCGACCTGATTTACTCGATGGGGCTGTACGATTACCTGCAAGTTCCAGCGGCGCAGCGCTTGACCGCCGCCCTTTTCGAGCTGCTCCGTCCGCGCGGCCGGCTGCTCCTGGCCAACTTCCTGCCCGGCATCCTCGACGTCGGTTACATGGAGTCCTATATGGGCTGGAAGCTCATCTTCCGCACCCGTCAGGAGATGCTGGCGCTCGCCGAGGAAATCCCGCTCGCCGAGATCCGCGACATCCGCTTGTTCGCGGAAGACAATCAGAACATCATTTTCTTGCAAGTAACTAAGCGCTAAGTGGCAAATCCGAAATCCGAATGTCGAAATCCGAAACAATTAACAAATCCAAACAAGAAATGACCAATACAAGAATAGATGTTTTGAGCTTCCTTCTTTGAAGTTTGGATTTGTTTCGGATTTGGTTCTTCGGATTTCGGATTTCCGATGTACTATAAGCGCTGCTTGCGTTCAGAGCTTGCCGCTGCTACGCTCGTACTTTTCCAGTTTTCGCGAGGACATCATGGTTCGAATTCTGTCGGCTGCGCTATGCTTGTGCGCGTGCTGGTCGGGGTTGGCCCAAGGCGGCGAGCCTATCGACGACTTGTTGGCGCACATCCGCGCCGTGGAAAAAGAGGGCAAGGGCAACGTGGCGGCCGCGCAGGCTTGGCAGCGGCTGGTGCAGCGCGGCCCCGGCGCCCTGTTGCCGGTCTTGTCGGCTTTGGATGACGCCAATCCCACGGCGCGCAACTGGCTGCGCTCGGCAGTCGAAGCCATCGCCGACGAGACGCTACGCGCCAAGAAAACACTTCCCCAAAAACAGCTGGAAGCTTTCGTTCTGGACAAGCGTCATGCGGGACACAGCCGACGCCTGGCCTACGAATGGCTGGTGCGCATCGATCCCACTACGCCCGCGCGGCTGTTGCCCGGCATGCTCGACGATCCGGGCCAAGAGCTGCGCCGCGACGCGGTCGCCGTCGTGCTCGAGCGGGCCAAGAAACACTTCGACAGCGATGACAAGGCCGGCGCCGCAGCGCACTACCAGCAAGCGCTCAAGCACGCGCGTGACCGCGACCAGCTTAAGCTGATCGCCGGCCAGCTCAAGAAGCTGGGTGTCGACGTCGACCTCACCGCACGCTTCGGCTTCATCACCCGATGGATGTTGGTCGGTCCGTTCGACAATGTCAAAGGCGTTGGCTTTCAAAACGTGTATCCGCCCGAGAAAGCCGTCGATCTAACGGCGAAATACACGAGCAAGGACGGCAAGGAAATCCGTTGGCTTGAGCACGTGACGAATGAGCCATTCGGTATGGTGGACCTCAACAAAACGATCGGCCACCTGAAAGGCGCGGTCGGGTACGGCTACACGGTTGTTGAATCGAAGGAGGAACGACCGGTGGAGATTCGCGCGGGCAGCAACAACGCAGTCCGCATTTTCCTCAACGGCAAGGAAGTGTTCTTCCGCGAGGAGTACCATCACGGCATGGACATGGACCAGCACGTGGGCAAGGGTGTGCTCAAGTCCGGGAAGAACGAAATCTTGATCAAGGTGTGCCAGAACGAGCAAACGGAAGACTGGGCGCAGCTCTGGTCGTTCCAGTTGCGCGTGTGCGACAACATCGGCGGGGCGGTGCCGGTGCGCGTAGCAACATTGACGAGTAAGGAGTAGCGGCTGCATGTGTCGATTGGCTTCCTTGGTGCTTCTTCTTGCCCTTGTCCCCTCCGTCCAGGCACGCGTGTATTCGCCGCGCGTGTTGTCTGTTCACACTGCGGATGCGTACAGTCTCAAGACCTTCGGGCAGTTTCACCGCTGGCGCGACCTCAAAGGAGACGCACGCGCTTGGGAGATGTATCGCTATCTCGCCGACACGCGCACCGGCCTGTTTCACATGAACGAAGTCTTGGAAGGCGACGACGATTTAGCCGAGTATCGCAACGTCCGCGATCCCATCAAAATCATCAACGTCTACGGTTACGGCTACTGCGGCATCCTGGGTCCGACGATGGCGGGCATCGCCGAGGGCGCGGGACTGGGCAAGGCGCGGACGCTGGTTTTGCCCGGTTGGCATCACGTGGCCGCCGAGGTTTACTATGAGGACAAGTGGCATTATCTCGATCTCGACGTGCGCGCTGCTTTCCGCCGCAGCGACGGCACCTTGGCTTCGCTGGCCGACGCCCGGAATGACGCTTCCCTCTGGGCCGGGCGCGGGCCGCTCTTTTTCCCGAATGATCCGTTGCCCGAGACGCGCAAGGTCTACGAAAAGACGGCAGTCGATCACTATCACGGCTTTCACTGGAACGGCCACACGATGGACTATGTGCTGCGCCAGGGTGAAACCTTCACGCGCTCGCACACGCCGCAAGGTGGACGCTGGCATCATGACGAGGCTTACAACAAGGAGTCGTGGCTGGTGAAACTGCTCGAAGAGGAACCCCGCGGCCCGCGCCCCAATCACCGCCATTTCACGATTCATAACCACGGCAACGGCCGTTTCGTTTACCAACCCAACCTGACCAGCGCGTCTTCGGATTTTTTGGATGGGAAGTACGACGCGGACAACATCAAGCCGGGCAAAGCGGGTCTGACCCTGGTCCGCCCAGGAGCGGGTCATGCAATTTTTGAAGTGCGCTCGCCGTATGTGATTGTGCCCAAGGTCGGCCAATTGGCAACGACGAAGGACGACAGCGAGGCATCGGTCGTCGAAGTCGATGCCAACGGGACCAGTCTGGCCATTTCGCTGGACAACGGATTGACCTGGCGGGCGTTGGAAACGTCGTCGTGGCCGGCAGTCTGCGATTTGACGCCGCTGGTGCGCGGCAAGTACGGTTACCTTTTGAAACTTAGCCTGCGGGGCGAACTCGAGCAGGCGGTCGTTCGCGCTTTGAAGGTAACGACCTGGGTGCAAGTCGCGCCGGCGTCCCTTCCCGGTCTTAGGAAAGGCGTGAATCACATGGAGTTTCGCGCCGGCGATCACTATGGCTTGCCGACGCGCGTAGTAGAAGTCAGCCCGAACGCGAACAAACCGGAGGAATTGCTGAAACACCTGGTGCAAAAGCCGGAAGATTATGACCCGGCGCGCAAGACCGAGCGCATCCGTGGCGCGATTGTGGCCAAGGTCGAGGCGCCGCCTGGAAGCAAGATCGCCTGGTTCTGCGCCGGCGCCAGCTTCCGCACGCATCAGCGCGCGGGCGCGGCAAAGACCCGCAACACCATCGCCTTCGCGATCGATGAACCGAAATACTTCCAAGAGATCTACCGTGCCGCAATTCCCACCGACAACGCCCATTGGCACTACAACGCCGACCAGGAAGTGAAGCTGGATCGGCCCGCAAAAACGCTTTTTGTCCGTTATGTGGGTGATCCTGCGCTCAATAACATTCGCATCTATGCACATTGCCTCGACGAACCATCGTCTGAGCGCGCACCTTCTCCCATCCGCATCAAGCACGTATGGCGAGAAAAAGACCAAGTCAAAAACAAGGAATTCGAGCTCAAGTGCCCGAGTTCTTATGAAATCGTCGCCGAGGTCGAACCGCGCGACGAGATCATTGAGTTTTCGGTTGCCAGCCGATAAGGTTGGCAATAAAGCTTGCCGACCGCCTTCCCCCATTCTCTAATGACCTGTGCTCATCAACTTGGAGGGAAATCGATGCGTCACTGGATACTTGCTGTATTCACGGGTTTATTGTTGTGGTCCTTGCCGTCCGCGCAAGCCGGCGACAAGAAGGGTACGGTGGTCGAGTTGGACAATCTCAAGTCCACTGCGCCGGCCGAGTGGAAGTCCAAAGAGTCGACCTTTAAGACGCGGCTGCACACGTTTATTCCGCCCAAAGCCAGCGGGGTGGAAGCGGATGCCGAAATCCAAGTGATCTTTTTCGGCAAGGACAGCGGCGGCGGCTTACAGGAGAACATCAATCGCTGGAAGTCGATGTTTGTGGCGCCGGAGGGGAAAAAGATTGACGACCTCGCCAAGCTGGAAAAGTTCAAGGTCGGCAACGTCGAGGTCGTATCACTCGACATTGAAGGCATCTACTTGGAAAAGTTTCCGCCGTTTGCGCCGAACGCCAAAACGATTCGCCGCGAAAACTATCGCCGCGTCAATGTCTACTTCAATAGCGACAACGGACCGTTCTTCATCATTTTCGTCGGACCGGCCAAGACCGTCGCGCAGAACAAAAAGGTATTCGACGACTGGCTGAAGAACTTCAAGTAGCGACATGTCCCGTTTTCCGTTCGATTATGAACTTCCGCTGCATTTGATCGCGCAGTCGCCATGTGAGCCGCGCGATCAGGCGCGGCTACTGGTCGTCGATCGGAATAAGCAGTCGTTACACCATCGTCGATTCTTTGAACTTCCAAAGCTGCTTTCGCCCGGCGACTTGCTGGTGCTCAACAACACGAAAGTGTTGCAGGCACGCTTGCTCGGCAAACGCGAGCGCACGGGGGGCAAGTGGGAAGGGCTGTTCTTGCGGGAAACAGCGAACGGTTACTGGGAAATGCTGTGTCAAACGCGCGGCCAACTTCATCCCGGCGAAAACATCGTCGTGGAAACCGGCGCGCTGAAGTTGACCTTGGAAGAAAAGTTGTCGGGCGGACGCTGGCTGGCGCGGCCTGCGCTTGTGGCTGAAGGACGATTTGGCAATCCATCGTACGATGCGGTGGAAATACTCGAGCGACACGGGCACGTTCCGCTGCCGCCTTATATTCGCAAGGGCGCAGATCGGCCGGAAGACCGCGACCGCTATCAAACGGTGTTCGCGCAAATGCCTGGGGCGGTGGCGGCCCCCACGGCTGGATTGCATTTCACACCGCGGGTCTTTGATGAATTGACGGAGTGCGGCGTCAATTGGACCTTCGTGACATTGCACGTAGGTCTGGGCACATTTGCGCCGATGCAATCGGACGATCCGGCAAAGCACGAGATGCACCGTGAGTGGGGAGAACTTACCGAGGAAGCCGCACAGAAGATTGTTGAATGCAAGAGGCGCGGCGGCAAGGTGCTTGCCGTGGGCACAACCAGCGCTCGCGTCCTGGAAACGGCGGCCGGCGGAGGGAAAATGGCTTCCTGGCGAGGCGAGACGAATTTGTTTATCTTGCCGCCATTTGCCTTTCGCGCCGTGGACGCATTGCTGACCAACTTTCATCTACCCAAGACCACTCTCTTGTTGCTGGTCAGTGCGTTTACAGGCATCGAACTATTAAGACGGGTTTACGAGGCAGCGATCTCCGATGAGTATCGTTTCTATAGCTACGGCGACGCGATGCTGGTCTTGTAATCACTGTCCCTTGCTTGCCCGTCAGGCTCAAACAAATGGCAAACTGCATCGAAAAGATCACGGCGCACAACGTATCGGTCACGCCGATGTTGGCCGAAGTGCGTGTCGAAGTGAGCGGCGCCGTGCCGGCCGACGCTGTGTTGCGCGGCCGCATCGTGGGGCCGCGCTGTCCTGGCGTGAGCACGATCGAGATCGCCTATTCGTTGCGCGCGGAACGCTTGGCGGATCAGGCTGCCGTTGTCCTCGTCGGAAAGGTGCCGGAGCCGAGCTTGTGGCACAAGGATACGCCATTCTATTACGACCTGATCGTCGAATGCTGGCAACGGGGGAAACTCTTGCAGAAGGAGAAAGTGGAGCACACGTTTCAAGCGCCGCTTCCGACCAGGCGGCTCAGCTCGTGATCTCTTGCAAGGACTGAGCGAGTTGATCGATGTCCTGCGTCGTATTGAAGAAGCCAGCGCTGACGCGAACCGTTCCTTCCGGAAACGTGCCCAGGGACCGGTGGACATAGGGAGCGCAGTGCAACCCGGGACGGACAGCGATGTCGAACGCCTGGTCGAGAATGCCGCCCAATTCTGCGGCCGGCAATGCTTCGCAGCGAAAACTCAGTGTGGCAACGCGTCGGCTCGGATCGGAATGGCCGAAGACTTCCAAGCCGCCCAACTCGTCGAGTCGTAGCCGGAGCCGTTCGATCAATGCTGTTTCGTAATTGTGGATTTGTTCCATTCCTTTCTCTTGCACCCAACGCACTCCCGCGGTGAGGCCGGCCACGCCCAGGACATTGGGCGTGCCACCTTCGAGGAAGTAAGGAAACTCGCGCGGCTGCGTTTCGCTGGCGGAGTCGCCGCCGGTACCGCCTTCGCGCCAAGCGCCCACGGAGGCGCGGCTGCCGACATAGAGCGCGCCGGTGCCGGTCGGACCCAGGAGCGATTTGTGCCCCGGAATTGCCAACAGGTCAATGCACATGTCCTGAATATCGATCGGCAACACGCCGGCGGTTTGGGCCGCGTCAACGAGAAAAAGCAAATTGCGCTCACGGGCAATCCGGCCAACTTCAGGCACTGGCTGCACGGTGCCCAGAACATTGCTGGCGTGGGTCAGGGCAACCAGCCGAGTCTTGGGCGTTACGGCTTCGCAAATGTCATCCGGATCGACCGTGCCGCCGCGGTCCGCGTGAACTCGCGTTAGCTGAATACGGCCGGCTAGCTCCATGGCGCGTAGCGGCCGGCTGACGCTGTTGTGCTCGAGGTCTGTGGTGATAACGTGGTCGCCGTCCTTCAACACGCCCTTGAAGGCCATGTTCAAGGCGTCGGTGCAATTGAGCGTGAAGACGAAGCGTTCCGGCGCTTCCCCGTGAAAAAGCTGGTTGAGCTGATGCCGGCCTTCATCCAGAGCACGTTCGGCGGCCAGGGCCATCTTGTGCCCTGCCCGACCGGGATTGGCCAGATCGTGACGCGCGAACAGGTCCAAGGCCCGGTAAACTTCTTCGGGCTTGGGGAAACTGGTCGCGGCATTGTCGAGATAGATCATGGCAAACTAAATCGATGTTACTGCTTCATGAGTCCGAGACCCGTAACTTCGACCGTGCGCTCTGCTTCATGGATCTCGAAGGGTGCTTTCAACGGAGGAACTTGAATGGAAAAAAGCTGTTCGGAAACCTCAACACCGTGGGATTTTGGATCAGTCGCGAGCAAGTCATCGATTTTCGTCTGGGCTTTGGTTATGGCCTTGCGATCCGGGCCTTGAATCCACCACGTAATCAACTCATTCTTGGCTTGCTTGGTCCAATTGACTTCCGATGTCATGAGGCATCTCGCTTCTTTCGAAGTTCCTCAACGATTTGCATGGCCCGCTCCACGCCGAATGGCCCTTCTTGTTTCCAAGTGTCCTCGAGGATTCGAAGCGTCTCCTGAACTTGTTGACTGGTATATCGAGGGCCGGGCATACGTGCTCGACGCTTACACTCAGCGAAGTACTCCGCAAGCTTTGGTGGAATGAATTTGCCAATGGCCTTTCCTTCGGCATCGCAGATTTCTACCGGCTCATCCGCTATTTCCAAAACCTTAGCTTGCTCTGCATTTAGGACTATTCGAAACATATTCGCACCTCCTCAAGGCAGCCTAGCACGTCCCATTGCCACAATCAATGCCCGACATACTTCGCGTACAGCGTCCGCGCTTTGTCCACATCGCTCGTTCCCTTGATGATGGCCCGGCCGTCCGGGAACACCGTGAATTCGTGCCCTTCGGCGCTGAACTTCAAGAGGAAGCGGTTGTAACTCACTTCGCCCAGCGCCTCCAAATGCTTGGCCATTTCTTCAAACTTCAACCGCGTCGGCGAACGCTGGGCCACCTGCACGGCGTTGCGGCCGCACAGGCTGGTCGTTTGTGAGCCCTGAGCGCCGTCGAGCCACTCGAAGCGCTTGCGCTGGCAACAAGGACAATCGACCTTGCCCAACAGCGGCGCGATCTTGATGCGGCGCAGTGTGTTTTCCCAAACGTCGATGTAGATGAGCTCGCGGCTGATCTTGTCGAGCTTGCCCGTCAGAATCTTAAGGGCCTCGGCAACCTGAAAACTGGCGACGATGTTGACAATGGGCGACAAGACCCCCGCGGTTTCGCAGGTGCCCGCTTCGCCCGGCGCCGGCGCCGCTTCGAAGACGCAGCGCAGGCACGGCGTTTGACCGGGCAGGATCGTCATGGTCTGGCCGTGGCTGCCAATGGAGCCGCCGTACACCCATGGTTTGCCGAGTTTGACCGCGACGTCGTTGATGAGATAGCGCACTTCGAAGTTGTCGGTGCCGTCGAGAATGATGTCGGCGTCCTTGCATAGCTCGAGGATATTCGTGCGGTCGATGTCGGCCACGACCGGTTCAACGTGCACCTGCGAATTGATCGCGCCGAGCTTACGCGCGGCCGCCTCGGCCTTGGGCAGATTTTCCGCGACGTCGTGCTCATCGAAAAGAACTTGCCGCTGCAGGTTGCTGGTTTCGATATAGTCGCGGTCGATGAGGCGAAGGTGGCCGACGCCGGCGCGCACCAAGGCGTTGGCTAGAACGGTGCCGAGCGCGCCACAGCCGCATAGTGTCACGTGACTAATCGCCAGCTTGCGCTGACCGGCTTCCATCATGCCGTAAAAGCGCATCTGCCGGCTATAGCGTTCCAAGGATTGGTCGGGACTCATGGAAGAAGATCTCTTACCGCGACTTGGGCGATCTTTTTGCCGCCGAGAACGAGGGAAATCATGTCTCCAGGGCGGTAGACTTTGTGCTGGCGATATTTGGGGCGTCGGCCATTTTGCGGCTTGCTAAAGACTTCGACGACGCTATCCACGAGATTGACGATCCAGTATTCGGCAATGCGGGCTTCCGCATAGATTAAGGCCTTCTCGCCGCGGTCTTTCTTGAGCGAATCGTCGGCAATCTCAATCAAAAGTCCAATATCCCCAGATTCTGGGTGTCTTGAAACAAAGTCATCTTCCGTTCCTTGGACAATCGCAATGTCCGGTTCGGGCTCGCTGTTGGCAAGCGTGATGGGTAGTTGTGCGCTCACGAACCAGTTTTCCGGCAGAATTTCCGAGAAAAACCGGGAAACTTTTCGAACCGATGAGCTGTGTGGAGGATTCTGAGGCATTTGGTCGACAATCCATCCGTTCAGAAGTTCGACACGATGATCGGAAGTTAGAATGCCCGCTGCGATCATGCGGTGATAATCTTCCACCGAAAAGCGATGAACATAGAAAGTGGCAGGCAGCGGCGGATCCGACTTTGCTCGCCGCTTCAATAGCGCCGTGGCAGTCATTGTTCACCTCCTCCGATTCCGTAGTCACTCAAGAAGCCTCTTAGGAAATCCACTTCTTCCTTGGGCCATTTTTCTTGCCGTGCGAACTCGAAGAGACACTCCATGTCCGATCGGATTCGCGCCAGATCCGGCCCCTCCAGCCGCTGCAAATACGTCGCCAAGTAGTTCAAGGCTTCGTTGGCGGCCGCGTCGTTCACCACGTCCTGCGCCGAGCCGTCGAAGAACACCACGGCGTGCAGCGTGGCCAAGAGCAAAGGATGCACGCCAAGCTCCGCGGGTATCTGCGGAAATACTGCTGCCCCATCGGGGACCTGATTGGCGTCAGCGCTCATCTAGCCTCCGGCCACCGCGGGAATGATGCTCACTTCGTCGCCGTCTTTGATGGGCGTTTGCAGGCTGTCCAGATAGCGGATGTCTTCATCGTTGAGATACACATTGACGAAGCGGCGCACCTGGCCGTTCTCGAAGATCCGGCTGGTGATGCCGGGGTGTTTCTTGCCTAAGTTGTCGAGCAAATCCTGCACTGTGTCCCCCGTGGCTTCCACCACTGCCTGACCGTCGGTGTGTTGCCGCATGGGAGTGGGAATGTGAACGCGAATCGCCATGATCGTTACCTCGGACAAAAGAGAACGCGTGCCTCGGCGCTTCGACGACGCGGGACAACAAGAAACCTCCAGCACGCGCGTAACGCGCCTTCGCTGAAGGCTCGCGATAAAGTCATAGTATTGCGACAAGAAACTAACCGAAACGGCGGGCGCGCTGCAGTGGATTGCCGTGCGACATGCCGCTGTAGTCGATCGGATTGCGCACGCGCTCCAAGGTCTTCAGGATGCACGACCGGACGGAAAAGACAAGACTCATCCACAGGATAAGACAAACGATCCAACCGATTCCGACATACATCAACGGCTTGATCAATGTACCGATCTTTTCTAGATCGGTTTCGACCTTCATGCCGACCCAAACGGAAGCGATGGTCAAGGGCACGAAGAAGGCGAGAAACAGGTTGGCCCTGTCGACATGTTTTCCCGAGTACATGCATTGGGACGTCCCGCGCAGAAACAGGGCAAACGACCCGGTGAACAGCATGCTCACGCCGGCGCTGGCGAGCTGCAATACCAGACCAAGCTGGGTGTAACGCACTTGCCGCAGGCCGGCGACGCCTTGGTCCAAGTTCGGTCCGTGATGGATGCCTCCCGCCCACGACACGATCGATAGCACGGGGCACATGGCCATGCACGTCATGCAGGTGAACATCAGGAAACGGCAGCCGCGCCGCTCGGGAGCTTTCAGCAAGCACTTCCACAGTCCGCCAAGAATCATGCCATAGGAAAATATTGCGACGATCGATAGAATCCCCAGCCCCGCATAGAACAACCACATATGCACCAAGCTGATTCGATTGAAGTTCAGCTTGAAGGCTGATTCAATGAACGGCATCAGGATCAGGAGGACCGCAAACATCGTCCCGGCGAACCAAATGCCATGGCCCAAGAGGATCTTGCCAAGGCCGCTTGCCACATCTTCCCAACCCGGCTCCGAACGAAGCTGGTCGTTCAGTTCTCTTTCCAGAAGCAGTTCTTGGGTCGCGGTGCTCATGGCTCCACCTTGCTCGTTTGGCACTCTCACCACTATCCCAAGGGTGAGGGGAGATAAAAGTGTCTCCGCAAAGTTAGCTCACGAACCGCTGTCCTGCAAACCGCACAATGCAATCCTAAGTGCTTTCCTCCCTAGTCTCTTGTGATATTCAAGTGTTACACGAGCGCCGGCTCCACAGGTTCGGCGCGGCCTCCTTTGTACACCGGCTCGAATTCCTCGAGCGACGGCCGGATGACGGTCAGTTTGTTCACCAATCCCAAGATTGCGTCTTGCGTTTTGAGCCCGTTTCCGGTCACGCACAGGACGATTTCTTCGTCGCGCGGGATTCGGCCTTGCTGGATTAACTTGCGGGCCACCGCCAAGGTTACACCGCCCGCCGTTTCTGCGAAAATCCCTTCCGTGCGCGCCAACAGCAACATGGCGTCGGCGATATCGTCGTCGCTCACATCCTCACCCCAGCCACCCGTGTCTCGCATCACTTTCGCTGCAAAGAAACCGTCCGCCGGATCGCCGATTGCCAGCGACTTGGCGATCGTGTTCGGCTTTCGCACCGGCTTGTGATTCTCCCGGCCGTTCTTGACGGCATCAGTGATCGGATTGCAGCCTGCGGCCTGGGCGCCAAAGATCTTACACTTGGGCCGATCGATGATCCCAATGCGGTGAAGTTCGTGAAACGCCTTGTTGATTTTGCCGATCAGGCTGCCGCCGGCCATCGGACAAACAATGTGCTGTGGGACACGCCAACCCAACTGTTCCGCAATCTCAAAGCCCATGGACTTGGAGCCTTCCGCATAATACGGCCGCAGGTTGATGTTGACAAAACCCCAACCATATTTGAAGGCGACTTGGGTGCACAGGCGGTTGACCTGATCGTAAGTGCCTTGAACGCCGATCACGTGCGCTCCGTACACGCTGGTGGCGATGATCTTGGCGCTTTCCAGGTCAGCCGGCACGAAAATGTAGCTTTCCAAACCGGCCTGGGCGGCATTGGCGGCGACGCTGTTCGCCAGGTTGCCGGTTGAGGCGCAGCCCACGGTCTTGAAGCCAAACTCACAAGCTTTGGACAACGCCACCGACACGACGCGGTCCTTGAACGACAAGGTTGGAAAGTTGACGGCGTCGTTCTTGATCCAAAGATTCTTCACTCCCAGCGCGTCGGCGAGGTTTCTTGCTTTTGCCAGCGGCGTGCCGCCCACCAGCGGTCCGACCGCGGGCTCGCCGTCGATGGGCAGCAATTCGCGGTAGCGCCACATGTTGAACGGACGCCGCTCGACGACTTCGGGCCGCATCGCCTTGGCAATCGCCTCATAGTCGTAATCGACTTCGAGCGGACCGAAATCCTCGGTGCAGAAATTCAACGGCTGCTTGGGATACTCCTTACCGCATAACCGACACTTCAAGCCACGCGCCAATTCGCTCATCGGTGATACCCTGGAAAAAAACGCCTACGCCCGCTGGCGAACACGCGCGGCTGCGGGATGCATATGCACATGTAGCCGCATTCGCCAAGAATGCGGTTGACCGGAATTCTGGCGAATTCCGCTACGAGCACTGCGATTAGATGCGTCAGGTATCTTTGGGAGTGGAAGTCCGGCGAGGCGACACCTCGCCAGGATCAAGAGAAGAAGAGGCGTGAGCAGCTCTTATCTCTCCCGGCCATACCGGGTGGGAGTTAGCACCTTGCCATCGCCGCGGCGACCGGTTGCTGTGGCTTCGCAGGGCCCATTCCCTCAGCCACTCTCGATAAGATACCAAACCAAGTTGTCAAACGAGATTGTAGGGGACGCAGATAGGACAAGCAACAGTAAAGAACAAAAAAGAAATGATTGGTGTTCCTTAGCCATTTGCCGCGGTAAGTTCCGTCAACAGCGCTCGCGCCTCCCGCAAATCCGCAGTGCCAAAGCCCTCGCCATACCAGGCAAGCGTCGCTTCCAATTGGCCGCGCGCCTCCTCCCTTTCGCCGTCCCGAGTTTGCAATCGCGCCAGGCTCATGGCGGCGCGCAGCTCCAAGGATTTCGCTTGCTGACGGCGTGCCAAGTCCAAAGCTTGTTGGAAGTCCTCGCAGGCGCGCTCGATGGGCGCGGAAATACACAGCGCGATTTCACCTCGTAAGCGATACAGCTCCGGCTCCACCAGTGCCTCGCCGGTCTGGCGGGTCAGGGCCAAGGATTCCTCCAGTATCCGTTGCGCTTGCAAAAACTGCCCTTGCCCGCACAGCACTTCGGCCAACAAGCCCAAATAGTATGTATGGTAGGTCACGCTGTCGGTTCCCAGCCAATCGCGCAGACCCCGCCGCAACGTCTCCAGTCCTGTCTCGGCTTCGCCGCATGCAGCAAACGCCCAACCTTTCAGTACGGTGCCGCCGGCCAGCCAGAAGGAAAACCCATGCTCAATCGCGATCGCGCACAATGCTTCCGCCTGAGCGCGGGCGCGCGGGCCGTCGCGCCGAAGTTGGTGCAGCATCGACGCGAAATACCAGGCAACGGCCTGGCTGCTCGGCGACAATGCGCGGCTCATGCGGATGGCTTCTTCGCTTTGTTGTTCGGCCTGATCGGGGTAGCCCAACAGCCACAGCGCCACGGCGCCAAATGCCTTGCAAATCACGCCGGGATCCTGGCCAAACTGAAACGAATGCGTGCGGTGCCGCTTGGGATCATAGAGTGCAGTCGCCTGTTCGACGTGCCGCAGCGCGGTAGCTGGTACACCGCGACACAATGCGGTCACACCCAATGCCTGGTGCGCCTGCAAAGCAAGGTCCGGCTCGCTCTGTTGCCAGGCAAGCGTTAGGAGTTTTTCGGCCATTTCCTGCGCCCGCGGCAACTCCGAACGGACTTTGGAAAACAACCACAGTCCCCAAAGTACAGGGAACTGCGGCATTGTCCCCGCCTGCTGGCACAAATCATGAGCCCGCGTGTAGGCCTGCTTCGCCTCCGGCGCGGCGAATCCCTGGATCACCTGAAGCTGCAGACCAAGCATGGTTTGCAGAGTCAGCTCCAGGGCGTTTCGTTCGGGCGAAGGGGGCATGGATTCGAGAAGCCGCAGACCGCGCCGGGCGAGGACGATGGCCTCGCGATGGGCGAAGACACGGGCCGCGTTCTGGGCCGCGAGCCAGAATTGCCGCGCCGCTTGTTCGAAATCACGGCCCACTTCGTACAGGCAGCCCAATTCGGCCGCCGCATCTGTGTTGTCCGCGCCGTGATGGTGTAGCAAAGTAAGCGCCAATCCCAAGCTCAAGGCAGACCGACGCGCCGGCGGCAGATTCACATAAAGCGCTTGTTGATAGAGAATGTGCACGAAAGCATAGCGCACAGTCAGCTTGCGGTCGGGAAACTCATGCTCGCGCACCGGCCGGACCAGGCCGTGCACGCGGTCTAGCTTCTGCAAGAGTTCCTCGATGTCTGCCTGATCGCCGTTGAGCGCCCCCGCGACTGTCGCCGAGTCGAACTCCGGCCCCTGCACGCTCGCCGCCGCCAGCAAACGGCGCTCGGCCTCGCTCAAGCGCTCGAGCTTGCGCTGGATCATGCTGCGCACGGATTCGGGAAACTCTTGGCGTAAATCCGGTATCTCCCGCGCCAATGCCCAGCGCCCGTTCAGTTCGGCGATGACCCCGCGCTCGCGCAAGTAGCGCAATAGGTCCACCATGAACAGCGGGCTGCCCTCGGTCCGGGCATAGACGAGTTCGCCGAATTCCGGCGCAAAGGCATGGTTCGGAAAGGCCAGCGCCAAATAGCGATCGATGTCCGGCCGTTGCAAAAATCCAAGCTGCAGTTCCGTGCAAGTCCCTTTGGCGCGCAATTCCTGCGCGACCCCGTGGAAGGGATGCGGGCCCAGAAGCAATTCGGTCGGCCGATAGGTTACGATGACCAGAACGCGCAATCCCCGGCAATGTCTGCCCAGGTGTGCCAAGAGGTCCACGGTCGACACGTCCGCCCAATGCATGTCGTCGAGAAAGAGCACAATCGGCTCCAGGCGCGACGCTTCCTGCAAGAGCGTTCGAAATTCGCGCAGCATGGCGTTCTGCGATAAGGCACGCGGCGTTTCAGCGAACGCCGCCTCACGCTCCTCTGGGGTGAGGTGCGCTGTCGCCCCGCGTCCCTGAAGCTGCGCGTGCCAACTTGGAGCGACCACCTGCATGAGGCGTGTGATGGATCCTTTGGCCGGCCCGTAACTGAGGTCCTCCAAGGCGTCGACCACCGGCAAGTAAGCTTCCGTATTGCCCAGGCGCTCGGAACAATGCCCCCGTGCGATCAGACAGGGCCGGTTTTCCAGTTCCGACAAGAAATCGTCCACGAGCGTGGTCTTGCCGATACCTGGTTCCCCCGCAAGGCAAATCATCGTGCCGTCACCCGCTTCCGCGCGCTCGAAGGCGCGGCGCAACGCCGACAGCTCCGAATCGCGATGTACGATGGCGCGGCGTGCGGCCGAGGGAACCGCGCGCGGCGTCGCGTCGGCCAGCGCTTCGAGCGTCGCCTCGACCTCCAGAGCCGTCGGCCTGAGTCGGGCGTCTTTGTGCAACATCGCCAGGATCAGGCCTTCCAGCGATCCCGGAATCTCGAGATTCCAGCGTGATGGCGGCACAGGCTGGTGGTTGGCGATGGCGTAGAGAATGCCCAAGTGCGACTCCCCTTCGAATGGGTGACGCCAGGCAGTCAACTCATAAAGAACAATGCCCAGAGAAAAAATGTCGGAGGCGGCCTCCACCGCGCTGCCGTGAGCTTGCTCGGGCGACATATAGGCCACCGTTCCCAGAATCGCTCCCGGATCGGTGTCTTCCTCGCGGCCGTCGCCGCGCGTGGCCTGCGCCTGTGTGCTCGTCGCCGGCTCCAGAAGCTGCGGCAAACGCCGCGCCAGGCCGAAATCCAGCACTTTGACGTAGCCGTCCGCGCGCACCATGATGTTTTCCGGCTTGATGTCGCGATGGACGACGCCGGCCGCGTGCGCCGCCGCCAAAGCCCGCGCCGCCTGGGCAAAAAGCCGCGCCGTTTCCTGCAAACTCAATCCGCGCGCCGACGAGTTACGCAGGGTTACCCCTTCGATGAACTCCATGACAATGAAAGGACATCCTTGGTGCTCGCCCAAGGCATGGATGGTGCAGATGTGCGGATGGTTCAAACCGGATGCGGTGCGCGCTTCACGCAAGAAGCGCTGCAGACGATCGGGATCGCGGGTGAAGCCGGCCGGCAGGATCTTGAGGGCGACGTTTCGTCCCAGACTTGGCTCACGCGCCTTGAATACGATGCCCATGCCGCCCCGGCCAATCTCTTCGAGAATCTCGAAACCCGGTATTGCCGGCCGTTCGCGCATCGGTCCGGCTGCCAGCGCGAACGCCAATCCGCCCGGCGAAGTGGGTGCTTCGCGCTGCGCTTGGACATGCTGCCGGAGTGCGGTAAGTTCCACTTGGAACTGCGGAAAGCGGCGCGGATACTCATTCCAATCGACCCAACGCTCGTGCCGCTTGCGTAACTCGAACTCGGCGGCGATCAGATCCAAGGACGCCTGGCGATGCTCGCTTAATTCCGGATGGGCCTCGAAATAGCATTCCAGTCGTATCGGTTCTCCCGCCCGTAGTCGAAACTCCAAATCAATGTGCAGTAACTCCACCAACAATGCCCGGCGGGCCGGCCCCTCGATGCGCAAGAATTCCTTGATAGCGGGCGCCGCGCCCGATTTCCAGGCGAGCTCGAATTCCTTGATGAGAGCCTCGCAGCGCGACCAGGAGGGACTGGCGAGCAATTCCGCGTGCTCCGGATCGTCGTACCTCGACCATTGCATGCGCGGAAAACCTCTTCGAACGGGGCTGACTATTGTTGCGTTTTAGAAACGGTCGATTCGCGCAACCGTTCCAGTTGTAGCCGTATGCGTTCTCGTATCCGTCGCACCGATCTTTCCGCCCGGCCCACCAATTCGCTGATTTCCGGTGTCGAATGTCCTTGCAAGCTCAACTCCACGATCGGCCTTTCGTCGGCATCCAGTCCGGTTAAGAGTTGCTCGACGGTCTCCGCCAGCACTGCGGCCTGGTCCGGCGTCGGCTCGCGGCCCACGGCTTCGTGCCACGCAGTCACGTCATTGGTCTGGGCGGGCGGCGGCGCTTCCCGGGCCAGATCGCGCGACTGCGTGCGGAAATAGCGCACGCGCTCGGCGCACTTGCGCAATGTTATGAGCGTGAGCAAGCCCCAAAGGCCCTCCCAGCCTTCCGCGGCCAAGGCGCCTTCGCCATAACGCAGAAAAAAACTTTTGTAGGCCGACTGCACCACGTCTTCCGGATCAATCTTGTGCCGCATGCGCCCGTCGAGATGGCTGCGCGCCAGGCCGATGAGCCGGCGCGTGAAGCGCTCGAAGCCCGCTCGACTTGCATCCCCTGTCGTATTGTCCGCAGGCACGTCGTCCAGCGCCATGAACGGCCCTCATCGACAACTTCAAAGATTCTTGGCCGAATCCCGCTCCGCAAGAGATGCACCTATTATATCCGGCCCTCCGCCCCTCGGTAGCGCGTCGGGCGAGTGTCCCGCGCTTGCGCGTCGGGCTCGTGTCAGGGGGCCGTGCAGGAACCGCTAACTTACCACACCTTGGAGATCGATGATGATGTTGCAAATGATCTGGAAGCACGCACAACGCTGGTTTTCCCCCAAGACGCGTACGGTGCGCAATAAGCCGTCGCGCTTTGTGCCCATGCTTGACGCATTGCAGGACCGTATCGCTCCGGCAGTGACAGCTTCGTTTAACCCAACGGCCGGACTACTAACCGTGTTTGGCGATTCACTTAACAACAACATCACGATTAGCCGTAACGCCGCCGGCAACATTCTGGTCAACGGCGGCGCGGTGGCGATTCTGGGTGGAACACCGTCCGTGGCCAATACTGCCCTCATCCAGGTGTTCGGTCAGGGCGGCAACGATACCATCACGCTGAATCAGGCCAATGGCGCCTTGCCGCGCGCTAATCTCTTCGGCGGCGCCGGCAATGACACGCTCATCGGCGGCGCTGGCAACGACATGCTCTTCGGCCAGTCCGGCAACGACACCCTGCTGGGCCAGGGCGGCTTCGACTTTCTCTTCGGCGGGAGCGAAAACGACATACTGACCGGCGGCGACGCCGACGACCAGGTCTTCGGTGAGTCCGGCGACGACCTCATGATCTGGAATCCGGGCGACGACACCGACCTCAACGAAGGCGGCGCCGGCAACGACACCGTCCAGATCAACGGCGGCAACGGCGCCGAAGTCTTCACGACCACGGCAAACGGCACCCGCGTCCGGTTCGACCGCCTGGACCCGGCGCCCTTCAGCATCGACATCGGCACCAGTGAGAACCTCGTCGTTAACATGAACGGCGGCAACGACCGCTTCTCCACTACCGGCGACCTGGCCGCACTGATCAAAATCACGGTCGATGGCGGGGCCGGCAACGATACCATCCTCGGCAGCAACGGCATCGACCTGCTCCTGGGCGGTAACGGCAACGACTTCATCGACGGCCAGCAGGGCAACGATATTGCCTTCATGGGCGCCGGTAACGACGTCTTCCAGTGGGATCCGGGCGATGGCAGCGACACCGTCGAGGGCGGGGACGGCACCGACACGATGCTCTTCAACGGGTCCAATGGCGCCGAGCTCTTCGAGGCCTCGGCCAACGGGGAGCGCGTGATCTTCACGCGCAGCCTAGGCACCATCGTCATGGACCTCAACGACATCGAGGTGATCGACCTCAACACCCTGGGCAGCACCGACACGACCACCATCAACGACTTGTCCGGCACCGACGTGGTCGAGATCAATATCAACCAGGCTGGGACGATCGGCGGCACGGCCGGCGACGGCGCGGCCGACACCGTCATCGTCAACGGCACCAACGGCGACGACATCATCGACATCTTCGGCGCGGGGAGTTCCGTTTCCGTCATCGGGCTCGCGGCCCAGGTGAACATCACCAACTCCGAGGGCGCCAACGATTCGCTCGTCGTCAAAGCGCTGGGCGGCGACGACGGCGTGACGGCGACCACGCTGCCCGCCGGCGTCATTAAGCTGACGATCGACGGCGGCGCTGGCGAAGACACCCTCCTCGGCTCCCAGGGCGCCGACGTGTTCCTTGGCGGCGACGGCAACGACTTCATCTTTGGCGACAACGGCAATGACGTGGCCTTCATGGGCGCCGGCGACGACACCTTCCAGTGGAACCCAGGTGACGGCAACGACACGCTCGAGGGCGGGGAAGGCATCGACAAGATGCTGTTCAACGGCGCCAACATCGCAGAAGAAATCACCATCTCGGCCAACGGTGGGCGCGTCATCTTCTTCCGCAACATCGCCACAGTGACGATGGACCTCGACGATGTCGAGCAGATCGACTTCAATGCCCTGGGCGGCGCCGACATCATCACCGTCGGCGACCTCTCCGGCACGGACATGACAGAGATCGGCCTCGACCTGCGCGGGCCTAACGGCGGCGGCGACGGCGCGGCCGACACGGTCACGGTCACCGGCACCAACGGCGTCGACGCCATCGTGGTCACCGGGACCGGCAGCAGCGTCAGCGTGGCAGGGCTTCCTGCGCTGGTGAACATCACAGGCTCCGAGGGGGCGAACGACAAGCTGACCATCAACGCCCTGGGCGGCGACGACGTCGTCAACGCGAGCGGGCTGGAGGCGGGCGTGATCGGCCTGACGATCAATGGCGGCCTCGGCGAGGACATCATGATCGGCAGCGAGGGCAACGACCTAATCAACGGCGGCGACGGCAACGACACGGCCTTCATGGGCGCGGGCGACGACACCTTCGTCTGGAATCCAGGCGACGACAACGACACGCTCGAGGGCCAGGACGGCTTCGACAAGATGCTGTTCAACGGCGCTAATGTCGCTGAAACAATCGACATCTTTGCCAACGGCGGGCGGGTGCTTTTCACCCGTGACATCGCCACCGTGACTATGGATCTCAACGACGTCGAGGGCATCGACTTCAACGCCCGGGGCGGCGCTGACCGCATCACCGTCCACGACCTGTCGGGCACGGACGTGGTCGAGATCAACCTCAACCTCGAATCCACTCCGGGCAGCGGTGCCGGCGACGGGCAGCCGGACACGGTCACCGTCTTTGGCACCATCGGCGACGACGTCGCCCTGGTCGCCGGCGACGCGACCGGCACGTCCGTCTTCGGACTGGCGGCCCAGGTAAACATCATCGGCGCCGAGGCCGCCAATGACCGGTTGACCGTCAATGCCCTGGCCGGCGACGACGTGGTGGAGGCTTCCGGCCTGGCGGCCGGCGCCATCCAACTCACGGCGAACGGCGGCGCGGACAATGACATCCTAATCGGTGGAGACGGCGCCGACACCCTCCTTGGCGGCGACGGTGACGACGTCCTGGTCGGCGGGCTCGGCATCGACATCCTCGACGGCGGCGACGGGGATGACACCGAGATTCAGTAAGCTCCATTGACCCAAACAGAGGCGCGTCGCAGGGTAAAACCTGTGACGCGTTTCTATTTGTGCCAACAAACGCCCGGAATTCTTGCGAATTCCGCTACAGTACCTTGAACGCGCTCTAGCGTGCTTTTTTGCTGCGTGCCTTGCGCGGCGACCTGGGCCAATGCGGGCCGGGGGTAGTCGCCGGCGCGTCGTGACGCAGACTGCGATCGCCCTGTGCAGGAGCTGGGACCGGGCGAACGAATGGCAAAATGGCGTGTGCGTCGGCAATAGTCGGCGCGGGACGGCGCTCGTCTTGTTGCTGGGCCCGCAACAACTGAAACTGAAATCGCTCCCAGGCGACGCGAAAACGCCCATCGTGCGGATTGCGAAAGAGTGCGGCCCGCAAGAGCGTCTTGGCCTCGTCCTCTTTGTTCGCTTGCCGCAGCCCTTCACACACACTCTCGAGCATTTCGGGATCGTCGGGGGCCAGCTTGACGACCTGACGCAGCGCTCGCAAGCCGGTCTGCCTTTTCCCCAGACGCAGCGCGGCCAAGCCATAATCGAGCTGGTAGTCGGCGTTGTCGGGATCGAGCTCTGCCGCCTGGTGCAAGTGCTTCAAGGCGCGGCGCGGATCGCATTGCTCATCGTCTTCAATCGCAGCCGCCATGAGATAGTGATACGCCGCGTATTCCGGCTGATACGTGAGGGCTATGGACATATGACGCCGCGCCTTCTTGTAGCGCTCTGCCGACAGGTGCATTTCCGCCAGCCGGAAGTGTACTTCCTCGGCTATCTCCGCCGGGAGGTTCGGAAAACGCAAAAGGTGTGCGAAGTGTTGCCCGGCCTTGGCGGTCTGCCCAAGGCGTTGCAAGGATCGGCCATAGTCCAGCAAGCGATCAAAGAAGGGGAGCGTGCGAGTCATGCGTGCCTCCTTGCACGGAAATCTGATGCGTGGGCAGGCGTCCTGCCTGCCGTCAACTTGGCAGGTGGGATACCTGCCCCTTGGGCCCTCCAATTATAAACTTCGGCTAGATTCCCACAAGATGGCTTATGTTAGTATGAACTAAGTCATCGTTCGCGAGTTGGCACGGACGGCCCGTGCTTGCCACATTTTCGCTACTGGTTGGCACTAACGAAGGAGATCATACATATCAAGGAGTTACGTCGAAAAATGACCCCGTGCACGCCACATTATGCACAGGGATACCCCCGGGATGGTTAGTACTTACTAAGTTAATCAATTGTCGGTCCGCGCGTCAGTCCGAGCCGCGACCGAGAGGGAGCGGAAAACCGCGCGTTAGACCGCTCAACCCCTTCCGTGAAAATTATCGAAAAAATCGGAAAATCTTTTTCAATCCTCAAAATCGCACGTTAGGATATTTCCTTTCCAACCACAGTCGCCACGCGATGGCGACAACTATTCTCGCTTCTTAACTCGTAGCCGAATCGCAACATTCGGCGGGAACGGAACACTTACCAGTTCCGCTACCTAATTGAGGTGACCCATGTCGCTGCGCTCGTGGCTCAAAGAGTCCTTCAATCGGAGCAAGAAAAGCTTCACCAAGCCATTGTCGAAATGCACAAGGCTGAACCTTGAGCCACTGGAAGACCGCTGGGTTCCGGCGAGTTTTCAAGCCATCAACATGCAGGATCAGATTAATCTGGGCCAATTCTCCATTCCGCCTGACACCATGGGAGCCGTAGGACCAGATCACTTCATGGAAGTGATCAATAGCTCGGTGGCGATCTTCGGCTTAGACGGAACGCGTATCAGCCACGTTGGTTTGGACAACTTTTTCCAATTAACGCAAGGAGGGACATCGTATCCGCAAAATGGGGCTTTTGATCCGCGCGTCTTGTATGACCGGATCAGCGGGCGTTGGTTTGCGACGGCAATGGAAAGAGGCGCGATACAGCGGCAGGACAACGGCATCATCTTGGCAGTCTCTCGGACCAGCAATCCCACGGGCGCCTGGGACAAATACTATCTGGACGTTGGCATTGACACGGTCAACGCAACAACGTCGTTCACCGATTTCTCGACACTGGCCGTGGATGAAAACGGCGTTTACATCGGGATGACGATTTTTCAGGACAACCCCAACGACGTCTATGCGAAAATCGTCGCGACTCCTATCGCGCCGTTACTGGCATCGACTCCGAGCTTGGGCACGGTCACGCAATTCAGCAATATCGACGACATGTATTCGTCGCCACAGCCGGCCTACAACTTCGACGACATCGGCGGCTCCGATCGAGCCTGGTTCGTAAGTTCCAGCAACAACTTCTTGAGCGACATTCGCTATCGAACGATAACCTGGAGCGGCGGCGTCCCCAGCATCAGCGCGACTTCCACTTTGAGCACGGCAGCATTCGGCGACATGACCAACCTCGACGCGCCAGCGCAAGGAAGCACGACCAACGTTGACACTGGCGATCAACGCCTGCAAATGGCCGTCATTCGCAATAACCGACTCTGGACCACCCGAACGATAGGCGTCAATTCGACCGGCGGCGCAACGGGAGCTGATCGGACCGGCGTTGAATGGTTCGAACTGAATGTGAGCGCGGCGACGCCAACAATCGTGCAAACGGGCCGCATTTTTGACACCGCGGCCACCGATCCGCGCTTTTATTATTACCCATCGCTCATAGTCACCGGCCAGGGACACATGCGCGTCGGTTTTTCCGGATCGAAATCGACGGAGTTCATCGGGGCTTATGGAACTGGCCGTCTCGCCAGCGATTCGCTTGGAACGGTCAACGCGCCGCCTATCGTCATAAAAGCCGGCGAGCGTGCCTACACGCAATTAGACGGGATTAACCGGAACCGTTGGGGAGACTACAGCTTTACGAGCCTCGATCCCGATAACGACATGACCGCCTGGACGATTCAAGAATATGCATCGAACGTCAATCCAAGTCAAAGCACTTGGGCCACTTGGGTTGCTACCCTCGATGCACCCGCACCAACCCTGAATAACCCAAACGCAAGCGCGAACCAAGGAGCAACGGCGGCGATTATCAATTTGACTGGGACAGGATTGTTCGACCCGGGGCCCGGATTCGCGGACCGGCTATCCGTGAGCATCTCTGGGACGGGAATCGCAAACCTGCAGACTACTTTTGTTAATTCGACGAGCGTAACAGTGCGTTTTGATGTTGCCGCCAATGCCCCTCTCGGCGCCCGCAACATTGTCTTGACCAATCCCGACGGACAGGCCGTTACGATAACCAACGGCTTCGCGGTGCTTCCAGGCAGCGATTTCGGTGACGCACCGAATACGTACCAAACGCTGCTGGCCAGCAACGGGGCCCGCCATCTCGGCATCGGGCTTACGTTAGGCGCCAATCGCGATTTGGAACCGGACGCCTCCATGCCGGACAACGGCACCGGCGACGACGTCACCGGCACGCCCGACGATGAGGACGGCGTCGCGCTGCCGTCCGTACTGGTCCGCGGCGTGGAGTACTCCATTACTGTCAACGTCGGCGGCGCGGCCGGCAGGCTCGACGCCTGGATCGACTATAGCCGTAACGACCTTTTCGACCCCGCCGAACGCATTACCGACTCCGGGGGCACGGCGGTCGTCGTCGGCAACAACACAATCAAATTCACCGTTCCCGTTGGCGCCTCCACCGGCGCGACCTTTGCCCGCTTCCGCCTGAGCACCGCCGGCGGCCTGGGGTGGACCGGCGAAGCCCCAGACGGCGAAGTCGAGGACTATGCCGTCACCCTCGATCCCGCCACGCCTGTCTTGACGCGCGCCAACGCTTCCGTCTCCGGCAACGAAGGCAGCGTCATCACCAATACCGGAACCTACATCGACACCGACTCGAGCGACGTGACCTTAACCGCATCGCGCGGCACGGTGACCAAGACTGGGACGAACAGCGGCAACTGGACGTGGACCATCTCCCCGGCGGACGCCGCGGACGGACCGGCCGGCCCGACCACGGTCACGATCACCGCGACCGACGGCACGCTTACGTCGCAGATCACCTTCGA
>JAKEFD010000167.1 GCA_022616245.1 Gemmataceae bacterium
AACAGCATCTGCGCCACGATGAGGTTGGCGCTGGCGTCGTCGATGACCCCTTGCAGAAAGATAATCCGATCCTTGAGGAGCCGGCTGTAGATGTCGAAGACCCGCTCTTCGCGTCCGCTCCGTTCAACAACATAGGGTACCAGTGGCATATCCGGGTGCTCCCGCCGCCCCGGCCTCTCCGAATTGCATCGGCAAGCGCGGGGGACAAGTTTGAGGATTTTTCCGACGTTTCACATTAGGAAGCTTGGGCAATCCAAAATCCGAAATCCGAATCTCGAAATCCGAAACAAATTCGAATTGCAAATCAGAAATAGCCAGACGACGCTTTTGTAATTGTTTCGATTTTTGGATTTCGAGTTTGTTTCGGATTTCGGGTTTCGAAATTCGGATTTCAATCTTCGACTACTTCTTTTTCGTATCGTCTGGAATCTTCTGAATCACATCGTCGACCAGCCCAAACTCCTTGGCCTCGAGGGCGGAGAAATAGCGGTCGCGGTCCGTTTCCTTGGCGATGCGGTCCACCGGTTGGCCGGTGTGGAAGGCGATGATCTCATTGAGTCGATGGCGTTCCTTGGAAATCTCGTTAGCCTGGATTTCGATGTCGGAAATCTGGCCGCCGACTTCGCCCCACGGTTGATGGATCATCACTTTGGAGTTGGGCAGCGCAAATCGTTTGCCCTTGGAGCCCGCTGCCAGGATTACCGCCGCACCGCTGGCGGCCATGCCCATGCAATAGGTGGCGATGGGGCACTCGAGGAATTGCATCGTGTCGTAGATGGCGAGCGTCGCCGACACCGAACCGCCGGGGCAGTTGATATAGAAGCTGATTTCCTGGTTCTTGTTCTCGTATTGCAGGAAAAGCAGTTTCTGGATCGTGATGTTGGCGAGGTAGTCGGTGATGGCCGCCTGCCCGCCGGTTTCCGGCGAGCTGCCCAGGAAGACGATGCGGTTTTCCAACAGGAGGTCGGCCAACGTCATTTGCCGCTGGCGGGCGTAGTCGCGATAGCGCTGTGACAAGGGATCAACGGGAAACGGGCCATGGGACATGGCAAGGGTCCTTTTGGGATAGTTGGAAGATTCGTGTTATCTACGTCATTGTACGGAGAGAGACAACCCCGTGAAGGAGGGGAATCCTCACGCCAAGGCGCGAAGGCGCAAAGAAACGCAACTTCATTGCGCCTGCGCGCCTTGGCGTGAGTCCTATTCGCTTTTCTCTTCCGCCGGCTTCTCTTCAGGCGGCGCCTGGGTCGGGTCCTGCAATTCGCCTTCGACGGTTTGTTGCTCCACGACCGCGAGCCCCGGCTCCTTGTCCAGAGGCACGTCCTCGTACTCCGCGTTGTCGAGAATGAGATCGAGGGCCTTGCGCTCAATGATCTGGGCGGCCAAAGTATCGAGCAAGTCGTCTTTCTCAAGCTGGGCGCGGACGCGGCGCGGCGACTCGCCCGACTGGTCCGCCATGCGTTCGATCTCGTCGGCGACGTCGTCATCGCCCACTTCGATTTTCTCAACCTCGGCGAGCTTTTGCAGGACAAAATGTTCCTTCAGGCCCAGCTCGGTCGATTGCAAGACATCGCGCTCGAGGAGTCGCTGCCTTGCCTTGATCTCGTCTTCGCCCAGTCCGGCTTCGCGCATTTCCATGACGCGCCGGGCCAACGTCTTGCGGGCCTGGCGCATGAGCAAGTCTTGCGGCAATTCCCATTGGGAAGACGCGGCGATGTGCAGGAGCACTTGTTCGCGGATCGACTGGCGTTGTTGGTACTCCAGGCGTCGATCGAGGACCACGCGCACCGACTCGCGCAGTTGTTCCGGCGTGCGCACGCCCAGGTTGGAAAGAAAATCCTCGGTGAGTTCGGGCAGACGCAGTTTCTTGACGTCCTTGATTTCGAGGATGGCATCGACGTTTTGCCCGCGGAGCATTTCCTGGGCCGTCGCTTGCGTCATGGTGATGTTTACCGTTTTCGTGTCGCCCGCATTGGCGCCGACCGTCTGCTCGCCGAATTTCGGGGCGACCGCGTCCTTGAATGTCACCGTGTCGTCAATGCGGATCGTCGTTTCCTTCAGTTTGCCGATGACCTGGCCGGCATACTTGGTCGTCATGTCCACGATCAGGAAATCGCCGATCTGAGCGTTGCCTTCCGGCTTGGGGACAAGTTGACCATAACGCGACAGAATGCGGTGCTCTTCTTTGACAACATCGTCATCGGTGAAGGTTTTCACCGGCCGCTTGAGCTTGAGGCCCTTGTACTCGGGCAAATCGAATTGCGGCCGCACTTCGACGTCGAACTCGTAAATGAAGTCGCCTTTTTCCGGGATTTCGAGCTTGTTCGGGTTGATGTCCGGCGGACTGAGAGGCGCTACGTCGAAGTCCTCGGCCAGTTGTTCGAGACTGGCCATGAGCACCTGGGCGCGAATTTGCTCGGTGACTTCTTTCTTGAACTTGCGAATCACAATCTGCTTGGGCGCCTTGCCCGGACGGAAGCCGGGGACCTGCGAATCATCGACGAGGTCCTTGTACTTTTCTTCGAATTTCTTGTCGAGGTCGGCGCGCGGGATGGTCACCTTGATGTGCTTCTTGCAGGGGCCGGTGTCGATCAGCTCCACGCTCTGGTTGAGCTTCTCTTCCTTTTTCTCCTCGGCCTGCGCTTCCGCGCCGGCCTCTACCTCCGGCTCCTCGGCGACCGCGGCGCCGGTGTCTTCAGCGGGTTCTTTTTCGTCCGTCATGGGTGCATCCTCAACGGGAAAGTAGAAGGCACACTCCGTGTGCCGTGAAGCCGTACGCACGGCACACGGAGTGTGCCTATTAGATTAAGAAAGCCGAGAAGGCTTGGCCTTCTCGGCCTCAAAGAGCGGGTGATGGGGGTCGAACCCACGACAGCCACGTTGGCAACGTGGCGCTCTACCACTGAGCTACACCCGCGGGTGAAACCACCCTCGCTGACGCGTCGGGTTAGTGTTAAATATCGTCCGGGCAACGATATAGGATTCAACTTTCCCATCGGAATTATAAGGACATAGGGTGTGTTTTCAAGGGGGAAATGGGCGAGCGCGAAAAGCGAAATACACTATTACAGTCTAATAGCCTGGGGTTCCCATGGATCCCGAAGGTGGCCCTAGTCCTCTCAATCCGCAGCTCTTGCCGCAAAGCCGGCGTCGCAAACCAGAAGAGTATTTTTGGCTCTGGGTAATGTGCCTTTTGGGCCTGGATTACTTCACCACGCTGGCCTATCAGCCGTCCATCACCTTTGAAACCGCCGGCCGGCTCGGCCCGATCGCGACGGCCGTCGTCGTGCTCGTCACTCTCTTCGGCGCGCTGCCGATCTACTACTACCTCGTGGGCCGGGCGCCCACCGGGCACGGCTCCATCGGCATGATCGAGGGACTGGTGCGCGGCTGGAAGGGCAAAACGCTGGTCTTGATCCTGCTCGGATTCGCCGCGACGGACTTCACGCTGCTACGCACCATTTCCTTAGCGGACGCCTCCGTGCACGTGGTGCAGGCCGCTGACGGCACCTGGCAGCAGGCCCTGGTGAACATCAGCACCTGGGTTCGCGAGCGCATGATCGAGTTGTTCGGCGAAGAAGTGCGCGAGTACTGCACCGACCAGCTCATGGGCACGCTACTATTGGGCGTGCTGGGTTTTCTTTTTTGGTATATCTTGCGGCGCGGTTTTAGCCGCAATGTTCTCGTGCTGGCCGTGCCGCTCGTGCTGTTGTATCTGCTCCTTAACGCCCTCATCCTGGGCGGCGGACTTGTCTATCTCTGGAACAACCCGGACTTGATCACGGAATGGCTCGACCAGGTGCACCGCGGCGATTGGTTCGTCGAGCCGCCGTTTGCCGGTTTCGGCTGGTTCAGCGTGGCCCTGTTCAGCCTGTTGTTTCTGCCGAAGCTGGCGCTGGGCCTGTCCGGCTTCGAGATGAACATGATCGTCATTCCGCAAGTGCGCGGCAAAGAGGGCGAAGAGCCGCCGCGCACGCGCGTGCGCAACACCCGCTGGGTGCTCATTCTCGCCGCCGTGATCATGTCCGCGTATTTGTTAGCTTCCGCGCTGGTCACATGCATTTTGATTCCGCCCATGGAAATGCAGCCGGACGGCAAGGCGGCAAACCGGGCGCTGGCGTATTTGGCGCACGGCAGTGACCTGACCGTCGGGCCTGGGACATTGTTGCCGTTTTGCGGACCGTTCTTCGGCTCACTGTATGACCTGGTCACGGTGTTGATCCTGAGCTTGGCCGGCACCAGCGTGGTGGCGGCGCTGGCGGTCTTGTTGCCGCAATTCCTCTTGCGCTTCGGCATGGAGTTTCGCTGGGCGCACCGCTGGAGCATCTTGCTGATTCTGTTTGCGCTGATCAACCTATTGGTCACGCTGTATTTCCAAGCGAGCGTGGACGCCCAGCGCAACGCCTATGCCAGCGGCGTAATGGTGCTGATAGCGTGCGCCGCCATGGTCACCGTCTTGGATAAGACACACGCGTGGCGTGGCGGCCCGGGCGGCTTTTGGTCCTTCCTCAATCTGTGGTACTTTCGAGTGCTTGCCGGCGGCTTCGTGCTCTTGGCCGCGGCCGTAGTGGTGCGTTCGCTCAGCGGCTTGGCGATCGCCGCGTTATTCATCGGGGCGCTGTTGGTGATGTCGGTGATTTCGCGGGCCTATCGCGCGGACGAAATGCGCACGATCGGTTTCGACTTCAAGGACGAACAGTCGAAGTTCTTGTGGGACAGTTTGCGCATGGCGGATTTTCCCGTGCTCGTGCCGCACCGTCCTGGCCGCTTCAACCGCGAGGACAAGGAAATCCAAATTCGCTGCGAACACCAGCTGGCGCCGGAGGCGGACACCGTCTTTGTCGAAGTGGAGGTGGACGATCCGAGCAATTTTTACCAAAAGCTGATGATAGAAGTCGTGCGTGAGGATCACCGCTTCGTGATCAAAGTGACGCGCTGTGTGTCTGTGGCCCACGCGATTGCCGCCATTGCCATGGAGATGTCGAAGCTGAGCCGGCCGCCGGGCGTGCACTTCGGCTGGTCGGAAATGAGCCTGCTGACCGCAAGCTGGAGCTATTTCGCGTTCGGCGAAGGCAACATCCCCTGGAAAGTGCGTGAACTCATACACCGCAATGAGCCGGACGCCGAGAAACGGCCGCGCGTAATTGTTGGATGACGTCCTTGCCTGATTTATCGCTTCGCGCTCGGAGAATGCCATGCGAAGCATGACGTGAGCGCGAAACGATAAATCACACTAAGCTGATCTATGCAGGAACACACAGCTCAAACCCAGTCGCCCACAGGTCATGGCCACCAGAGCTTTTGGCTGTGGGTCATGTGCCTTACGGGCGTGGATTACTTCAGCACGCTGGGCTATCAGCCGTCCATCGCTTTCGAAGCGACTGGCCTCTTGACACCGTTCGCCACCATGATCCTCGTCGGCGTCACGCTATTTGGCGCCTTTCCGGTCTATGCCTATGTCGCCGGCAAATCGCCGACCGGCCAGGGCTCCATCGCCATGCTCGAGCGACTGGTGCACGGCTGGCCCGGCAAGATTCTCGTGCTGGTGCTCTTGGGCTTCGCGGCCACGGATTTCGTCATCACCAAAACGCTGTCGGCCGCCGATGCCGCGGAACACCTCATCAAGAACCCGCTCTGGCCCACCGCGCTCGATGGGCACAAGTGGCAGCTCATTGTCACGATGGTGCTGCTCACATTCCTCGGCGCCACTTTCTTACGCGGCTTCCGCGAGGTCATCGGCCTGGCGGTGATCATTGTCGGTGTCTATCTCTTGCTCAATCTCATCGTTGTCGGCAGCAGTCTTCTCTATCTCGGCAATCATCCCGAAGCGCTCGATCGCTGGCACAAAAGCGTCACCGCCGGTGAATGGCACTTCAAGGGCCAGCCGTTCGAAGTCGCGGCCGATTGGGGCGGGATTGCGCTCGTGTGCCTTGTGCTGTTTCCCAAACTGGCGCTGGGCCTGAGCGGTTTCGAGACCGGCGTGGCCGTCATGCCGCTCATCAAGGGCGACGCGCAGGACACGCCGGAAAAACCCAAAGGCCGCATCCGCAACGCCCGCAAGCTGCTCTTGACCGCGGCGCTCATCATGTCGGTGTTCCTGTTGGGTTCGTCGATCGTAACCAGCACACTCATAGCGCCGGAAGAATTGCAATCCAAAGGCAAGGCGGCTAACCGCGCCTTGGCCTATTTGGCCCACGGCGAAAAGCTCTCGACCGGTGAAATGGCCGACCACATCAATCCAATCTTCGGCGAAGTTTTCGGCACGCTCTACGATCTCAGCACGGTTGTCATTCTGTGGTTCGCGGGCGCCAGCGCCATGGCCGGCCTGTTGAACCTCGTGCCGCAGTATTTGCCGCGCTACGGCATGGCGCCCGATTGGACCAAGGCCTTTCGCCCGCTCGTAATCCTGTTTACGCTGGTCAATCTCTTCGTGACCTGGCGCTTCGACGCCAACGTGGAAGCGCAAGGCGCGGCCTATGCCACCGGCGTCCTGGTGCTCATGACCAGCGCCTGCTTGGCCACGCTCATCGACCGCTGGCGTAGCCACCCGAATCGCTTTTGGCTGTTCCGCGTGTCGTGGCCGTACGCGCTGATCACGGTCGTGTTCGTGTACACCACACTTGCCAACGTCATCGAGAAACCGGACGGCATCAAGATCGCCACCTGGTTCATCCTGGCAATCGTGGCGTCCAGCGTGATCTCGCGCTTCGCGCGCAGCAAGGAATTGCGCTTCGGCGGTTTCTTATTCGCGAACGAACAATCCAAGTTTCTCTGGGACAGCATGAAGCACTTGGAGTTTCCCGTACTGGTGCCGCACCGGCCGGGCAGCCGCAGCTTGAAGGAGAAGGAAGAGGCCATTCGCAAGGAGCACCGCCTCGGCCCGGAGGTGCCGATCGTGTTCATCGAAGCCTCGCTGGGCGACGCCAGCGACTTTTACCAAACGCCGCTCATAGAAGTGATCGAAGAAAGCGGTTCGTTCATCTTGCGCGTCACTCGTTGCGCGTCGATCGCGCACATGATCGCCGCGTTGGCGCTGGAGTTGTCCAAAGTGGGCCGGCCGCCAGAAATTCACTTCGGCTGGTCCGAGGAAAGCCCCATGGCCGCCAACATCGGCTTTCTGTTGTTCGGCGAAGGCAACGTCCCCTGGATGGTGCGCGAGCTCATACTGCAAGCCGAGCCGAACCCGGACAGGCAGCCGCGGGTGATCATCGGTTGAAGTATGGTAAGATGAAACACCGCGTCCGTCGTGTATCTAGATGGACGCCCGAGCAAAGCAATGCCGCGCAAACGCCTACTCTGGGGCCTCTTGATCCTGGCGCTATGCGCCGGCGCTCCGCTCGGCTACTTGCTGTGGCAGGCCAATGCCCAGCGCCGCGAGTTGGCCGAGGTCATCGCCGAGCTCGACCGCGAAGAGCCGAACTGGCGCTTCTTCGACATGGTCCGCAAGCGCAAACATGTTCCGCCGGCACGCAACTCCGCCGACGTGATCCTGGCCGCTTATGCCAAGTTTCCCAAGGCATTCGGCGACATCCCCATCTTGCAAGAGATCGAGTTAATGCCCCCCAACAAGGCGCTGACGGCCGCGCAAGAAAACGCGCTCTGGGCAGCCGTGCAGCCTTTCGAGGCGGGCCTGGCCGATGCGCTGGCGATCGCGGACATGGACGAAGGCAGTTTTGCGATCACCTACAACGAAGACATCATCAGCACGCTGATCCCGCACGCGCAGAAAGTAAGAGAAATGGCGGCGTGGCTCGCCCACGATGCGGCCCTCAAAGCGCACAAGGGCAACCTGGCCGGCGCCTGCCTGTCGGCGCGGGCCGCCTTGAACGCCGGTCGCTCGTTCGGCGACGAGCCGTTCACCGTCACCGTGCTGGTCCGCATCGCCTGCGTGCGCCTGGCCCTCGACGCTTTGGAACGCACCCTGGCTTCCGGCGACGCGCCCGATTCGGAACTCGACAGGCTCCAGAGGCTTCTCGAAAAGGAATGGCAGGAAGACTTTTTCCCGATGGCCGCGCGCACGGAGCGCGGCGTCCTGCATCAGATCTTCAGCCTGCTGGATTCCAAGAAAATCGACTTCAAGTTCATCGCCGCCCTCAGCGAACAAAACGCATCTACGAGCGCGCGCGCCTTTGGTTTCATTGGCAACAGCCAAAATTCGGCGCATACCCAGGGACTGCGTTACGCCAACCAGGCCGTGAAGATCAGCAAGTTGCCGGTCCACGAACAGTTCGACGCCATAGAGAAGCTGCAAGCGGAATATATCGACCTCCCAGAGGTGGCTAAGCTGTTGACCCCGAATTGGAAGAAGTTCCACGGCAACACCTTCTTGCGCGGCAAAGCCCAAGCGGCCTGCGGCATGCTAGGCGTCGCCCTTGAACGCTACCGGCAAAAACACGGCCACTGGCCGGACAAGCTCGAAGCATTGTTGCCCGACTTCGTGGCCGACATTCCGCCCGACCCCTGCGACGGCCAACCGCTGCGCTATCGCAAAACCAAAGACGGCGTGGTCGTGTACTCCATCGGCCCATCCAAAGCGATGCAAGGCGACCGCTGGGACGGGCTGCGGAACGGGGAATCAGGCCAGCGCTGGGAGTTTCGGTTGTGGGATGTGGAAATGCGCAGGAAGTAGACGCTTTCCGAATTCCGATTCAAACGATTTCTGACAGCATCCCGTCTTAACTGCGCGGCTGACTTCCGTGCAAGAAAAACATGACACGTCCCTATTTACTTCCCCTTGGTCTTTGCTCCGTTGTATTCGTGGCGTCACTGAGCCACGGCCAATCCCCGCCGCCCGCCAAGGAGACCATTCTCTTCAAAGCCGACGGTTACGTTTACCCCATTAGCGTCGCCTTCAGTCCGGACGGAAAGCAGATCGCTGCAGCGGTCCGTTTTGACGTGATCGTTCTCGACGCCACTAGCGGCAAGCGACTACACACCTTGAAGGGGCACACAAGTTGGGTCAGCCCCATCGCGTTCAGTTCCGACGGCAAGGTGCTGGCCAGCGGCGCCGATGATTGCACCGTTAGAACCTGGAATCTTGCAGATGGTAGCGAGCGCCTCACCCTGAAGGGGCACAAGGATTTCATTGCCGGCGTGGCGTTCTCCAAGGACGGCAAACGGCTCATTTCCACGAGCGGTTGGAAAACATGGAGACCTGGCATTACCGAAGACATCAAGACATGGGACGCGGCCAGCGGCAAGGAACTCTCGAGCGACGCCGGCGGCGGGTTTTTCATGTTCCGCTTTACGTCGAGCGCCGACGGGCAACGCATCGCGGGCATGGGCGGCTTCCGCTGGCGCGTGCTCGACTTGGTCAAGGGCGATCTTTATGCCCAGACTGACCTCGCTGGGTTAACGCTGAGTCCCGACGGCCAATGGATCGCGCAACAAACCAAGGATGGGACGATTAAGGTTCTCGATCTTTCCAGCCCCAAACGTGGAAGCAATCCGCTACCTCACGGGCGCGGCTCTGACGCGCGCGGCTCTGACGGCGAAGTCTTCACGAATAAAGTCGAAAAACGCAAAGTGCTTACGAGCTATCTCGCCCTGTCTGCGGACAAGAAGCACCTGGCAGTCGGCAGCGTTGTGGAAGTGCCGGGGCAGAACGAGCAAACGCCCGCGGCTCGAGGCATCCTGCGCACGTGGAATATCAGCACCGGCAAGCTGATCCTCGAGCACACTATCTATAACGACGTCTTCCACTGCTTGGCCTTCAGTCCGGACAGCCGTCGGCTCGCGTTTGGCCTGGTCGGCGGCGACTTGCGGGTTCTGGAAATCCCTTAACACACGACTTCCGGGCCTGGTTTTGACATGATCGTGTCGTATGATGTCACGATCATGGAGTTGCGGCTAGGGATGCCAAGGCCCTCATCAAGTCGACCGAAGTCCTGATCGACAAGTGAATTCTTGTGCCTTACGAGTCATGTCCTCACAAACCGCGCTTGGTCTTGTGACTGTCTGGATAGTATTCGCAGCCGGCTGCGGACGCCCCGCAAAGAACAGTGCGAATGGTTCCAAGTCCGCCGATGCCATTGTCTTGTTCGCGGCTGCCAGCACGAAGGACGCACTTGCCCAGATCGTCAGTGCCTTTTCGAAAGAACCTGGCGCCGTCGAAGTAAAGCTGAACGCCGACGACTCCTCCAAGCTGGCCACGCAAATCGTGCAGGACGCGCCGGCGCATCTGTTCCTGTCCGCCAATGAAAAATGGGCCGACTTCGTCAAGGACAAAGGTTACGCCCTCGAGTCCAGGATCTTGCTTGGAAACACACTCGTGCTCATTGTGCCCAAAGGCAACCAGGCCAGAATCGAAGTGCCACGCGATCTGTTGAAAGAGAGTGTCCGGCGCCTCGCGTTGGCGGGGCCGACGGTGCCGGCCGGCATCTATGCGCGGCAAGCTCTCCATAAGCTGAACCTGCTCGAACCCCTGGAAAAAGCCAAGAAGGTCGCCGCCGGCGACAACGTGCGCGTGACGCTTACTTATCTCGAGCGCGGCGAGACCGAAGCCGGCATCGTCTACGCAACCGATGCGCGCATCTCGGACAAAGTCGAAGTCGTGCACGTCTTTGACCCGTCGCTGCACGATCCGATAAGCTATCCGCTGGTGCTGCTTGGGCACGGCGCCAAGAACGCGGCGGCGCGGAAGTTCTTTGAATTCTTGCAATCCCCGGCGTCCACAGCCCTATTCACAAGACACGGTTTCACGTTACCCAAGGGCCCTTGACGGATGGACGACGCATTGACCCCTGCGGAATGGTCGGCCGTCTGGCTGAGCTTGAAGGTGGCGTTGACGGCGACCGTCCTGAGTCTGCCGGCGGCGATTGGCCTCGGTTACTGGTTGGCGCGCAGGGATTTCTGGGGCAAGGCGCTCGTGGAGACTTTTCTCAGTTTGCCGCTCGTGCTGCCGCCGGTGGTTACTGGCTATCTGCTTCTTGTGCTGTTCGGTCGGCGCGGCCTGTTGGGCCAGTACCTCGATGAGTGGTTCGGATTCCACCTCGTGTTCACGTGGAAGGGAGCGGCGCTGGCGGCGGCGGTGATGGCATTTCCGCTCATGGTGCGGGCCATTCGCGTCGCCTTCGCCGATCAGGACGTTCGGCTGGAGCAAGCGGCGCGCACGCTCGGCGCAGGGCGTTGGGAGACGTTTTTTCGCATTGCCTTGCCGCTGGCCCGGCGCGGCGTCCTCGCCGGCGCTGTGCTCGGTTTCGCCCGCAGCCTCGGCGAGTTCGGCGCCACGGTGATGATCGCGGGCAACCTGCCGGGTGAGACGCAGACGATTCCGCTCCTCATTTACACCGAGGCCAACGCGCCCGGCGGCATTGAAGCCAGCGCCCGCCTGGTAGTGCTCGCGATCCTCATCGCGCTGGCTGCTTTGTTCGCCGCGGAATGGCTGGAACGCACGCAAGGGCGCAAAGACGCAAAGGGTTGATACTGAGACGTCCGATGACGCAACTTTTCTGCGACATACGCTTTCGCCGGAACAACGGCTTTGCAATTGAAGCCCGCTTCGAAGTCGGCGCCGGCGTCACCGCGCTTTTCGGCCCGTCGGGCAGCGGCAAGACAACGCTCCTGCATCTACTGGCCGGCCTGTTGCGTCCCGATCGAGGCGTGATTCATCTGGACGGCCGCACATTTGCCGACGACAAAAAGGGGGTCTTTCTCGCTCCGGAAACGCGCAACCTGGGCGTCGTTTTCCAGGACCTGCTTTTGTTCCCGCATTTATCGGTGCGAAAGAATTTGAATTTCGGCGTGGGCCGGCGCGGAGCGCGCTCCATCGACTTTAGGCGACTGGTCGATTTGCTGGACCTTGGCGATCTTTTGGAGCGCTTGCCCGGCACCCTGAGCGGCGGGCAGCAACAGCGCGTGGCGCTGGGCCGGGCTCTGTTGCGCGGCCCGGGCCTCTTGCTACTGGACGAGCCGTTGGCTTCGCTCGACGCCGAACTCAAGAACCGGATTCTGGATTATCTGGAGCGCGCGCTCGCAGAATGGCGCATCCCGACACTGTTTGTCAGCCATGACTGGGCGGACGTGCGCCTGCTGGCGCAAGAGGTGCTCGTGATCGAAAAAGGTAAATCTACGGGAGACGTTCCGAGCAGAGTGGTGAAACAGTGACTGCTAAACGCGTAGAAGTCATTGACTCCCACACCGCTGGCGAGCCCACACGGGTCGTCGTCGCCGGCGGTCCGGACCTGGGTCGCGGCTCCTTGGCGGAACGGCGTGCCCTGTTTCGCGACCGGTTCGACGCGTTTCGGTCCGCGGTCGTCAACGAGCCGCGCGGTTCGGACGTGCTCGTGGGGGCTCTCTTGGTTGAGCCGACCGACGCGCGCTGCGCTGCCGGCGTTATCTTTTTCAACAACGTCGGCGTGCTCCACATGTGCGGTCATGGCGCGATCGGCGTGGCGATAACGCTCGCGCACTTGGGCCGCATCAAGCCCGGCAAGCATTTTTTGGAAACATCCGCCGGCGTTGTCGGCGTCGAACTGGACAATACGAACACGGCCATCATCGACAACGTGCCCAGCTTTCGCCACGCCGCCAACGTGAGTGTCACGGTCGATGAACACGGTTTAGTCACCGGCGACGTCGCCTGGGGCGGCAACTGGTTTTTCCTCGTCAACGATCACGGACAGTCCTTGGAACATGGCAATGTTGAAAAGCTGACCGAGTTCACCTGGCGCGTCCGGCAGGCATTGGAGGAGCACCGCATCAGGGGCAAGGACGGCGGCCAGATCGACCACATCGAGTTGTTTGGCCTCCCGCGCGAGTCCAAGAACGATAGCCGAAACTTCGTCTTGTGTCCCGGCAAGGCCTACGACCGTTCGCCGTGCGGCACCGGGACGAGCGCCAAGCTCGCTTGCTTGTACGCCGACGGCAAGCTTCGCGAAGGCCAGGTGTGGCGTCAGGAGAGCATCGTCGGCAGCGTCTTCGAAGGCGTCGTCCGCATCGACAACGGCCAGATTATCCCGCGCATTCGCGGACAAGCATTCGTCACTGCGGAGGCGACGCTGCTCTTTGATCCGGACGATCCATTTCGTGATGGGATACGCGCTAAGAGTTGAACCACCGAGACACAGAGGCACAGAGAAGACCAGATTTCAAATTGAAAATTGCAAATTGCAAATTTCAAATTGGAATGCCGATGGCGTACTCTCTTTCAATTTGCAATTTACAATCTGCAATTATCAATTTGGAATTGGGTGTGACGCTGCGTTCTTGCATCGATTTCTAACTAGCTCGGCTTGGCCGGCTTGTCCAACTCGCGCAGTGCCGCCTGGTATTCTTCCGGCGTATTCACATTACGCAAGGAGCGAAAGCCGGGGTCGGACTCGATAAGCTGGTCAGCTTCGACCACGCGCGTCGGCACTTCGGCAAAGAGATAAAAGGGCCGCATCCGGTTTTCGTCGAGGAGCTTGCGGACGTGTTCTACCACTTCGACGCGATAGACCGCCGCCAAGGGATGATGCTTGTCGCCGACCTTGGGCACGCACACGGCATAGTGGCCCAAGAGATCGATAAGACGGCGTACAAATGCGGGCTGCAAGAAGGGCACATCACAGCTGGATGCGTAGGCCGCATCCGCCTTGCCTTGCAGCGCCGACAAACCCGCCGCCAAGCCTTCCAACGGACCGCGGCCTTCCTCCTCGTCATGAACCACTTCCACTTCGGGCGGTAGCGGCGGCACTTCCTGGTCGGGAGCCGCAACAACGACAATCGGTTTGACGATGTCGCTGAGAATGCGCACGACGCGCGGCAAGAGCAATTCCTGACCGAACGGGAGCCAAGCCTTGGGCCGCCCCATTCGGGTGCTTTGTCCGCCACAAAGTACTATGCCGCCTATACTTAATTCGTATGTCATTTCACTTCTTCATAAGCTATGGATTGCATTGCATACAGACACACACACGATGCAACGAATCCAAGGAAAAGTCAGTGGTGGCAAGCATTTAGATTGCGTTTTGGACCGTTTTGGTCCGTTCTTGGGAGCAATCAGTCTTGACTAAATCACTACTATATTTATAAACATAGTAAACATTCGCCGTTAGGGAACGGGATAGCAGTGCATTCTCTTACCAAAGATCAAATCGAAGAGGCGAACCGTCTTTTGGACGGTCATGCTCCCCAAGCCATTTTACGCTGGGCGGTCGCGCAATTCTTCCCCAAGTTGACCATGGGGACCGCGTTTGGGCCGGAAGGCAACTGCATAATTCATATGCTGGCCGAAATCGAGCCGCGCATCCGCATCTTCAATCTTGAAACCGGCTATCAATTTCCGGAAACGCTCCAGCTTCGAGAACGCATCAAAGAGCGCTACGGCATTGAAGTTGAGTATATCTACCCCGAACTCACTGTCGAAGAATACGAGAAAGAACACGGCGGACCGCTGTACAACCTGTATTCGGACCAATGCTGCCACGATCGCAAGATTCTGCCCTTGCGCAAGGCGGCGGCCGGATACCTGGCATGGATTAGCGCCATTCGCAAAGATCAAACGGACGACCGCGGGCAGGCCGCCGTGGTGCAATGGGACGCCAAGTTCGATCTGGTGAAAATTAACCCGCTTTTGCATTGGACGACGAACGAAGTGTGGAGATTCATCGTCCAAAACGATGTCCCCTACAATCCCTTGCACGACCAGGGCTATCCGAGCATCGGCTGCTGGCCGTGCACTCGGGCCGTCAAGGAGGGTGAGGACGAGCGTGCCGGACGGTGGGCGGGCAAAGTCAAGAAAGAATGCGGCTTGCACGTGATCGAGCACGAAGAGGGCAGCGGTATTTGAGTGCAGCGTGGAGCGCGGAGAGCAATTTATGCGGATATCGGCGAAATCTCAGTATGCGTGTGTGACCTTGCTCGAACTGGCCTGTGTTTGGGGGGGCAAGAATCAGGTGCAGCTTAAGACCATTGCCGAGACGCATGGGCTGTCGCAGCGTTTTCTGGTGCAAATCCTCATGCAGCTTAAGAGCGCGGGGCTCGTGGACAGCACACGCGGCGCGACCGGCGGCTATTGCCTGGCTTCGCCGCCCGAACAGATCACGCTGGCGCAGATCATACAGGCCGCGGACCAACCTCCGCCTCCCTTGGCCTTCGCGCTGGCCGGGCTGCACTCGACGCCCGCGGTCCAAGCTGTCAAAGGCGCCTTCGCGGAACTGCAGCGCCTTGAACAGCAACACCTCGAATCCATCACCCTTGCCGACCTGGTCAAGCAAACGCAGCCGGACGGCGAGCTGACCTATCAGATTTAGCTTTCCATGATACAGATCGTCCCCGTGCTCGACTTACTGGGCGGGCAAGTGGTGCGCGGCATGGCCGGGCGGCGCCAGGAGTATCGCCCCATCGTCAGCCGGCTGTGTACTTCTTCCGAACCACTGCCGATCGCGCGGGCATTCCGCGCGCAGTTCGGACTCGACACTTTGTACTTGGCTGACCTCGACTCCATTCTGTTTCAACCGTCAGAGCCGCGCCCATCAGGAAGCGGCAAAGCGCCCGCGCTTTCACTTTATCGCGAATTGCAAGACGACGGCTTCACTCTCTGCGTCGATGCCGGCGTGCGCGATGCCGCGTCCGCCCGTCCGATCGCCGAAGCGGGAGTGGACACCATTGTCGCCGGGTTGGAGACGTTAGACGGGCCAGCGACATTACGCGAGCTGGTGCAGTATTACGGCGCCGAGCGGATTGTTTTTTCCTTGGACTTGAAAGAGGGGAAACCCCTGGCCGCTCCTAATTGGGGCAGCGATCCGCAACGCATCGCAGAAACCGCGCTGGGCTGCGGCGCGAACCGTTTTATCGTTCTTGACCTGGCGCGAGTCGGTGTCGGCTGCGGCACAGGCACCGAAGCTATATGCGCCTGGCTTTCGAAGCGCTGGCCGGACTTGCGCGTGACGGCGGGCGGCGGCCTTCGCAGCATCGACGATATCCAGCGCCTCGCTCAATGCGGCGTCTCTACTGCGCTAGTCGCTTCCGCATTGCACGACGGCCGCATCACGCCCGCTGATCTTAGTGACTTGTAGGACGGGTCTCCAGGCCCGTCCGGAGGCCCGCGTCAAGCGGGACGGGCCTGGAGACCCGTCCTACAAGCCACCGGACGTTTCACGTAGACCAAACTGCTTGACCGCCATGTCCGCGATGGTTCGGCCAATCGCTAGCGATGCCGTCGCGCCCGGCGAAGGCGCGTTGAGAACATGGATCATGCGCGGCGTCTGCACGAAGCGAAAATCGTCCACCAGAGCGCCCGACGGCTCCACGGCCTGGGCTCGGACGCCGGCCCCCGCCGGATGGAGATCGTCACACGCCAAGTCCGGAACGAGCCGTTGCAAAGCCCGATGGAACGCGGCTTTGCTCAGCGAACGGTGCAGCTCGCCCATACCGATGCGCCAGTACTTCGCGGCCATGTTCCAAAGCCCGCCGTACGTGCCCATTTCCCACAAATCGCGCACGGATACGGAGCGCCACGAGTAGCCTTCGCGCTTGAGCGCCATGACGGCGTTGGGACCCGCTTCAATCGTGCCGTCGATCCTGCGCGTGAAGTGCACGCCCAGAAACGGAAAACGCGGATCGGGAACCGGATAGATCAGGTTCTTGACCAAGTGCTTCTTGTCCGATGCCAGCTCATAGTATTCGCCGCGAAACGGAATGATCTTTAGCCCGGGCTCGAGGCCGCACATCCTGGCGATCCGGTCCGACTGCAGGCCGCCGCAGTTGACCAGAAAACGGCTTTTGGTTTCCCCTTGGGCATGCTCGGCGACGACGGCGTCGGGCATGGTGCGGACCGCGCGAACACGGGCGCCAAGCCGAAGTGCGCCGCCCTTTGCCTGGACCAGTTCGGCATACTTGGCCAGGACTTTCTTGTAATCAACAATGCCGGTTTCCGGGACGTGCAAGCCGGCAAGGCCGCGCGCGTGCGGCTCGAAGTCGCGCAGCTCTTCTGCTTTTAGCCGCCGCAGATTCTGTAGGCCATTGGCCATGCCGCGCCGCTCCAATTCGGCCAGGGCAGGCAATTCGCGCCTGTCCAGGGCCACCACGATCTTGCCGCAGCGCTCATGCGGAATGCCGTGCTCGGCGCAGAAACGATACAGGGCATCGCGGCCTGCGACGCAGTTTCGCGCCTTGTGTGAGCCGGGTTTGTAGTACAGCCCGGAGTGAATGACCCCGCTGTTGTGCCCGGTCTGATGCCTGCCGAGCGCGTCCTCGGCTTCCAGCACAGTCACATTCGCGGCCGAGCGTTCACATAGTGCGAGCGCGGTCGCCATGCCGAGAATTCCGCCGCCGATGATGGTCACGTCACCCTGCATTGCTATTCACGGATAGCAAAGAACGGCGCAGCGGAGAAGACCGAGCTTGGAAGTTTGCTGCATCTGCATGCACGCCGTGCAATGGAAGAAAGCACGAACCCGCTAGCGCGTCATTGGCGCGGTAAGAAGCCGTCGTTGTTTCCTCTTGCGCTTGTTGGCTTTAGTGCCAGCGGCATCCACGGCGAAACATTTGGCATTCTTATTGCACTTTGATAGGCGCAATAGTTTTCCCGCCTCTCATCGTTGTTCCTGCGCGCTTGTGATGCCGCGTTGGTCGATGGGCCTTCGTTTTGTTAAGGAGGTCACCGTGAAAAGTCTGCGCTGGGCAACACCTGTTGCCGTGGTCGCCCTCTCCCTTTTCGTGTGCACCGTTTCCGTTTGGGCGCAGGAGCCTGCGGGCAAAGGGCCGTCGCTGGAGGAATTGCAAAAAAGCCTCGACGCCGCCAACACTGCCATCAGCGATCTCAAAGGCAGCTCCAAGCTGTCTGCGGACACCATGTGGGTGATGATTACCGCATTCCTTGTGTTCTTCATGAACCTCGGTTTCGCTTGCGTCGAATCGGGATTCTGCAGGGCGAAGAACGCGGTCAACATTCTTTCGAAAAACTTCATCGTGTTCGCGGCCACAACCATCGGCTTCTGGCTTGTCGGTTGGGGCATCATGTTTGGGCACGGCTCGGCGTTGCTAGGGACAGAGGGGCTGGCGACAGTCGGCGGGGTAGACAGCAGCCCGAACACGGGTTCCCTCGCGAACCTGATCAAAGCCGATATCAAAGACAAGTTCGAAATTGATTTGACCGACGCTGAAGAAGCCAAGAAGAACGAGCAACTTGTCGCATCGATCGACGAGGCCAGCGAAAAAGCACGAACCACGATCACAAGTAACAAGAGGAAAATCAAGAACAAGGAAGGCAAGGAAGAAGAAGCCGACGTGACCTTTGCCGTCAAACTCGACGTGCCGGGAAAAGGTTCGTTCGAAAAGGAATACGCGGCGTCCAGCTTCTATTGGGGCGCCTACGACGCGCTCAATTGGACGGGCGTGCCGCTCTGGGCCAAATTCTTCTTCCAGCTGGTATTCGCCGGCACCGCGGCCACCATCGTTTCCGGCGCCGTGGCCGAACGCATCAAGTACCATTCGTTCATCCTGTTCAGTTTTATCATGGCCATCTTCATTTATCCGGTGGTCGGCCACTGGATCTGGGGCGGCGGCATGCTGCAAGCGGGAGGCTTTTTTGATTTTGCCGGCTCGACGCAGGTGCACTCCATCGGCGGTTGGGCCGCGTTAGCAGGCATCATCATCCTCGGCCCGCGTATCGGCAAGTACAGCGCGGACGGTCGCGCCAACGCGATTCCAGGCCACAACTTGACCGCAGCTACCATTGGCTGTTTTGTGCTGTGGTTTGGCTGGTTCGGCTTCAATCCCGGCAGCACGATGGCAGCCGATGGTGGTGTGATCGCTGAAGTGGCCATCACGACCAACCTGGCAGCCTGCGCGGCAACCTTGAGCGCCACTGTGGCCGCGTGGTTGCTTTTGGGCAAACCGGACCTGGGGATGACACTGAACGGCTGCTTGGCCGGATTGGTGGCTATCACGGCGCCGTGCGCCTTTGTGACGCCGGCAGCTTCCGTGATCATCGGCCTTATCGCCGGCGTGCTGGTCGTGCTCGCCGTGCTCATGTTTGACAAACTGAAGCTCGACGATCCCGTCGGCGCCACGTCGGTTCACTTAGTGAACGGCGTGTTCGGCACCCTGTGCATAGGTCTATTCGCAGCGCCGTCAGCCGCCGGCAACGCCGCGACCAAACTGACCGGTTTGTTCTATGGCGGCGGAATGACTCAGTTCCTTATTCAGTTACAGGGTGTGATTTACACCGCGCTGTATGTCTTCCCTGTGGCCATCGTCGCCTGGCTCATCCTCAAGTACACCGTAGGCATCCGCGTGTCACCGGAGGAGGAAATCGAAGGTCTCGACATCGGCGAGCATGGCAACGAAGCGTACTACGGTTTCGTCCTGGCCCGCGAAACGGTTACGGCCGGCGCCGAGCCCAAGTCGGCCGTGGTGCCTCCGGGCGGCAAGCGCTACAGCGTGGTCCTCGAAGGCGTTAACAACGGCGACCTAATGCACGCCTGGAACGAAATGTGCCAGCCGGGCAAAAGTTCCGCCAACCCCGCCTTCAAGCAAGTGTACGCCAACATGACTACTGTGCTCGACAACAAGTTCAACTTCCGCGGCGGCGATCCGACCGCCATGAAAGACAACTTACAGAAGCTCTTCGAAGGCAAACTGCCAGTGAAGTTCACCGCCAAGGTGCATGCCTAGTGACAAGCATGAGTAGGACGGGTCTCCAGGCCCGTCCGTGAACCAGGACGGGCCTGGAGACCCGTCCTACAACGAACGGACCCATGGCATCATCCCCGCCGTGGGTCCTTCGCTTTGTAGGGGGAATTTCAAATTGAAAATTGTAAATTGAGAATTGCAAATTCAACTACGTGGGATGGAACTCCGATTCTGTCCGGTCAGAATCGGAGTTCTAATCCACGGGTTACGCTTTATGCAGCCGCCGCGCGACAGACCGTGGTCGTTGACCGCGCGCTGGATCTTTCCTGGCGATGCGCCGCCCATCGAGCGCGGCGTGCTCACCATCCACGGCGAGCGGATCGTGTCATTGCAGTCGAACGCCGCGCGCAAAGCGGACTTTGACCTGGGCGACACGGCTGTCATTCCCGGTCTCGTCAATGCACACACACATCTCGATCTCTCCAACCTGGCCGGCAAATTGCCGCCGTCGCCCGACTTCATCCAGTGGCTGCGCGGCATCGGCGCGCACAGGCGGCAGGAGACGCCCGACCAAACCGTCGCGGCCATTGAAAGCGGCCTACGCCAATCGCTGGCCCATGGAGTCACGCTGCTGGGCGATATCGCCGTCGGCGGCAGAAGCTGGAAGTCGCTCGCGCGCTTTCCCCTGCGTGCGGTTGTCTACTTCGAAATGATTGGCTTGACAGCTGACCGCGCCGCGCAGGCATTGGACGCGGCGGACCAATGGCTTCAAGGACATCCGGCGACTGCCACGCTGCGGCCGGGACTCAGTCCACATGCGCCCTATAGCGTGCGCGTCTCGATTTTTGAGGAGGCGGCCCGGCGCAATCGCGAAGGCGGCATTCCCGTTTCCACGCACTTGGGGGAAAGCTGGGCGGAGTTTGTGTTGCCGGACGGCCCATTCGCGGATTTCTTGCGCGAATTGGGCGTCTACGATCCGCAAGGCTTCGTGCACGATCTCGAAACCATCGTGCGCCTTTATTGCACGGGAAAGGGCACTTCCCTCGTGCATGCAAATTGCCTCGACGCCGGCACGGATTTCGGCAACACGGCCGTCATCTATTGTCCGCGCACCCACGCCGCTTTCGGGCATACGCCGCACCTGTTTCGCCACTGGTTCACGCGCGGCGTAACTGTCGCCTTAGGCACCGATAGCCTGGCGTCCAATCCCGATCTGAGCATCCTGGGCGAGCTGCGCTTTTTGCACGAACGCTATCCCGATGTATGGGGCGACATGCTGTTGCGCATGGCAACGATCAACGGCGCGCGGGCCTTGGGGTGGGAGCACGAAACCGGATCACTCGCGCCAGGCAAGTCCGCCGACTTCGTGTGCCTGCCCTGGTCGTTGCCGACGCACGCCGACCCGTTCCTCGCGCTTCTGGAATCGAAGGCCGAGCCGACGAATGTGTTTTTTCGAGGGATGCCCTCGTTCCATAGTTGAATAGCGCGCCGGGTGGCATGGGTGGCATGTCGAAGCGCCCAGTTGCGTGGCGCTTTGCATGCCTTGGCGGTGTTGGTACTGAGTTCGCCGTCGTTGCACACGATCCGCCAAGGCATGCCACCCACTTTAAGGTGCATTTACATACATAGAATCAACGAGATGGTTGAAAACTTCTTGACGTGGATCGAAAAACAAAATACTAATGATGCAACGGAACACGGGCGGAGTTGAGGCTTCAGGCATTTTCCTTCATGAAAAACTCGCGCGTCGATTCACCAGCGTATCGTCCGTTTCTATCCCTTGACAGGTGAGGCGCTACCTAAATGGAATTGATGGAAGCCTGGAAGGTCCAGGACGCCCTGGACATCTACGAGGTGGGTTACTGGGGCAAAGGCTATTTCGCCATCAACGAAAAAGGCCACCTCACTGTCCACCCCAACAAAAAGCCGGAGCAAGCGGTTGATCTAAAGGAATTGGTCGATCAGCTGCAGGAGCGCGGCATCCAGTTGCCGATCCTGTTGCGCTTCACCGACATCCTCCGCCACCGTGTCGGCGAGATCTACGACGCCTTCAAAACCGCCATCACCGAGTTCAATTACCAGGGCCCGTACTGCTGCGTTTATCCCATCAAGGTGAACCAGCAGCGCCACGTGGTCGAGGAAATCCTCGACTTCGGCAAGCAATTCCAGTTTGGCCTGGAAGCCGGCTCGAAGCCGGAGCTTTTGGCGGTGCTCGCTCTCACGAACGGGGGCGAGACGCCGATCATCTGCAACGGCTTCAAGGACGACGAATTCATCAAGATGGCGATGCTGGCCCGCAAAATGGGCAAGCTCATCATCCCGGTCGTTGAAAAGTTCACCGAGCTCGAGACCATCGTCCGCAACGCCGAGGAGCTGGGCGTGCGGCCCGTCATCGGCGTGCGCGTCAAGCTCGCGGCGCGTGGGGCCGGCCGCTGGCGCTACAGCGCCGGCTTCCGGTCCAAGTTCGGCCTGACGCTCACCGAAGCGCTCGAAGCCTTCGAATACCTCAAGCAGCGCAACATGGAGGATTGCCTGCAGCTCGTTCACTTCCACCTGGGCAGCCAGATCACCAATATCCGCAGCATCAAGAACGCGCTCAACGAAGCGGCGCGGATTTACGTCGAGCTGCACCGCGTCGGCGCCGGCGTGCAATACATCGACGTCGGCGGCGGTCTCGGCATCGACTACGACGGCTCGCAAACCGACTTTGAATCCTCCGTCAATTACACGCTCCAGGAATACGCCAACGACGTGGTCTTCCGCATCAAGTCCGTGTGCGACGAATGCGGCGTGCCCCATCCCACCATCATTTCCGAATCGGGCCGGGCCGTCGTCGCCTACCACAGCATGCTGATCTTCGACGTTCTGGGCGTGTCCAACTTCGACCGCTACGACGTGCCGCCGGAGATTCCCCAGGATTCACCGACGCAGATCACCGACCTGTTCGGCATTTATCGCGACCTGTCCAAGAAAAACCTGCTCGAGTGCTATCACGACGCCCAGCAAGCGATGGATGATTCGCTCAACATGTTCAACGTCGGCAATCTCACCATCGAGCAGCGCGCCCTGACGGAACGGCTCTTCTGGGCAGTGTGCAACAAGATCCTCAAGATGGTGCGCGGCCTGGAGTACACGCCCGAGGAGCTGCAAGGGCTGGGGCCGCTCCTCTCCGACACGTACTTCTGCAATTTCTCCGTGTTTCAATCGATGCCGGATAGCTGGGCGGTCAAGCAGCTTTTCCCGATCATGCCGATCCACCGCCTCAACGAAGCCCCCACGCGCCGCGCCGTTTTGGGCGACATCACTTGCGATTCGGACGGCAAGATAGACCAGTTCATCGACCTGCGCGACGTCCGCGCCACGCTGGAGCTGCACCCTTTCAACGGACAACCGTATTACTTGGGCGCATTTCTCCTGGGCGCTTACCAGGAAATCCTCGGCGACTTGCACAACCTGTTCGGCGACACCAATGCCGTCCATGTCAGCGTGGACGACGACGGCGCAGTCAATCTCGACGGCGTCATCAAGGGCGACACCGTCCGCGAAGTGCTGGCCTACGTGCAATACAACGGCGACGAGCTGATAGCCGCCTTGCGCAAGGATGTGGAACGGGCCGTGCGCAATAACCGCATCACCCTGAACGAATCTCGGCAACTCTTGCGCTTTTACGAATCGGGGCTGGACGGCTACACCTATCTGGAAGAATAGCGCGCAGCTTCCCTTGGTCTGTACAATGGAGATTGGGAAGAGGAACCAGAGGCTTCCAGAGGTTGCCATGAAAAGCATCATCGGCGTTTTCCTCGTCTTGGCCGCGTTGACGGTTTGCTCTGATCTGGGGCACGCACAAAACCAGAAAAACGGCGACAAGAAGCCGCCCATCGATCCCAAACAGAAGGACAATCCGTACAAGTGGTGGCTGTTGCATCACCGCATGCAGCGCCCCTATCCCGTGCCGGTGTATAGCGGAAACACCATCATCAACAACATTTATCAACCGGCGTCAGAATCAGGCTACGATCCCTATAAGTCCTCGACCGCGGTGCTGCCCAAGCCGTCGGAAACGCAAGCTGTCGTCAGCGTCATCCTGCCCACCACCGCTGCCGTCGTGTGGGTCGACGGCGAGAAGAAGGATTCGGGGCTGAGTGCGATTCGTGTCTATACGACGCCGGACTTGGAGCCGGGGCACACCTATCAATACAGGATCAAAGCCCAATGGGTACAGCGCGGCGAAAACGTCAACGAAGAGCGTACGGTCGCAGTCAAACCCGGTTCCACCACCGTTGTCGATTTCACCAAAAAGGCGAAATACTAGCGTCTTCATACAAGAGCCACGGATTAAACACGGATGGAACACGGATGAAGCCCGAGTGCATTTTTTGATCCGTGTTTAATCCGTGTTCATCCGTGGCCCATTTGGCTGG